>NZ_CP054699.1:0-320357 GCF_022558445.1 Candidatus Contubernalis alkalaceticus
AACAATCCACACCTCCTTAAATTTTTATAATGCCCCTGAAATGCTAAAGCAATTATATATTATTTATTTTCACCCTGTCAAGTCCAGAAAACACCATGACTACCTTGTTTTTTTGACTTTATTTATAAATTATTTTAGTTGTGTAAACTTGTAAATTTTGTTATCATATTCTATATGATATTTTATAAATTATCCACAGGTGTGTATAAGCTGTGTATAACTTTGTTTATATATTTCATTTTTTTAATAAATACGGGAGGTTTTTAAATGCAAGATGATGTTAACATAATATGGCAGCAAACACTTCAAGATATAGAAAAAAAACTCAATAAACCCAGTTTTGAAACCTGGATCAAACCCATTAAACCCTTGGCTATACAAGACAATGTTTTTTTTATCAGTGTTCCCAATGATTTTTCAAAAAATTTTATAGAAACCCGATATATAAGCCTTATTAATTCTGTTATTAACACATTAACTGATTTGACTTATTCTGTTAAGTTAGTAATAGATACGGAAAAAGATAACCAACCACAAGCTGAAGAAAATAATTTTCAAAAAAATCTTTCAAATCGTCAATTTCAAAGTAATAAAACCTGGTTAAATGCAAAATATACCTTTGATTCATATGTAATAGGGACGGGTAATCGTTTTGCCCATGCCGCTTCCCTGGCTGTTGCTGAATGTCCAGCTAAAGCATATAATCCTCTTTTTGTGTACGGAGGTGTTGGATTAGGTAAAACCCATCTTTTACATGCTATCGGACACTTTGTACTAGAAAGTAAACCCAACACTGTTGTTGTCTATATTACCTCAGAAAAATTTACTAATGAATTTATTAATGCTATTCGAGATAATCGTACTTTAGAGTTTCGTAACAAATATAGAAATGTAGATATTCTTTTAATTGACGATATTCAATTTTTAGCAGGAAAGGAACAAACTCAAGAAGAGTTTTTCCATACATTTAATGCACTTCATGAAAATAATAAACAGATTGCTATTTCCAGCGATCGCCCTCCCAAAGATATTCCTACCCTGGAGGACAGACTACGTTCCCGATTTGAATGGGGCCTAATTACTGATATTCAACCTCCTGACTTAGAAACTAGAATAGCAATCATTAGAAAAAAAGCAAGTTTAGAAAACTATAAACTTCCAAATGACGTAGTTTCTTATATAGCTACAGTAATCAGCACAAACATTAGAGAAATTGAAGGAGCCCTTATAAGAGTTGTAGCCTACTCTTCCCTTACCGGTCAAAAAATTGATTTGGAAGTTGCTAAAAATGCTTTAAAAGATATTCTTTCTTTAAAAAGACAAAAAATATTAGATATAGAACATATTCAAAAAATTACTGCTGATTATTTTAAAATTAAAACGGAAGATTTAAAGTCAAAAAAAAGAACCAGACATGTTACCTATCCAAGACAGATAGCCATGTACCTTTGTCGTGAACTTACAGATTTTTCTCTTCCCAAAATAGGTGGAGATTTTGGAGGACGAGATCATACGACAGTAATGCATGCTCATCAAAAAATAGTAAAAGAATTATCTGAAGATCAAGAATTAAACAAAGTTATTATGGATCTCACCCAAAAAGTTAAAAAACTATGATTAACCTGTGTATGAATTTTGGTTTATACACAAAAAATTTTATAAATCATATTTTTTTATATTACCCTGTGTATATCTTTTTTTCAAAGGACTTTTATACACTTTTTAAATCACATCTTAAATTCAGTATATAGCTGATTAAATTTGTTTTTTCCACTAATCCACAGGTATTATTACTATTACTGTCTTTTTAATTTATTATTATATACATAATAGAACAGTTTTATGCCAAAAATAAGGAGGAAATATGAAATTTTCTGGAAACCAATCAGAATTAGTTTTTTATCTTCAAGCATGCATAAAGATTATTCCACAGCGCAGTACAATCCCTTCTTTAGAGGGAATTTATATTACTTGTATAGGAGATAAGCTTGAATTATCAGCAACTAATTTAGAAGCCGGTATCCGCTGCAGCTTACCGGTTAAAACTGAAAGAGAAGGTGCTGTAGTTCTTCCTTCAAAATTAGCAGAGATAGTTAGATTAATAAACGACTCAGTTATCAACGTAGAGGTAAACGATACTTTTAACGCTTTAATAAGCTGTAATAATGTAAATTTTCAACTAAAAGGCTTAGATCCACTGGATTTTCCTCAACTACCTGACTTAGATATAGATTTTGATTGGACTATTAATACTCACCTTTTTAAAGAAATGATAAAACATACACTTTTTTGTGTTTCTGGAGATGAAGGAAAAACAGCATTAACCGGTATTCATTTTTCTATCAAAGAAAATCAACTTACCTTGATTTCCTCAGATTCCTTCCGTGTTTCCCTTAAAAAAGGTAAAATAGAAAATCAGAGAAATATTGAAACAAATTTTATTGTTCCGGTAAAAGTGTTAAACGAACTAATTAGGTTTAAATTTACAGAGGAAAATATCAATATTAAATTGGATAAAAATAATCAGATAATTTTTAAAGTGGATAATTTCTTATTTTTTTCAAAACTCTTAGAAGAAAAATATCCCAATGTAGAAAGAGTTATTCCTAAAGAATTTAGTACATCTGTATTTGTTTCAAAGAATGCACTTTTAGACTGTTTGCAGCGGGTCTTATTAATTTCTCAAGAAAACAGTTTTATTATTAAACTTGAAATATGTGAAAAAAAAGCAGTCTTTAAAGCCAATTCTGAAGTGGGAAGTGTTGAAGAAGAATTGGAAATAGAAAAAAAAGGAGAAGATGTAGTTATTTATTTGAATTCAAAATTTTTAATTGATCCCTTAAAAATTATAACAGAGGATAAAATTGAATTAAATTTTAATAAATCCAATGGACCCTGTATAATCAATATCATTGAACAGCAGGATACATATCTTTATCTGGTTTTACCTATTAAAAGCTAGATATACAGGGGGTTTTTCCCTTTGCAAATAAAAAGGTTAAAAATAATTAATTTTAGAAATTATGTAAAAAATGTTGTTGATTTTGATTCAAATATAAACATTTTTTTAGGGCATAATGCACAGGGTAAAACTAATTTACTGGAAGCTATTTATTACCTATCTGGTGGTAAATCAAATCGAACATTTAAAGATCAAGAGCTGATTCGATGGGACCAGACTTTTTTTAATATTTCCGCAGACTTAAATACAATAAATGGAAATTATAATCTTATGATTATGAATTCTTATGAAGGTAGAAAGAAAATAAAAATTAACGGTTTAGAACAAAAGAAAATCCCAGAGGATTTTAAAACAGTTATTTTTTCACCGGATGATTTAACTTTAATAAAAGGTTCGCCTTCAGGAAGAAGGGATTTCTTAGATAGAGAAATTAGCCAAATTTCTTCTGTTTATTCAAAAAATTTAAGTGATTATTATAAAATTTTACGCCAGCGTAATAAAGTGTTAAAATTAGATATGAATTGGAATAAAAAAGAAGAGAATTTATCTCTTTGGGATGAGCAGTTAATTCATAAAGGATCATTGTTATTGAAAAAAAGATTAGAAATGGTTCACCAGATATCTATTTTATCTCGTCTAATTTACAGAAGACTTACAAATAACCGGGAAAATATAAAACTAGATTATTCTTCATCTTTGGATTTACAGGACATTTCCAATATTGAAGAAATAAAATTTTTTTTTAGTCAACAATTAAAAAAATTAAGAAATGAAGAGTTAAGAAGCCGATTTACTTTAATAGGTCCACATAGAGATGATTTAAACATTTTTATAGATCAAAAATCAGCTAAAAATTACGCTTCTCAGGGTCAGCAGAGAACCTGTATACTAGCTCTTAAGCTTTCCATTTTAGAAATTGTAAAAGGAAACTGTGGAGAATATCCAGTACTTTTATTGGATGACGTTTTTTCTGAATTGGATGACAGCAGAAAAAGCTTTTTGGTGCAAGAAATAAAAAAAGGAATTCAAACATTTATTACCGGTACCATGAATGAGCAGAGGTTAAAAAATGTTAATATACCGGTCAAGTTGTTTAGAATCAATCAGGGAGATATAAAAGTGTAAATGGAAAAATTAGATTTATGTTTAAAAAAAACTATAAATAAAATGGGTTTTTCTAAAAGAATAAAAGAGGAAATGGCTCTCTGTCATTGGGAAGAAGCTGCGGGGCCCCAGGTTATGGAACATACTCGATTAGGGGAGATAAAAGGAGGCGTCCTCTTTGTATATGTTAAAAATTCCCATTGGTCACAACATTTAAGTTTTTTTAAATCCAGCTTATTAAATAAGTTAAATCATAAAATAGGAGAAGCTCTTATTAAAGATATTTATTTTAAAGTGAGTCCTTTGGCCCATAGTAAGATTGAAAAAAAAGAAATCGATAAAAATGAGGTTCAGCTACAGCCGGATTATAATAATATTACTTTAGTTGTGGAGGAAACAATAAAAATTGAAGAGACGGTAAAAGAGCTGAAAGATATTTATTTTAAAGAGAAAATTCAAAATATGATGATTAAATTTGCAAAAGAATCTTCTTTAAAAAAAGAACAGGGCTGGTATGAATGTATGGATTGTGGAGCTCTTTTTTATCCTGGAGAAATGCAAAAAAAATGCCCTGTATGTCTAATTAAAAAATAATATGTTAAACAGGAGGAAATAATATGTATTTGCATATTGGTAATTCTTATGTGGTGCCTTTAGCGGATATTTTAGGAATATTTAATTTAAATTTAATTTCCTGCAGCAGTACTAAGGAATTCCTTCAATCAAAAGAAATAAAAAACGTTGTAGTTACCTCTGATAAGGAAGAGGCCAAGTCATTTATTGTTACTGCCGATAAAATTTATTATTCTTCTATTGCACCTACCACTTTAAAAAAGAGGGTAGCATTAATTTCAAAATAGCAAAGTTTTTTTAAAGAAGGGAGGCTGCATAAAATGTCTAATGAAAACAATCGATATGATGTAAATCAGATTCAGATTTTAGAAGGCTTAGAAGCGGTGCGTAAAAGGCCTGGCATGTATATTGGTTCAACAGGTAAGAAAGGACTTCACCACCTGGTTTTTGAGGTTGTGGATAATAGTGTGGACGAAGCTTCAGCAGGTTATTGTAAAGAAATAATGGTAATCATTCAAGAGGGAAACTATATAACCGTTATAGATGACGGAAGAGGTATCCCGGTAAAAATTCATCCTAAAATGAATCTTCCCGCCGTAGAAGTAGTTTTGACACTGCTTCATGCCGGTGGGAAGTTTGGTGGAGAGGGTTATAAAGTTTCTGGAGGTTTGCATGGGGTAGGATTGTCGGTGGTAAATGCTCTGTCGGAATTTTTGGAAGTTGAGATTAAAAGAGATGGCGGAATTTATTCTCAGCAGTATCAAAGGGGTAAACCTGTTACAAAACTTAAAAAGACCGGCAGTACTGCGGAAAACGGTACCAGGATAAGTTTTTTAGCGGATAGTAACATATTTGAAGAGGTAATCTTTGATTTCGATTATTTAACCCAACGGTTGAGAGAGCTAGCTTTTTTGAATAAAGGACTTAAGGTTACTCTTCGGGATGAACGACAGGAACAAGTAAGAGAAGAGGTTTTCTGTTATGAAGGGGGAATAAAATCTTTTATTAGTTATCTGAACCGTGCCAAGGACGTTGTACATAAAGAACCCATTTATTTTAACCGAACTTTAAAGGATTGTGAACTGGAGCTGGCAATTCAATACCATACGGGTTATAATGAGCTGATTTATTCCTTTGCCAATAACATCCATACCTATGAAGGAGGCAGTCACGAGTTTGGCTTTAAATCTTCTTTAACCCGTTTGATTAATGATTACGCACGAAAATACAATCTTCTAAAAGACAGTGAAAGTAATCTGTCGGGAGAGGATATTAGAGAAGGAATAGCCGCAGTAATCAGTGTTAAAATAAGAGATCCACAGTTTGAAGGTCAGACTAAAACAAAACTTGGCAATCCGGAAGTAAGGGGTATTGTTGATTCTTTAATCTATAAAGAAATGGGACACTATCTTGAAGAAAATCCAACCATTGCTAAGAAGATTGTAGAAAAATCATTATATGCTTATAGGGCCCGAGAAGCAGCTAAAAAAGCCCGGGAATTGACACGACGGAAAAATGCATTAGAAATAACTAACCTTCCTGGAAAACTGGCCGACTGTTCATCCAGGGATCCTTCTATCAGTGAACTGTATCTGGTGGAGGGGGATTCGGCGGGTGGTTCGGCAAAACAGGGAAGGGACCGGAGATTTCAGGCTATCCTTCCATTGAGGGGTAAGATTTTGAATGTAGAGAAAGCCAGGCTGGATAAGATTCTGTCTAACAATGAGATTAGGACAATTATTACAGCCCTGGGGACCGGAATAAGTGAGGATTTTGATTTAAAAAAAGCCCGGTACCATAAAATTATTATTATGACCGATGCAGATGTAGATGGTTCTCATATACGTATACTGCTTTTAACTTTCTTTTATCGTTATATGAAATCTCTTATTGAAGCGGGGTACATTTATATTGCTCAACCACCTCTTTTTAAGGTGAAAAAAGGCAAAGAAGAACAATATTTTTATACCGATCATCAACTGGAGGGTTTTTATAACAAGGTGGGAAGAAATGGTTATTCACTGCAGCGTTATAAAGGCCTGGGGGAGATGAATCCCATACAGTTGTGGGATACTACCATGAATCCGGAAACCCGGACCATTCTGCAGGTAAATTTGATGGACGCCATTGAGGCAGACAACATTTTTTCTATATTGATGGGGGATAAGGTAGAACCCCGTCGGCAGTTTATAGAAGAGCATGCCCATGATGTTCGAAATCTGGACATTTAAATTTTCTTTTGATAGGAGAAATTGTCAATGGATGAGTACACCCACGGAAAAATTGTAAATATTAATATTCAGGATGAAGTGAAAAACTCTTTTATGGATTACGCCATGAGTGTTATTGTCAGCCGGGCACTGCCGGATGTCAGGGATGGTCTAAAACCGGTGCATCGTAGAATATTATACGCTATGCATGAATTGGGCCTTAATCCTGACAAGCCCCATAAAAAATCTGCCAGGCTGGTGGGAGAAGTTTTGGGTAAATACCATCCCCATGGAGATGTTGCGGTTTATGAAGCTATGGTGAGAATGGCCCAGGATTTTTCTTCCCGATATCCTCTTGCGGATGGACACGGTAACTTCGGAAGCGTGGATGGTGATTCTGCTGCGGCCATGCGTTATACGGAGGTTAGGATGGCTAAAATAGCAGAACAGATGCTCATCGATATAGATAAGGATACCATAGATTATCGGCCTAATTTTGATGACAGCCTGGAGGAGCCGGTTGTGCTGCCCGCTAGATTTCCTAATCTACTGGTAAATGGATCTTCAGGAATTGCTGTAGGTATGGCTACTAATATTCCACCCCATAATTTGGGAGAGGTAATAGATGGTCTAATAAGCATAATCGATGATCCCGATGTAGATGGAACCGCTTTGTCCAAGATTATTAAGGGCCCGGATTTTCCCACCGGGGGTTTGATTCTGGGTCAAGGAGGCATTGAATCTGCTTACCGTACCGGTAGGGGTATTATTAAAATGAGGGCTAAAACTACCATTGAGCCGCTGAAGGGGGATAAAACCAGGATAACGGTGACGGAACTTCCCTATCAAGTAAACAAGGCCCGTCTGGTAGAAACTATTGCTGATTTGGTTAGAACCAAAAAAATTGAGGGAATTACAGATCTGGGGGATGAATCCGATCGCACCGGCATGAGGGTGATTATTGACCTTAGGAAGGATGTTATACCTCAGGTTATTTTAAATAAGCTTTTTAAATATACCCAACTGGAACAGACTTTTGGGGTGATTATGCTGGCTCTGGTAGACGGTCAGCCCCGGGTGCTTTCTCTAAGGCAGGTGTTAAAAGAGTATCTAAAACACCAAAAAGAGGTTGTAACCCGGCGTACCAGGTTTGATTTACGGAAAGCAGAAGCCAGGGCTCATATCCTGGAGGGACTGCGCATTGCTCTTAGCAATTTAGATGCAGTGATTAAACTAATCAGGCAGTCCAAAACGGTGGATGAAGCCAGAAAAGGATTGATCAGTAATTTTAAATTAACGGAAAAACAGGCTCAGGCTATTTTGGACATGCGCTTACAAAAGCTAACCGGTTTAGAACGGGAAAAGCTGGAGGCAGAATACCTGGAGCTGATTAAAAAGATTGCTTACCTACAGGAAGTTTTAAATAATGAAAGGCTTATATTCCAGATTATTAGGACTGAATTACTAGAAGTAAAGAAGAAATTTTCTGACCCCCGGAGGACGAAAATAATGCCTCGGGAGGAAGAACTTCATGTGGAAGACTTAATTGCTGTGGAGGACGCAGTGATCACTCTTACACATCAGGGTTATATAAAGCGGCTGCCTTTGACTACCTATCGTAGTCAAAGAAGAGGGGGCCGGGGAATTACCGGAATGGGGACCAAAGATGATGATTTTGTAGAACAAATATTCATCACTTCTACCCATCACAACCTGTTGTGTATCAGTAATCATGGAAAACTTTATCGTCTTAAAGTATACGAGATTCCTGAGGCGGGAAGGCAGGCCAAGGGAACAAATATGATCAATCTGCTGTCTCTGGACAGGGGTGAATTTATCACCACAGTTATTCCTATACGGAAATTTACTAAAGAAGACTTTTTATTCTTTGGTACCAAAAAAGGTTATGTTAAAAAGACCCGCTTAATTGAATATCAAAGAGCCCGCAAGGGGGGGCTCATTGCTCTTACCCTGGAAAGTGATGATGAACTGATCGGAGCAAGGATGACCGACGGTAGTCGGGAAATACTTTTAGCTACTACTAGGGGTTTGAGTATAAGATTTCAGGAAAGTGATGTCAGGACCATGGGGAGAGCTGCCCGGGGAGTTAAAGGAATCACTCTTTCCCCGGAAGATTTAGTTATTGGAATGCAGGTGGTCTGTCCGGAACGGGATATACTGGTGGTGTCGGAAAAAGGTTTTGGAAAGAGAACCGCAGTGGAGGAATACCGGCTGCAGAAAAGGGGAGGCAAAGGAATATACACCTTGAAAGTTACCCCACGCACCGGTCCTTTGGTAGGTTTCAGGGGGGTACAATCTGGAGATGAGTTGATGTTAATAACTGCCAACGGAATTATTATTCGGCAGCAGATTAGTGAAATTTCCATGATTAGCCGTTATGCCCAGGGAGTTACATTGATTAAGTTAGATACAGGGGATCGTGTTGTTTCCCTGGCCCGGGTTCCGGCAAAGAGCGGGGGCGCTGAAATGGTTAGCCCCGAAAGTATTAGTCCAAACCAACGGGAAAACGGAGTATAAAAATAAGACAGGAGGATGGCCCTCCTGTCTTATTTTTATACTTTAAAAAAGCTGCAAATTATTTAACCTAAGTTAGGATAAAGTATTTGTGAATAGTAACAAAAAATTATATTGTAGTTACATTATGAGATATTTGTGAAAAAAGTACTTTAAAAAAATGCCATTTCATTATAAAATGGGTAATACTAATAATAGTTAGGTAAAAAATTTTAGTGAAGCCGGTAAGGATAGTTCTTGTATTGTAATTGATTTAAGAACATTCGCTTTTCCGGCAGAGAAAACAATTATCGAAAAATAGAGGGAGGGATAAATTAAAAACATGACACAGGAAAAGAAAAAGGTTGGAATTACTGATACTACTTTAAGGGACGCCCATCAGTCCTTGATGGCTACCCGTATGAAAATTGAAGAGATGATCCCTATTTTAGAAGTTATGGATGAAGTTGGTTACCATTCCCTGGAAGTATGGGGAGGGGCCACCTTTGATACCTGCATGCGTTTTTTAGATGAAGATCCCTGGGATCGCTTGAGGGTTTTAAGAAAATACCTGAAGAAGACGAAAATACAGATGCTTCTTAGGGCACAGAATTTGTTAGGCTACCGGCATTATGCTGACGATGTTGTAGATGCTTTTGTTCAAAATACTGCTGATTGTGGTATGGATATAATACGGATTTTTGACGCTTTAAATGATCTTAGAAATATGGAAAAAGCGATGGAGGCTACTAAAAGAGTGGGCCTCCATGCTCAGGCTACGGTCAGTTACACAATCAGTCCGTTTCATAACATACCTCACTTTGTGGATATTGCCAAAAGACTGGCGGAGATGGGGGCAGATTCCTTCTGCATTAAGGATATGGCGGGATTAATTTCCCCTTATGATGCTTATGAGTTGGTGAGTCAATTAAAAAAAGCGGTAGATATTCCCATTCAGCTGCATTGTCATTATACCAGTGGGATGGCCTCCATGGCATACTTGAAAGCTATTGAGGCGGGAGTAGATGTGGTGGATACTGCAACGTCACCTCTTTCCCTGGGAACCTCTCAGCCGCCAACAGATACTTTTGTCACGGCGTTGAAGGATACTGCTTTTGATACCGGCCTGAACCAGGAACTACTGCTTGAGGTCAGCGAATATTTTAAGGGTATTAGAGATAATTATACTATTCCCACGGGAGTTGCCCTGGGGGTAGATACCAACGTGCTGCTTTACCAGGTGCCCGGCGGTATGATTTCCAATTTAGTGTCCCAGCTGGCGGAACAAAATGCTACCCATCTGCTGCCCAAGGTTTTAGAGGAAGTTCCCCGAGTAAGAGAAGATTTGGGCTTTCCTCCTTTGGTCACTCCCTCCAGTCAGATTGTGGGGACCCAGGCGGTGGTGAATGTGCTTTTAGGAGAGCGGTATAAGATGGTTTCCACAGAAGTGAGGAATTATCTAAAAGGCCTTTACGGTCAGCCTCCAGCGCCCATGAATGCAGACCTGCAGAAGAAAGTTCTGAAAAATGAAGAGATTATCACCCAACGGCCTGCCAATACTTTGCCACCAGAGATGGAAAAGGCTAAAGAAAATATTAAGCATTTGATGGAAAAAGAAGAGGATGCTATCTCTTACGCAATATTTCCTCAAGTGGCGGAACCTTTCTTTAAAAGGCGCAAAGGGCTGGAACCTTCCCTGGCAGCGGCTCAGGCTAAAAAAGATGAGTTGAAAGAGGATAAAACCCAAAAAGACCTGAAATTAGATCTTAATAAAATTGGAGCTGTGGATCCTTCTTTGGCTGTTAAAAACCAGGAGGGAACAGTGGTGGGTTATCCCGTTTAAGCCCTTTTTAAACAGGTTTTTCGGTTGACAAAAAACCTGATTTTAGTTATAATTAAACAAATTTGTTTCTAAAAGGCCTCTGGCGTCAGTTAAAGCTGACGCAGAGGCATTTTTTAAAAATATTTTATATACCCGCTCTTGATTCACATAATATTAAAAGTGATGATGGGGATAAGTAGGCCACAGGTGAAGGATTCTAGAGAGCCGGATGCAGCTGAGATTCCGGTATCCCCGCCCCGGTTCGAAGTCACCCCGGAGCTGCCCGCTGAACCTTGCAGTTACTATTAAGCGGTGCCGGTAATTCCGTTATCTTAGGTTAAAACAAGGCGCCTTAAGAGCTTGATTTTAAGGTGATAAGGGTGGTACCGCGGAAGTATACCTTTCGTCCCTTACAATTTGGGCGAAAGGTTTATTTATTTATTTATTTTTTTATTTAAACTTGTTAAATTAATATGCGGAGGTGTTACGGTGAAAGAGCTTATTTATCTTGATGGAAATTTAGTGCCCCAGGAGGAAGCAAAAGTATCTGTTTTTGACCACGGATATCTTTACGGGGATGGTGTTTTTGAGGGAATTAGGGTTTATAACGGCAGGGTTTTTAAATTGACGGAACATCTAATTCGGCTCTATGAATCGGCCAAGTCCATTATGTTGGAGATTTATTTAAACATAGAGGAGCTGGAGGCGGCGGTCTTAAAAACTGTGGCTATTAATAATCTACAGGATGCTTATATTCGTATTGTGGTATCCCGGGGGGTAGGAGATTTGGGACTGGATCCCAGGAAATGTCCTAAGTCCACCATTGTGATTATTGCCAGCAAAATATCAATTTTCCCCAAAGAGCACTATGAAAAGGGATTAAAGGTGGTAACCGTTGCTACCCGACGTAACATTCCCGATGCTCTGGATCCAAAAGTTAAGTCCTTAAACTATCTAAATAATATTCTTGTAAAAATAGAGGCTAACCAGGCAGGAGTCCTGGAGGCTATCATGTTCAACAACTCCGGTTATATCACTGAGGGTTCGGGGGACAATATATTTATCGTACGCCGGGGTAAAATTATTACACCTCCTACCTATGTGGGTGCGCTGGAGGGCATTACCCGGGAGTGTGTTATGGAACTGGCCCAGGAAATGGGATATACGGTTTTAGAACAGCCTTTTACCCGTCATGATCTATATATTGCCTCGGAATGTTTTCTCACCGGCACTGCTGCTGAAGTAATTCCCGTTATTGATGTAGACGGGCGGATCATAGGAGAAGGCAGGCCCGGAGAAATTACCTGTAATATTATGAAAACCTTTCACAAGTATGTATTGAGCAATGGTACGCCGGTTTATCCATAATATCTTGACAATTTATAATCTGATAAATAGAAATCTAAGATGGGAGAGTGTATAAATTGCGCAGCCAGCAGGTTAAAAAAGGGATAGAGAGAGCCCCTCACCGATCCTTATTTAAGGCTATGGGATATACTAATGAGGAACTAAAACGTCCCCTGGTGGGGGTGGTGAACTCAGCCAACGAGATTATTCCTGGACATTTTCATCTGGATCAGATTGCAAAAGCCGTAAAAGCCGGTGTTTATATGGCTGGCGGCACTCCTATGGAATTTTCTACAATTGGGGTTTGTGATGGAATTGCCATGAATCATGAGGGGATGCATTATTCTCTGGCCAGCCGGGAAATTATTGCCGATTCCATAGAGATTATGGTCATGGCTCATGGTTTTGACGCCCTGGTGTTCATACCCAACTGTGATAAAATCATTCCGGGTATGTTGATGGCCTGTGCCCGGCTGAATATTCCATCTATTTTTGTTAGCGGAGGACCCATGATGGCCGGCAATTTCCGGGGGAAAGCGGTAGATTTAGCTAATGTTTTTGAGGCGGTGGGCTCGGTGAAGGCGGGACGCATGTCTCTTCAGGATTTAGAAGAGCTGGAGGATTGCGCCTGTCCCGGCTGCGGTTCCTGTGCCGGTATGTTTACGGCCAATTCTATGAACTGCCTTACGGAAGCTCTGGGAATGGGACTGCCGGGTAACGGCACTTTTTTGGCGGTGGAGGCCGCTCGGATTCGGTTGGCCAAACAGACGGGCATGAAAGTTATGGAGCTGTTGGAAAAAGAGATTTTACCCTTGGACATTATGAACCCACAGGGGTTCGAGAATGCCCTGGCGGTGGACATGGCTCTGGGTTGTTCTACCAACACGGTTCTGCACCTTCCGGCCATCGCTTATGAGGCCCAGGTGGAGATGGACTTGAAAATAATAGACGAAATTAGTTCCCGCACTCCTCAGTTGTGCAAACTTAGCCCTGCAGGGTCTCACCATATTCAGGATTTGAGAGAGGCCGGGGGGATTCAGGCACTGCTGAAAGAATTGGTGGAAAACCAGCTGATTCAAGGGTCAGCCTTGACGGTTACCGGGCAGTCGGTGAAGGATAATGTTAAAGATGTTCGGGTGCTGGATCGGGAAGTTATCCGCAGTGTTGAAGATCCTTATAGCATTAACGGAGGGATTGCTATCCTTTGGGGTAATCTGGCCCCGCAGGGTGCGGTGGTCAAACAGGGTGCGGTAGATCCAAGTATGATGACGCATCAGGGTAAAGCCCGGGTGTTTGACAGCGAAGAAGAGGCTTCGGAGGCCATTTTAGGAGGGAAAATCAATTCTGGTGAGGTAATTGTTATCCGCTTTGAGGGTCCCAAGGGGGGCCCCGGAATGCGGGAGATGCTCAGCCCTACGGCAGCGGTTGCGGGGATGGGTCTAGATAAAGAGGTTTCGCTGATTACTGATGGCAGGTTTTCCGGGGCTACCCGGGGGGCATCCATAGGCCATATTTCTCCTGAAGCCATGGAAAGGGGCCCCATCGCCGCTGTTCGGGAGGGGGACCTGATTAGGATAAATATACCTGAACGTTTATTGGAGATAGATTTGAGTTCTGAAGATTTAGAAAATCGTTTAAAACAAATAGAACTTCCACCCCCAAAGTACCAAAAGGGATACTTGGGCCGGTACAGCCGGATGGTAAGCTCTGCGGATCAGGGGGCAATTTTTAAAAGTGAGGTGAAATAAATTATTATGAAGATGACGGGTGCACAAATGGTTATTGAAGCCCTGAAACAGGAAAATGTAGAGGTCATCTTTGGTTATCCCGGGGGACAGGTACTACCCCTTTATGATGCTATTTATGATGCGGATATCCGTCATATTATGCCCCGTCACGAGCAGGGAGGGATCCATGCTGCTGACGGTTATGCCAGGGCCACGGGAAAGACGGGGGTCTGCATTGCCACCTCCGGCCCGGGGGCGACAAACCTGGTTACGGGAATCGCCAATGCTTATATGGATTCTGTGCCATTGGTAGCTTTGACCGGGCAGGTGCCCCTTCCTCTGATTGGCACCGATGCTTTTCAGGAGGCAGATATTACCGGGATCACTATGCCTATTACCAAGCATAACTATTTAGTTAAAGATATTCGGGAGATTGCAACGATTATTAAGGAAGCCTTTTATATCGCCTCCACCGGCAGGCCGGGGCCGGTGCTGATTGATATACCCCGAGATATTTTTACTGCAGAAGGGGTTTTTAAATATCCGGAGCGGGTAGAGATGAGAGGATACAAACCCACCTACAGCGGCCACGGCGGACAGATTAACCGGGCCATCAGGGTAATGAAGGAGGCCCGACGTCCTGTGATTTGTGCCGGGGGCGGGGTGCTGATTTCCAATGCTCAACAGGAACTTTTAAAGCTGGCAGAAATAAATCAAATACCGGTGACTAATACACTGATGGGATTAGGCAGTTTTCCTCGAACTCATCCCCTGTCTTTAGGGATGCTGGGGATGCACGGAACGGTATATGCTAACTATGCCGTTACCCAGTCGGATTTGTTTATTGCTATTGGCATGCGTTTTGATGATCGGGTGACGGGTAAACTGGAACACTTTGCTGCCGGGGCTAAAGTAATTCATATTGACATAGACCCGGCGGAGATTGGAAAAAATATTGCAGTAAATGTTCCCATTGTAGGGGATATTAAGCGGGTATTGACTCAGATGATAAAGAAAGCACAAAAATGCGATACCGGAGATTGGATCGCCAAAATAGAAGAATGGAAAGGGCAGTATCCCCTGTGTTATGACTGCGCTGAGCAGGAACTGAAGCCCCAGTATGTAATTGAACAGATTAACAAAATAACCGGCGGTAATGCTATTATCGCCACTGATGTAGGACAGCATCAGATGTGGACTGCTCAATATTTTTCCTTTGAGAAACCACGGAGCATTATTTCTTCCGGAGGCCTGGGGACCATGGGTTACGGATTGCCCGCGGCCATAGGGGCTCAGATTGGCTGTCCAGAGGAGACGGTGTTTTTGGTTGCCGGGGACGGCAGTATACAGATGAATTCCCAAGAACTGGCTACAGCTGTGGAAAACAAGCTTCCCATTAAAGTTGCCATCATTAATAACCGCTTTTTAGGGATGGTGCGTCAGTGGCAGGAGCTGTTTTATAATCACCGTTATTCCTCTACTTCCTTGGCTTCTGGTCCAGATTTTGTGAAGCTGGCAGAGGCTTATGGTGCGGTGGGGATCCGTATTAGAAAGGCGGAAGAAGTTTTGCCCGCTCTAAAGAGAGCTATGGAAATTAAAGATAAACCAGTAGTTATGGATTTCTTAGTAGTTGAAGAGGAAAACGTTTACCCTATGGTTCCGCCGGCCAGCCCCATTGACCAGATTTTAAGAGGAGGCGGTAAAGAATGAAACACGTTTTAGCAGTTATCGTGGAAAATAAACCTGGTGTTTTAACCCGGGTAGCCGGGCTCTTCAACCGGAGGGGCTTTAATATTGACAGTATTGCTGTTGGGGAAACTGAGGTGCCTGAATTGTCCCGCATGACCATTCTGGTTGAGGGGGATGAGAATATCATTGAGCAGGTGATAAAGCAGCTGAATAAGCTGGTGGATGTGGTGAAAATCAGCAACCTTACCAATGAATCTACGGTTAATCGAGAACTGGCCCTGATTAAAGTGAAGGCTGAGCCCCATATGCGGGCGGAGTTGACTCAGCTGGCAGAGACCTTTAGGGCGAAAATTGTGGACGTTTCTCTGGATTCCCTTATTGTGGAGGTTACCGGGGACGTGGAAAAACTTAAGGCTTTTGAACTCCTGCTTCGGCATTTTGGAATCCAGGAACTGGCTCGTACAGGAAAGATTTCGCTGATGCGGGGTGTTAAATACATTAAAATGAATGGAGAGGGTAGAAAAAATGGTTAAAATGTATTATGATGAAAATGCTGATCTTAAGATGCTGCAGGGGAAAAAAGTAGTTATCATAGGCTACGGCAGCCAGGGTCATGCCCAGGCCCAAAACCTTAGAGAATCTGGGATTGATGTGGTGGTTTGTGAACTGCCGGACTCTTCCGCCTGGAAGAAGGCGGAAGCTGATGGGTTTACGGTTCTGCCTGCGGCAGAAGGTGCCCGGCAAGGAGATATTATACAGATTTTAATCAATGACGAGCTGCAGCGGAGAGTTTACCTGGAAAGCATTGCTCCCAATTTGGAGGAAGGAAATGCCCTGGTATTTTCCCACGGATTCAATATTCATTATGGGCAGGTTGTACCTCCTGAATTTGTAGATGTATTCATGGTGGCCCCTAAAAGTCCAGGTCACCTGGTAAGAAGGATGTATAAAGAAGGAGGAGGAGTCCCGGGCCTATTGGCAGTTTACCAGGATTATTCCGGAAAAGCCCGGGACCTGGGCCTTGCTTACGCCAAGGGCATCGGCTGTACCCGTGCCGGAGTGATTGAGACAACCTTTAAAGAAGAAACGGAGACGGATCTTTTCGGTGAGCAGGCTGTGCTCTGTGGAGGGGTTTCGGAGTTGGTCAGGGCGGGGTTTGATACTCTGACTGAAGCCGGTTATCAGCCGGAGATTGCTTATTTTGAATGTCTGCATGAATTGAAGCTGATTGTGGACCTGATGTATGAAGGGGGAATCTCCTGGATGAGGTATTCCATCAGTGATACTGCCCAATACGGTGACCTGGTAAGCGGCCCCCGTATTATTAATCAGGATACTCGTCAAGAAATGAAAAAAATTCTGGAGGAAATACAGAGCGGCGAATTTGCCAAGAACTGGATTCTGGAAAACCAGGCTAATCGACCGGTGTTCAATGCCCTTTCCAAGAAGGATGAAGAACATACCATTGAAGAAGTTGGCCAGAAATTAAGAGACATGATGAGCTGGATTAAAAAGCAGCAGTAGGGGGGAAACGGATGCCCAGGGTGATCCAAATTTTTGACACTACCTTACGGGACGGAGAACAATCCCCCGGGGTCAATCTGTGTCCGGAGGAAAAGGTGGAAATCGCCCGTTACCTGGAAAGACTCAAGGTAGATGTGATTGAAGCCGGTTTTCCTACTACCTCTGCCGGTGACCTGCAGGCTATTAAAATGGTGGTTCAGACTATCAAGACTCCGGTGATTGCAGCACTGGCCAGGACCCGGCAGGGAGATATTGATGCTGCCCGGGAGGCCCTGGAGGGGTGCAAAAACCCCCGGATTCATACTTTTATTGCTACTTCAGATATTCATCTAAAATACAAATTATGTAAGAGCCGGGAGCAGGTCCTGGAAATGGCGGAGTCCTCGGTAAAATATGCCAGGAAATTTGTGGAGGATATACAGTTTTCCGCGGAGGACGCCAGCCGGTCTGACCTGGATTTTTTATGCAGGGTAATTGAGCGGGTGATTAAGGCAGGGGCTTCGGTAGTAAACATTCCTGATACTGTAGGCTACCAAACCCCCACTCAGTTTGGAGATTTGATTCGAAAGATTAAGGAGAAGGTGCCCGCTACCGACAAAATAATGTTAAGTGTCCACTGTCATAATGATTTGGGATTGGCCCTGGCCAATTCACTGGCGGCGGTGGAAAACGGGGTTGGCCAGGTGGAGACAACGGTTAATGGAATTGGGGAGAGGGCTGGGAACACTGCGGTGGAAGAGCTGGTTATGGCCCTGGCTACCCGTGCCGATTATTATGGCAATATTTCTAGCAACATAGAAAAAAAAGAGATTTACCGCACCAGCCGCCTGGTCAGTAAGCTGACAGGGATGTTGGTGCAGCCTAATAAATCTATTGTGGGACGAAATGCTTTTGCTCATGAATCTGGTATTCATCAGGATGGTGTTTTAAAGGAGAAATCCACCTATGAGATTATGAAGCCGGAGTCTATTGGAATAATGAACCGGGCTATTGTGCTGGGTAAACATTCTGGAAGGCATGCTTTTCGGGTAAAGCTGAAGGAAATGGGTTTTGAGCCTTCAGAAAAGGAATTGGAAAAGCTCTTTATTAGGGTAAAGGAATTGATGGACAAAAAGCAGATCCTTTCAGAGCAGGAAATGGAAGTAATCATTGAGGAGGAGTTGTACCGGGTTCCTGAATTTTTTAAACTTTCATATTTTCAGATTTTTACCGGTAACAAGTTTAGACCCACTGCAACCGTTGGAATTGAGTGGAATGGAAAATTAGTAGAGGAAGCAGCCTGTGGCGAAGGTCCTGTGGACGCAATTTACCGTACTATTGACAGGATTATTGGGTTGAACACAAAACTCCTGGACTATTCTATAAAAGCGGTAACCGGTGGAAAGGATGCTCTGGGAGAGGTCAATATTCGATTGACGGATAAAGGGGTTATTATCAGCGGTAGAGGCATCAGCACAGATATCCTGGAGGCCAGTGCCAAGGCTTATATCAATGCTTTAAACAAGATTGTAAAGAAAAGAGGTGGGCATTATGGGGATGACCGCAGCTGAAAAAATTATTGCAGCCCATGCGGGGAAAGATATTGTTAAACCTGGTGAGCTGGTAAAAGCCAAAGTGGATTTGATTTTAGGAAATGATATTACCGCACCGGTGGCTATCCGGGAATTTAACAAAATAGGGATTGATAAAGTTTTTGATCCGGATAGAGTTGTGTTGGTGCCGGATCATTTTACGCCAAACAAGGATATTGCTTCGGCGGAACAAGTAAAGATGATGAAGGAGTTTGCCCTAAAGCAGGGAATTACAAACTATTTTGAAGTGGGCCGCATGGGAATTGAACATGCTCTTTTGCCGGAGGCGGGGTTAGTTCTCCCTGGGGAAATTATTATTGGCGCTGACTCTCATACTTGTACTTATGGTGCATTGGGGGCCTTGGCAACCGGAATAGGCAGTACCGATATGGCAGCAGCCATGGCTTTGGGGGAGACATGGTTTAAAGTTCCCTCCAGCATTAAATTTGTGTATCGGGGAGAATTAAATGAATGGGTCAGCGGAAAAGATTTAATTCTTTACACTATCGGCCAAATTGGAGTAGATGGTGCGCTGTACCAGAGTATGGAATTTACAGGGCCTGTGATACGGTCTTTGAGCATGGACAGCCGTTTGTCCATGTGCAACATGGCCATTGAAGCCGGGGCTAAGGCCGGGATCATTGAACCCGATGAAATAACCTATGCATATCTGGAGGGCAGAGCTCAGAGGGAATATCGAGGGATGTTCAGCGATGGGGATGCGGTTTATGCCCAAGAAATTGAATTTAATGTAGGGGAAATCGAACCCCAGGTGGCTTTCCCTCATCTTCCGGAGAATACCCGGGGAATCAGTGAGGTGGGAGAGATTCCCCTGGATCAGGTGGTTATTGGCTCCTGCACTAACGGTCGGCTGGAAGACTTAAGGGTGGCGGCCGGTTTATTAAAGAATAAGAAAGTTCATCCCAGGGTAAGATTGATTATTATTCCGGGAACTCAAAAGATTTACCAGGAAGCTATGAAAGAAGGGCTTATGGATATCTTTATAGAAGCGGAAGCAGCGGTGAGCACTCCCACCTGCGGCCCTTGCCTGGGCGGTCATATGGGGGTTTTGGCTAAGGGGGAAAGGTCGTTAGCCACAACTAACCGTAACTTTGTGGGGCGTATGGGCCATCCTGAGAGCGAAGTGTATCTATGCAATCCGGCGGTTGCTGCGGCTTCAGCGGTAACCGGGAAGATTAGTGCTCCGGAGGAGGTGTTGTAAATGACTCAATTAAAAGGAAAAGCCTGGAAATTTGGAGATGATGTGGACACCGATGTAATTATTCCTGCCCGCTATTTAAGTACCTCAGACCCTGATGAATTGGCCAAGTATTGTATGGTGGATGCTGATCCCCAGTTTTTTAATAAGATAAGCAGTGGGGATATTATGGTAGCTCGGAAAAATTTCGGATGCGGCAGTTCCCGGGAGCATGCACCTTTGTCCATTAAGTATGCAGGGATTTCTTGTGTTATTGCAGACTCCTTTGCCCGGATTTTTTACCGGAATGCTATTAATATTGGCCTGCCCATCCTGGAATCCCCGGAGGCGGCGGAGAGTATCTCCCAAGGGGATCTTATTTTAGTGGATTTGGAAAAAGGGTTAATAAAAAACGAAACAAAAGGGGAAAAATATTATTCAGCGCCTTTTCCGGAATTTATGCAGGAAATTATATCTGCCGGAGGCCTGATAAGCTATGTAAAGAAGCAGCGTTCGGTAAATAGTTGATTTTCTTGATTTTTAAGCTGTCTGTAATTACTGAAAAAATTTTTTCCGTTGTCAATTGAGTTATAATTATAATTCTAAAAGCAGCTGCAGATGCTTTTAGAATTATAGAGAAGAATATGATATGATATAAAAGTGATACACTGAATGCTTTTATCCTATGAGGTAATTGCGGCTGTATAAGCATGTAGTTACCGGTGAAGCAGGCAGAAAATTAAATTGCTCAAGAGTTAATATAAGGAGGTCAGTTGAGAATGGCTTTTTGGATCTGTACTCAGTGTGGCTGTGAGAGGGAAGCCCGCTGTAAACCTAAAAAGTGCCCTAAGTGTGAGGAGAAGACAGAGTTTGAAAAGAAGCAGGATGACAAAGAAACCAAATAGGTTAAGTTCACTTTTGTTTGGTAACTAAAGGAGGAATTATATGAAAACTTATCAAACCAAGGATATTAGAAATGTGGCGCTGATTTCCCACGGGGGAGCCGGAAAGACCTCACTTACCGAAGCTCTGCTGTTCACCTCCGAAGCGGTAAACCGACTGGGCCGGGTGGATAACGGGACCACCACCAGTGATTTTGACCCCGATGAGATTAAGCGTCAGATGAGTTTGAGTGCCACCTTAGCCCCTGTGGAGTGGAAAAATACTAAAATTAATTTGCTGGATACTCCCGGTTATTTTGACTTTGTGGGGGAAGTACAGGCAGCCCTAAGGGTTGCGGATTCTTGCATTGTAGTGGTTTGTGCTGCCTCTGGAGTAGAGGTTGGTACTGAGAAGGTTTGGGGCCTGGCTAATGATTATAAGCTGCCCCGCCTGGTGGTCATGAACAAGATGGAACGGGAAAACGCTAACTTCAATCAGACCCTGGAACAGTTACGGGAGTTTTTTGGCCTGGGGGTAATACCTGTGCAGGCCCCCATTGGACAGGAGAGTTCCTTTAAAGGGGTAGTGGACCTGATTAATATGAAGGCCCTGATTTTTAATGAAGAAGGGAAGAAGGTTACGGAAGAGGAAATTCCTGAAGATTTGATGGACCAGGTGGAGAGCTACAGGGAAATGATGATGGAGACCGTGGCTGAAGCCGATGACGAACTATTATTAAAATATCTAGATGGTGAGCCTTTGTCTCAGAAGGAAATTCAGGAGGGCTTGAAGAAAGGCGTAATGGAAAGTAAGGTTATCCCCGTTGTATGCGGTTCTTATACCAGCAATATTGGAAGCCAGCCCCTGCTGGATTTAATCAACAGTTGTCTGCCTTCTCCTGCAGAGGTGGGCGAAGTAAAGGGATTTGTTCCCGGTAGTGAAGAGGAGGAAATCACCCGAAAAGTAAGTGCGGAGGAACCTCTTTCCGCTCTGGTCTATAAAACCCTGGCGGATCCATATGTAGGTAGAATTAACTTTTTCAAGGTTTATTCTGGAAAGATGCAGTCTGATTCCCAAGTGTACAATTCCAACAAGGATAAGATGGAACGTTTCGGGCAGGTATTTTTGATGAGGGGCAAAACCCAGATTAATATCAGTGAAGCAGTGGCCGGGGATATTGCCGCGGTGGCTAAACTGTCGGAAACTACCACCGGAGATACGCTGTGTAATAAGGCTAACCCTATAGTTTTTAGTCCCATCACTTTCCCAAAACCGGTTATATCCTATGCGGTTAAGGCTAAGGCCAAGGGGGAAGAGGAGAAGGTGTTTGCGGGCTTGACTAGGTTTTTAGATGAAGACCCCACCCTGGAAGTGGAGAAAAAGACAGATACCAAACAGACACTGCTTTGGGGTATTGGTGAGCTTCAGCTGGACATTGTCTGCAATCGGCTTTCTAAAAAATTTGGTGTGGAGGTGGATCTTTCCACTCCCAAGATTCCTTATAAAGAGACTATTCGAACATCGGTTAAGGTGGAAGGAAAACACAAGAAGCAGTCCGGAGGCCGTGGACAGTTTGGACATGTGTGGATAGAGCTGGAGCCATCGGAGGAGGAGTTCGAGTTTGTAGATAAAATTTTTGGTGGTTCTGTTCCCAGGCAGTATATACCGGCGGTTGAGAAAGGGATCCGGGAGGCTATGGAGGAAGGCATTCTGGCTAAGAACCCTGTGGTAAACGTGAGAACTACTTTATACGATGGTTCTTATCATACGGTAGATTCTTCGGAAATGGCTTTTAAAATTGCAGCTTCCATGGCTTTTAAAAAAGCCTTTGAAAAAGCTAACCCGGTTCTTTTAGAGCCTATCATGGAAGTGGAAATAACGGTGCCAGATGCTTTCATGGGAGATATTATGGGAGATATGAACTCTAAACGGGGAAGAATTTTAGGTACTGAACCTCTGGAGGGAGGACAAATGATTCGGGCTCATGTGCCCTTATCAGAAATGTTCCGTTATTCCATTGATTTACGGTCCATGACCCAGGGCCGTGGATCCTTTAGCATGCATTTCAATCGTTATGAAGAGGTGCCGGACCATATAGCTCAAAAAGTTATTGAGGCGGCTCAGGAGGAACAGGAATAAGGCTAATGTATACCCGCCGGAGAGGCCGCAAGAATACGGCCTTAAGGGCGGGTATTATTTTTTATTTTTAATGATAATGCGAGGTTTATTCCGTGTCTTTTTAGTTTATATTAAAATAAATGAAATTAAAAATTTTAGATACAGCATATGTTTTTGCATATAACCATAGATTTTATATATATATATATGAATTTTGGGGGTGAGCTGGTATGAGGTTAAGAGTGGGTGTATTATTTGGCGGCCGGTCCGGTGAGCATGAGGTTTCTTTAAAATCTGCCCGTTCAGTGATGGATGCTCTGGATAAGACAAAATATGATATTGTTCCCATAGGTATTACAAAAGAAGGGACATGGTTGGCGGGGGCTGACCCCATGGAGGCCCTGGCCACAGGAGATATTCCCGGAGAGAATTATCCCGTGGCCATAGTTCCTGACCCGGGAGTTGGGGGAATGATATCTATTGAGGAGCCGACGGTTCTGGGGAAAATTGAGAAACTACAGGTGGTTTTCCCGGTATTGCACGGGACCAATGGAGAGGACGGGACAGTCCAAGGCCTTTTGGAGCTGGCAGGAATTCCATACGTGGGCCCCGGGGTTTTGGCTGCCAGTGCCGGGATGGATAAAGTGGTGATGAAGATGCTGTTTGAGCGCTGTGGCCTTCCGGTAGGTAAGTACTTGTATTTTTTAAAGAAAGAATGGACAGAAAACCAAGAAAGAATCATCAAAGAAATTGAAGAGGTACTGGGGTATCCGTGTTTTATTAAGCCGGCCAATCTGGGCTCCAGCGTAGGCATTTCTAAGGCCAACAACCGGGAGAAATTGATTCTGGGAATTGAGGATGCGGCCCGGTACGATCGGAAAATTGTGGTAGAGGAGCACCTTCAAGGGAAAGAAATTGAAGTTAGTGTTTTGGGAAACGATGATCCAGAGGCTTCGGTGCCCGGTGAAATTATTCCCAGTAATGATTTTTATGACTATCATGCTAAATATGTAGATAACCGTTCAGAGCTTATTATTCCGGCGGATTTGGGAGAAAAGCTCACCAAAGAGGTGCAAAGCCTGGCAGTGAAGGTATTTAAGGCAATAGACGGGTCCGGTATGGGGCGGGTGGATTTTTTTGTTGATCCCCAAAAAGAGACGGTGTTGGTCAATGAAATTAATACGATCCCCGGGTTTACGCAGATTAGTATGTATCCAAAGCTTTGGGAAGCAACAGGCTTAAGCTATTCGGGCCTCTTGGAACGTCTTATTGATCTGGCTTTGGAAAGGTTTGAGGAAAAGGCGGAATTAAAAACCATCTTTTAGACCATATTAAAAAAATAAGATACCTAAATCTTGTTATTTAACCTGCCTTGTAGTAAAATTAATTGGAGTAATTAGCGGAGAAAGAAGGGATTAGATATGGTGGAAAGAGGAACCTTCAGACTTAAAAAGGGCCTGGCGGAAATGCAGAAGGGCGGAGTAATTATGGATGTTACTACCCCAGAACAGGCTAAGATTGCCCAGGAAGCAGGGGCCGTGGCAGTAATGGCTCTGGAAAGAGTTCCTGCAGATATTAGGGCTGTAGGTGGAGTTGCCCGCATGGCGGACCCGGAGATTGTTGAAAAAATTATGGAAGTGGTAACTATTCCGGTGATGGCCAAAGCTAGAATAGGACATTTCGTAGAGGCTAAAATATTAGAAGCCTTGGGAGTTGACTATATTGATGAGAGTGAAGTTTTAACTCCGGCGGATGAATATTTCCATATTGATAAGCACTCGTTTACGGTGCCATTCGTTTGTGGCTGCCGGGATTTAGGTGAGGCGCTGCGGAGGATTTCAGAAGGGGCTGCTATGGTGAGAACCAAGGGAGAACCGGGGACAGGCAATGTAGTGGAAGCGGTCAGGCATATGAGGATGGTTATGTCACAGATTCAAAGGTTGGGCAGCATGCGGGAGGATGAACTGGCTGCTGAAGCAAAAAATCTGGGAGCACCCTTGGAACTGTTGAAGGAAGTAAGGAAGCTGGGCAGGCTGCCGGTGGTGAACTTTGCGGCCGGTGGAGTTGCTACTCCTGCAGATGCAGCTTTAATGATGCATTTAGGGGCCGATGGGGTGTTTGTAGGCTCTGGGATATTTAAAGCCCGGGACCCTGAAACTATGGCTAAAGCTATAGTGGAGGCCACTTTAAACTATGATGATCCAGAAATGCTGGCCCGGGTATCCAAAGGTCTGGGAGAGGCTATGCCGGGTATTGATGTGGCTACTCTGAAAGAAGAAGATAGGATGCAGCTGCGGGGCTGGTAGGGAGGACAAAAGGTGAGAGTAGGAGTTCTAGCAGTACAAGGTGCGGTCTCAGAACATATTAATATGCTGGAAAAATGCGGAGTGGAAGGGGTTTCAGTTAAGAGGCAGGATGACCTTTCCAATCTAGATGCTTTGATAATTCCTGGTGGAGAAAGCACTACCATTGGCAGATTGGTTAGAAATTTCGGCCTGGATAAGGACATTATTAAAATGGCGGAAGAGGGAACACCCATTTATGGAACTTGTGCCGGTATGATTCTTTTAGCCGGAGAAATTGAGGGAGAGAACCCCCACTTGGGATTGATGAACCTTCGGGTGGTGCGAAACGCTTTTGGACGTCAAAAGGACAGTTTTGAAGCTGATTTAAATGTGCCTGATCTGGGGGACGAACCCTTTACTGCTGTTTTTATCAGGGCTCCATACGTCTCTTGGACCGGGCCGGAGGTAGAGGTACTGTGCCGTTTCCAGGATAACGTTGTGGCAGCCCGGCAGGGGAATTTGCTGGTTACCTCTTTTCATCCGGAGCTTACGCAGGATGAACGCTTCCATCGATACTTAATTGCCATGGCGGAAAAGCCTGGAGAAATGGAGTGAACTGGTTTCAGCAAGCTTTAAAATCGGGGAATCAGGTGGAGACTCTACTCCACCTGATTATAAGCTCTACCTACGCTAACGCTTAGAGGTGGGGGTCTTATACCCTAAAAAAAAGAGATAATAAGCTGCACTAATTTTTTTTATGAGTAACTGTGGTCAAACCTGTGTAAATTTATGTCTAAAGGATAAATTTACACAGGTTTTTATTATGAAACACCTCTTACTTTTTATAAAAAACCAGGGCATGTTTTAAGAGCATATTAAAAAAAATTTGTATATGATAAAATTAAAACATAATGCAGAAAGATTTTAATACCAGGGGGTATATAATTGAAGCCGGGAGATCTGTTTAATTGTCTGGAAGTAGATAATAAAGAAAGTGATGAAATTTCTAAGACTCAAGCCCTTGAGCTGTGGCAGGAAAAGGTTTCAGGCTGTAGAAGGTGTGCTTTATGGGAGAGCTGCAGCCGGGTGGTCTTTGGGGAGGGTAATCCGGAAGCACAGTTGATGCTGGTGGGGGAGGCCCCTGGAAGAGAAGAGGACAAGCTGGGGAGGCCCTTTGTGGGACGAGCCGGCAAACTTTTGGACAGTATTCTGGAGATGGCAGGGTTTTCAAGGCCAGAGGTTTATATTGCCAATGTGGTTAAATGCAGACCACCCAATAATCGAAACCCTCTGCCTGAGGAGATAAAGGCTTGTCTTCCTTATTTACAGGGACAAATAAATATTATTGGTCCCAAAATTGTTGTGTGCCTGGGGGCTATGGCCTCCAAAACGTTAATTTACCCCAAGGCTCAGATTAGTAAGATTCGAGGTAAGTGGGTGAATCAGGAAAGTTTTAGGATAATGCCCACCTTTCATCCTGCATATCTGCTTAGAGATCCTCAAAAAAAGAAGTTGGTGCAGCAGGATTTTCAGGAGGTAGAAAGAGAATATAAAGCTGTAACAGAATAAATTGGCTCTATTTGATATTTTCTAGTTAGTATATGTTAATGATATTTAGTTTTTTTTGATTATACGAGAGAGGGTGGTTCCATGAGCAAAAAAGTACTGCTGGTTGATGATGAAAAGACTTTAGTCAAAGCACTTACCTTTAACCTGGAGAAAGAAGGATATCAGGTAATACCTGCTTTTGATGGAGAAGAAGCTTTACAATTAGTGGAAACGGAAAATCCGGATTTGATTATTCTAGACCTTATGCTTCCAGGCGTGGATGGGTTTGAAGTTTGCCGCAGGGTTAGAAAAAGCCTGGATATACCCATCATTATGCTTACAGCCAAGGGAGACGATATAGACAAAATATTGGGGTTGGAACTGGGAGCCGATGATTATATCACCAAACCTTTTAATCCCAGAGAACTATTGGCCCGGGTAAAGGCAATTTTCCGCCGCACTGAATCTCAAGGTACTTCTTTAAAAAATTTGATTAAAATTCAGGATCTTCAGATTGATCTGTATCAGCACAAAGTAAGGGTTAAGGAAAATGAGGTGGATCTTACCTCCAAAGAATTTGCTTTATTAAATATATTAGCCAGCAACCCCGGTAGAGTTTTTCCCCGGGAACAACTGCTGGAGCAAATTTGGGGGTATAATTATTATGGCGATGCCCGGACCGTAGATGTTCATATCCGTCACCTGAGGGAAAAGTTGGAATCGGACCCCTCGAATCCTCGCTACATCTTAACAGTTTGGGGGACCGGTTATAAATTCAGGGAGGGTCGTTAGTGTTTCAAAGTATACGCAGCAAATTAACTGTAACTTATCTTATTTTAATATTTGCCGTTACTTTAATAATAAATACTTTTTTGCTTAATTTGCTGGAGCAGTATTATTTGGACTACCAAAAGGAGGTTCTAACCAGAACCGGACGACTGGTGGCTAATTTTTCTGAGAGTTATTTGAAGGAGGGTTCCAATTACGTTGCTTTGAGCAATCTGGCGGAGGATTTCAGCCGGCAGGTAGGTGCCAGGGTAATTATTGTTAATAATAACAAGATTGTGGTAGGGGATTCGGTTCGGGTGGAAGGCTTTATCGGCAGCCTTTTGGATCGAGGGGAAATTGAGCAGGCCTGGGAAGAGGGAGTAGGCTATAGTATCCAAAAGAGCTCTATAACCAGTCAGTGGGTTATGCAGGTGGCAGTCCCGGTGTTCAGTGAAAACATTCCCCAGGGGGCTGTCTTTGTTTCCTCCTCGCTGGATCCTATATACGAAATATTGACAGATATTAATCGAATATTGCTTTCCACCATGGCAATCGCATTAGTTTTTGTAGGGATCTTAGGGGCTATTTTTGCCAAAAAAATAACAAAACCTATCTATGCCCTTACGGCAGCGGCCAGCCAGATTGCCCAGGGGAATCTGGAACAGCAAATTAAAGTCATTAAAAAGGATGAAGTGGGTATTTTAACTCAACAATTTAATATTATGGCTTCCAAGTTACAGGAGATGACCCGCCGTCTGGAAAATACCATACAGGAGGTATCTACGGAAAGCAATAAACTTTCCACTATTTTATCTAATATGGTGGACGGTGTTTTCGCGGTGGACAAAGAAGGCAGCCTGATATTGGTCAACCCGGTGGCTGAAGAAATATTTTCTATTAAATCGGGAGAATATATGGGAAGGCCGTTAAAAGAGGTGCCCGGCCCGGCAGAAATTAAAGAAAGTTTTGAAAGGGTCTGGCGTTCAAAAAAAGAAGAGACTTGTGAAGTTGAAGTAGAAAAACAACTTTATAAGCTGGTGGTCAGCCCCCTGCTTGGGGAGAAGCAGGAGTTCTTCGGATCCGTGGCAGTGCTTCAGAATATAACGGCAGAAAAGATGTTGGAAAAGAAGCAGAGGGAGTTTGTGGCGGATGTTTCCCATGAATTACGAACGCCTTTATCTTCAGTGAATATTATTGTAAAAACAATGCTGGAGTACGATTTGACCCGGGAAGAGGAGAAGGATTTTCTAAAGGACATGGATGTGGAAATAGAAAGGTTGTCGGCTTTAGTCACCGATATTTTGGATTTAACCCGCATGGATTCCCTGAAGGGCAGAAGGGGTACCCAGAAAAGTGATCCCAGGCAGCTGTTTGAAGAGGTTTTGGTTCGGATGTATCCCCGGGCAGAGAGGAATCAGCAGGAGCTGACCTGGGAAATTCCGGGACTGGTTCCCATGGAAATGAATCAGGATCAGATAGAAAGGGTTTTTATTAATTTGTTGGATAATGCTATTAAGTACACTCCCCAGGGTGGATGGATCAGAGTGGAAGCCCAGGACCTGGGGGATGAAATATCGGTCAAGGTAAAAGATACAGGGCCAGGCATTCCCCTGGAGGACCAGGTTCGAATTTTTGAAAGGTTTTACCGGGTAGATAAAGCCCGGTCAAGGGAAATGGGGGGTACCGGCCTGGGGTTGGCTATCAGCTATGAAATCATTACAGCCCATGGAGGGAAAATATGGGTGGAAAGTGAGCCGGGATACGGCTCAACCTTTGTTTTTACTCTTCCCAAGGTTCAGTTTTCTGAAGGATCACCTTCAGAGTAGATAGAGGAATGGACATAAATATGTTAAAAAATTAACAGGGGTATTATTTAAAATTAAGCTTCTGTAAAAGGAATTATAAAGAGTAACGGTTAAACTCTTTAACAGGAGGAATAACCAAAGATGGGGAGCTATAAAAAGATGAAGTATTTTTATTTTAATCGGCTTAATAGTTGCGGGATGTGCTTTTGCCCCTACTAAAAAGGATGCGGTGGGAAGGCCGGTAGAACCTCTTTATGCCGATGAAAAAGCTGACATGGAGAAGGTGTTGGAAGGCAGGTTCTCAGTTTTAAACCATCATAATGTAAATATAAATGATGTGAATATAACCAGTGATGGACGAAGGGTCCTGGTGAGCCTGCGGGAGAGAGCTATACTATTGGATGGAGAAGGTAAGCTCTTATGGGAGAACAATTTCGACCAATATCAGGTTTCTACGGTTTTTTCCTGCTGTGGAGCGGTTATGGCCTCCGGGGATGAAACGGGTAAAGTATCAATTTTTATTGATAATCGCCTGGTAGTGGAAAAAAATATAGGTTTTCCCGTAAGTAAAATGGACATTTCTGATGATGGAAGCCGAATTATGGTAATGTCCAATGGTTCCCAGGAAGAAGTGGGGAATACGGTTATGCTTATGGATCAGCAGGGCAGGATCCTTTGGTCGGAAGAGATTTTTGGACTTATTTCCGCTGAGATAGAATCTAAAGGGGAAAAATGTTTGCTTCAGGTAGTGCAGGATGGGATTTATAAGATAATTTTATATGGTTCGCAGGGGGAGCTGCTTTGGCAAAAAGAGGGTTTCCAGGTTGCCCAACTGTCCGATGACGGCAGGTATATAACGGCCCTGGCCGATAAAAGTATCTATTTATTTAGTAGTGATGGAGAAATGTTGTGGAATCGGGATCTAGATCTGCCGGTAACTCAGATTGAACTATCTCAGAATAACCGTTACATCCTGGCATATAACCATTTTGGCGGAGGCAGTGATAATTTATTCTACCTGGATATAGAGGGAAACCTTTTGTGGAAGCAGAAAATCAGGGATGATTCTGTCGTTGCCTTGTCTGCAGATGGCCAAAGGGTTGTGGTCACCTCCTGGAGACATTATAGTGAGGATCTGACATTAGTCAGTGTTTTCGATGTCAGGGGAAGGTTGAGGCGGGAAATTGAGGCGGGAAGCCGGGCAGTGAAAATTGCCTTGAGCGATGATGGGGGTTTTTTGGTTTTAGGGTGTGATGACGGCAACATATATGTTTTGAACCTGAACAGGGAAACCGTAGGGGAATATGTGGCCAATGAAAAAGAAGAGGTTGTTTATTACACCTCTGCTGACCGGCGGGAGTCACTGGAGGAGAACGGAACTCGCATAAACCTTTTCTTTTATGACGAAAATGCTCTGGTTTTTATCCCGGTGACCCGGGATGTAAAGAAGGCCAATAATTTGCTGCGCACAGCCTTAGAAGAACTTGTAAAAGGTCCTAAGGAAAGAAGTTATTTGATGAGGACACTACCTAAAGGAATAGATGTTGGGATAGATATAGACGGGGGGACAGTGCTGGTGGACCTGCCCCAGGAATTAGAAAAGATTACCGGATCCACCCGGAGCATGGGGATTATACAATCCATACTGCACACTGCTTTTCAATTCCCAACAGTCCATAATATAAGGTTTTTAGTGGAGGGTCAAGAAAGTGATTTTTTTGGGGACCCAGAGGTCTATATAGGAGGGGAGTTCAGCCGTTCAATGGTCAATAAACAGACACCCCTTTTATACATTCCTTATCGTTCCGGTTTCCGGTACTATCTGGTTCCCTGGGAGATTCAACCCTCTCTGGATAGTATAAACCCTGCATATTTTTTAAGTCAAAAATATTTTCAAGAGGCAGGCAGTTTTATTCCTTGTAACGTAGAAATTATAGATGCCCAGATAAACGGGGATATGATAACCCTGGATTTGAGCCGGAATTTTTTATCGCTTTTTGAGTCTCCAGAGGATCCTCAATTGAGTGCTCGGGCCCAGGTGGTAATTGACGGACTAATTATTACCCTTACCAGCAATATAAAACAGAATAAGGTGCAGTTTTTGGTTGAAGGGGAGACAATAACTCCCCGGGGGTTTGGCTATCTTGTTGAACCCCAGGAGACTCCTATTTATATTAATCCTGAAGAATAAGCTTTTTAGAGTCTTTAATTTAAGAATTTAAGAAAGAGATAGGAAAGCTGTGTCTTTAGTTGATATCTCTTGATTATTTGGTTATAATTAACTGGTAAATTTTATCCCGGAAAAGAGGTAAAGTTGTGGAGAATTTTAAAAAGGAAATTATTGCGGTACTCAAACCTCTAGTACAGCTTTCTGAAAAAGAATTGGAGCAGCAAATAGCTGTACCCCCCGAACATAAAATGGGAAATTATTCCTTTCCTTGTTTTATACTGTCCAAGGCTTGGAAGCGCAGTCCCCAGGAGATTTCCGCCGTTCTTTCGGAAAAAGTGACTGAAAAAATGGAGAGGGGATCCTGGATTAAAGAGGTAAGAAGTGTTGGCCCTTACCTGAACTTTTTTTGTGATAGAGAGAAGCTGGCAGAGGAGACATTGCAGGGAATCTTTCATAGCAAAGAAAAATACGGATATTGTGAGGAGGGCCGAGGGAAAAATGTGGTGATAGATTTTTCAGCGCCCAATATTGCCAAACCCTTTGGGATTGGTCACCTTCGCTCAACGGTTATCGGTAGTTCTCTGTACCGCCTGTATAAGGCCCTGGGTTACAACTGCGTGGGAATTAACCATTTAGGAGACTGGGGAACCCAGTTTGGCAAGTTGATGGTGGCTTACAGGCTCTGGGGCAGTGAGGATAGTATAAAGAAGGATCCAATAACCTATCTGTATGAATTATATGTAAAATTCCATAAAGAAGCAGATGAGGACCCCCTTCTGGAGGAGGAGGGGAGAAAATGGTTTAAAAAACTGGAGGACGGGGAAGAAGAAGCGGTAAATCTGTGGAGTAATTTCCGTGAGCTTAGTTTAAGGGAATTCAACAGAATATATAAACGGTTGGATATTACTTTTGACGCAGAACAGGGAGAGAGCTTCTATAATGAAATGCTGTCAACCACCATAGATGATCTGACGGAGCACAAGCTGACCCTGGAAAGTGAAGGGGCTTTAATCGTTGACCTGGAGCCCTTCGGAATGCCCCCCTGCCTCTTAAGGAAAAAAGATGGAGCAACCCTTTATGCTACCAGGGATCTTTGTGCAGCGATATATCGCTACCAAAAGCATCAATTTCACCGCTTGATATATGTGGTAGGTGCTGCACAATCACTTCACTTTCAACAGTTTTTTAAAGTCTTGGAACTGATGGAATTCCCTTGGGCTCAAAGGTGTGTTCATGTTCCCTTCGGCCTTATTAAATTTAAAGAAGGTAAAATGTCAACCCGTATGGGGAATCTTATTTTTTTGGAGGATGTAATAGATAAAGCGGTGGAGCTGGCGAAACAGATTATTGAGGAAAAGAACCCCAATCTGCAGAATAAAGAACAGGTGGCGGAAATGATTGGTATCGGGGCCATTATTTTCGGTGACTTGAGCAATGACCGCATTAAAGATATTGATTTTGATTGGGATAAAGTGTTAGATTTTAGTGGAGAAACCTCTCCTTATATTCAGTATTCTCATGCTCGAATATGCAGTATTTTAAGAAAGGAAAAAGTCTCTATTTCAAATGAGATTAACTTTTCACTCTTACAAACAGAGGAGGAGCAGAACCTGATTTTAGGATTGGCCCGGTTTAGTGAAAACATTAAAAAAGCAGCGGAAATATACAAACCTTCAATATTAGCCCGTTATCTGATAGAGCTTACCAGGGATTTCAATATTTTTTATCATCGCTGTCCGGTGCTGACCGCTGAAGATGGCCTTAGGGAAGCTCGACTTTTGTTGGTTGATGGGGTAAGACAGATACTGGTTAATGGTTTGTATCTTTTAGGGATAAAAGCTCCTTCGGAGATGTAACTATTATTTTAGGATTAGCGGCGGGAATCCTTGGGGTCTATTGACCCTGTGAGGATGTCACCATTAGCTGTAATGCATTTTTGTAACAGCATGGGCTGCCTGCCCATGCAATCGGAGGCTTTTTATGAAATGGCAAGGCTTGGGGACTAAAGGAGGAAATTTAGATGTTGGATTTGAAGTTTATCCGTCAGAATCTTGAACAGGTTCGACAGGCAGTAGTAAATAAGGGTGAAAGCGCCGATCTGGAGGGCCTTCTTCAAAGGGATGACCAGAGAAGAGAGATTCTCTTTGAGGTGGAACAATTAAAAAATCGGCGAAATGTGGTTTCTCAAGAGGTGGGGCATAAAAAAAAGAGCGGTGAAGATGCCCAGGGCTTGATTGAAGAAATGAAAACAGTGAATCAAAGGATTAAGGCCCTGGATGATTCGCTTAAGGAAGTTTCAGAGGAAATCAATGTTATCCTCTTGAATATACCCAATATTCCAGATGAGAACGTGCCCATTGGGGCCGTAGAGGAGGACAATATTACCGCTAGAACCTGGGGGGAGCCACCCCGGTTTAATTTTTCGCCAAAAGCTCATTGGGATTTAGGGATGGAGGCAGGAATTATAGATTTTGAAAGGGCCGGTAAAATCACTGGATCACGCTTTGCCCTGTATTATGGCCTGGGAGCGCAGTTGGAAAGAGCACTCCTTAATTTTATGCTGGACCTTCATACCCGGGAACACGGGTACACCGAGGTGTTTCCACCCTTTATGGTGCACCGGGACAGCATGATCGGAACAGGGCAGCTGCCTAAATTTGAAGAGGATGCTTTCAGAGTAGAAAACAGCGATTATTACCTGATTCCTACGGCGGAGGTGCCGGTAACCAATTTATTCCGGGATGAGATTCTCACAGCTCAGGACCTGCCAAAATATTTTGTCGCTTACAGCGCCTGCTTCCGGGCAGAGGCTGGAGCCCACGGCAGAGATACCCGGGGGTTGATTCGTCAGCACCAGTTTAACAAGGTGGAGCTTGTAAAGTTTGTTCAACCAGAGAATTCGCCTGAGGAATTAGAAAAGTTAGTTAGAGATGCGGAAAAGGTTTTGCAGATGCTGCAGCTGCCCTATCGGGTAGTAGATATGTGCACCGGAGATTTAGGATTTGCGGCAGCTAAAAAATATGATATTGAGGTATGGATGCCGGCCTACGATACCTACCGGGAGATTTCCTCTTGTAGTAACTTTCGGGATTTTCAGGCCCGTCGGGCAAATATTCGTTTTCGTCCAGGGCCCAAAGCCAAGGCTCAATACGTACATACTTTGAACGGTTCCGGGGTAGCGGTAGGACGCACCACGGCGGCTATTTTAGAAAATTATCAAGATGAGGATGGAAGTATCCGAATACCTGAAGTATTACTTCCTTACTTTCCCCGGCTGGAGGGGGGGAAGATTTACCCAATAAAGAGGCCAAAAGGGTAAGATACTACTATTTAATAACACTTTGCTTAAGTGATCTGAAAAAGAAATATTTTTTTTCTAATATGATAGACTCAGGTGCACTAAATATGTGAGTTGGGGAGATTCACCAATAGGATAAGAAATTGGAGAATAAGAATGTCTAAAAAAAGAAACTCAACAGGCAAAAAAATATTATTGTTTTTATTATTTGTCCTGGTCTTTTTTAGCCTTTTACCTTATGTTATCCCTTTGGGAATTCCGGAGCAGCAGGTATCTGCGGAAGAAATTGCTTATGAAAACAGTAATTTCTTAATGGTTGATGGGGTTAATATACATTACCGGCTGTGGAAGCCTACCCTGGATCCCCGGGGGAATGTGCTGCTGGTGCACGGCTTAGGGGGCTCAACCTTTAGCTGGAGGCATAATGTTATGCCGTTGGTGGAGGAGGGATACCAGGTAATGGCAGTGGATCTGCCGGGTTTCGGTTTGAGTGAGAGGGGTCCAGGTTCAGCTGACTCCCAGAGATGGGTAGAGCAGCTTTTGTATTTAATAGATTCCATTGAAGAGAACAGCATATGGCACCTGGTAGGGCATTCCATGGGGGGTGGAGTGGCGACTGCCATGGCTTTGGAGCAGCCTGAAAAATTCAGCTCCCTGGTGTTGGTTTGCGGTGCTGTATATCCGCCGCCACTTCGGTTCCTCCTGGGGCTATTACAATTTCCCCCGGCCCAAAGGTGGTTGGCGCTTTTGGTAAACAGAGGCCTTTTATCACCAGAGGGGACGGAAGATCTTCTAGCTTCGGCCTATGGACGCACTCCTTCCCCTGATGAAGTAGAAGGATATTACCTTCCCTTAACCATAAAAGGGACTGAAATTACAATGGTGGAGCTGAATACAGGAACAACGGTAGATATGGCTGTAAATTTGGCTGAACGTTTAGGAGAAGTTAAACAGGAGGCAATTATTATTTGGGGAGAGAATGATTCCTGGGTTCCCCTGATGCAGGGGGAAAGGCTGGCTGGAGACCTGCCCTGGTCAGAGCTGGTGATTATTCCTGAAGCGGCACACTGTCCCATGGAAACTCATGTCAATGAATTTAACAGGTTTCTTTTGGATTTCCTACAGCGAATTAACCCAGAAGCATAAATATTAATATTAACCTCTATTATAAGATATGGTTGAGCGTAAAGGCAAAGTTACTTTTGTAAATATAGCAATATAATTTCATGCGTCAGCGCTGAGTTTTCCCGGGGTTGATATTGACTTTAAGACCTTCAATATGTTATACTAAAATTCGCGTCGGGAGGGGTGTCCGAGCGGTTTAAGGAGCTGGTCTTGAAAACCAGTGACTCGAAAGAGCCGTGGGTTCGAATCCCACCCCCTCCGCCATTAGTGACAATAATTTTTGCGGAGAGATGGCCGAGTCGGCCGAAGGCGGTCGCCTGCTAAGCGATTATACGGGCCAAAACTCGTATCGTGGGTTCGAATCCCACTCTCTCCGCCATTATAGTTTTTATATATTAATAAATTAATAAACAAGCGCCCGTAGCTCAGCCGGATAGAGTAACTGACTACGAATCAGGAGGTCGCAGGTTCAAGTCCTGCCGGGCGCGCCACTTTAAAACAAGTAACCACGGGAGTTTCAACATCTCGCGGTTTTTTGTTATAAGCTATATTTGAGTTTGTAAAGTATCCAAGAGAACCAAGGAGAGCCAAGATAAGCCAAGGGGGCCAAGGGGGCCAAGGGGACGTTTTGTTTGCCAAGCCCTTAAGTGTTTATTATCTTCGGTGAGCCAAGGGGACGTTTTGTTTGCCATCCTTAAGTGTTTATTGTCTTCCGATATACCCATCAGTGCGATATTTAAGATCCTCGTTGTGCATCAAATAGGATCACTGAAGCAAGTAATAAAACAATTATCAATAATGCTAAAAACAGGAAGAGCATACTAGGCAAAATTTAAGGGATTTTATTTAATCTCAAATAAAACGTCCCTTGGCTCCCCCTCAACACATGGCAAATAAAACGTCCCTTGGCTCCCCCTCAACACATGGCAAATAAAACGTCCCTTGGCTCCCCCTCAACACATGGCAAACAAAACGTCCCCTTGGCCTTGGCTCCCCTGGCTCCCTCTCTTGACCATAGTGATCTAATTATGTTATATTAGAATAGACCATAGTGGTCTATAAAAAGTTAGGAAGTGATGCCCTATCACAGAAAGATTTTTAAACCTAGAGCCAACTAAACAAAAGAGAATTTTAAACGCTGCATATAAAGAATTTGCTGAGCAGGGTTATAAACAGGCTTCAACAAATCGAATTGTAAAGGATGCTGGTATTGGCAAAGGAATGCTTTTTTACTATTTTAAAAGTAAAGAAGAGCTTTTTCATTATTTAATTGATTATGGCATAAATTTTGTTATCGATAAGTATTTAAATCAATTAGATGAAAGTGAACCAGACTTTATTGAAAGATATAAACAGGCAGCTCAAGTAAAAATGAAAGCATTAAATGAGAATTCTTTTATTTTTAGTTTTTTTGGGTCACTTTATGTGAATGAAGAGGTAGAATTACCTGACGGATTGACAGCCCGACTTTTTGAGGTAAGAAAGCTGGCCGACTCGAAACGTTTGAATAATCTTGATATGTCTTTATTTAGAGATGATGTGGCTCCAGATTTGACATGTAAGCTGATTCAATGGTCATTGGAAGGCTACGAAAGGGAGCTCATTGTTCGCCTCAAGGGTCAGAAACTAACTTCAATTGACTATGATCCTTACTGGGAGGAGTTTTATGACTATCTGGCCGTATTGAAGAAGATATTTTATAAATTGGAGGTTTAAATAATGACAGTTTTAAAAATAACTAACCTTACGAAGACGTTTGGCAAATTAACTGCCCTTGATAAAGTTAACCTTGAAGTGAACCAAGGGGAAGTGTATGGTTTTATAGGCCCTAATGGAGCGGGCAAAACTACTGCGATTCGAGTAATGTTGGGTATCTTAAAAGCAACCGAGGGTCAGGTAGCAATATTTGGCAGGGATGCGTGGCAGGATGCAGTTGAAATTCATAAGCGGATAGCATATGTCCCCGGAGAGGTAAACTTGTGGTCTAATCTCACCGGTGGTGAGGTTATCGATTTATTTGTGAAGCTTAGGGGTTCCAGTAACAAAAGCCGTCGGGAGGAACTCATTTCAAAGTTCCATTTGGACCCGGCAAAAAAATGTGGAACCTATTCAAAGGGCAACAGGCAAAAAGTTGCGTTGGTTGCTGCTTTTGCATCGGATGCAGATCTCTATATTTTAGATGAACCATCATCGGGCCTTGATCCCTTGATGGAAAAAGTGTTTCAGGAATGTGTCATGGAGGTTAAAAATAAAGGGAAAAGTGTCTTTCTTTCCAGTCATATATTGTCTGAAGTGGACAGATTATGTGACAAGGTCAGCATTATTCGCCAGGGTCAAATTATTGAATCAGGCACGTTATCAGAGATGCGTCATTTAACCAGAACGGGTGTGCTTGTTGAAACAAAACATACAATAGATTCTTTAAGTGCAGTAAAAGGGGTTCATGATATTAAAGAGAAGGATCAAGCCCTTTCGTTCCAGGTTGATACTGAAGAATTGGGCAATGTTATTAAGTTTATAAGTCAATTTCAAATTTTAAGATTAGAAAGTGCTCCACCTACATTAGAGGATTTATTTATGCTTCACTATGAGGGAGCTGGAGGTGCCAAATAATGCTAAAAAAACTAACCTTTAATGCGGGGAGATATGCCCGTTTCATATTACGCCGGGACCGTATTGGCATTCCCGTTTGGTTAATTTCTATTACTTTGCTTACTATACTTATTGCATTTGCCTATACAGAGCTGGTTCCAACGGCACAGGATCGACTTGTGATGGCTGAAACCATGAGAAATCCCGCCGTTACCGCAATGTTTGGGCCAGGGTATGGATTGGATAACTATACCTTTGGAGCGATTATGGGACATCAAATGATGTTGTTCACTGCTTTAGTTGTGGCAATTATGAGCATTTTACTTGTTGCCCGTCATACCCGGGGAGATGAAGAAAGCGGCCGAATTGAAATGATTCGTTCTCTCCCGGTGGGGCGGCTTTCCAATTTAGCTGCCTCGGCCCTGGTAATGTTGGGAACCAATGTGCTGTTAGCATTAATTGTTGGTTTTGGCCTGTATGGGTCAGGTATTGAAACTTTAGACTTACAGGGTTCCCTGCTATACGGAGCTGCACTGGGGGCAGCAGGATTTATTTTTGCTGCTGTAACAGCTTTGTTTGCACAGCTTTCCGACAGTTCCCGGGGTACCATGGGATATTCTTTTGCTTTTTTGGGCTTTGCCTATCTAATTCGGGGGATTGGTGATGTGGGTAATGAAACCCTCTCCTGGTTATCACCTCTTGGCTGGATTACACGCTCTGAAGTTTATGTAAATAATATTTGGTGGCCAGTATTACTGACCATAGCAGCCGCTTTTGCTGTTCTGGCTGTGGCCTTTTACTTAAACTCTATCCGTGACCTGGAAGCCGGATTTATACCGACAAAGCCGGGCAGAAAAACCGCTTCAGCCTTTCTAAAAAGTCCCCTTGGCCTTGCAATGAGACTTCAGCTTACAGTGTTTATTGCCTGGGCGGTGGGCATGTTTGTTTTAGGTGCATCTTATGGATCGGTATTGGGTGATCTGGAATCTTATTTCGAAAGTATGGAACTGATAAAAGAGATGTTAATATTTGCGGAAGGATTTTCATTAACGGAACAATTTTTGCCCATGTTGATGGCGGTTATTTCCATGGTTGGCGCGATTCCAGTTTTGATCATAATTCTTCGGCTTAAAGGAGAGGAAAATAAGAATCGCACGGAACATTTACTGGCGAGAGCTGTGTCCAGAACAAAATTAATGAGCGGCTATTTAGCAATTTCTTTTGTGGCCGGTTTTGTTATGCTGTTTCTTGCTGTAACAGGTATGTGGTCTGCTGGGGCAGCAGTAATGGAGGATCCTGTTTCTTTTGGCATGATATTTAATGCGGGCATGATCTATTTGCCAGCCATTTGGGTAATGATTGGAATCGCGGTATTTCTAATTGGTTTTTTGCCCAAAAGAACAGGCTTAACATGGCTGTATTTAGGCTATTCATTTTTTGTGGTATATATGGGTGGGTTACTTCAAATTCCAGAATGGTTGGCAGTGGTATCACCTTTCGGTAATATCCCGAAATTGCCAGTGGAAGAAATGGATTTAACCAAAGTTATCGGTTTAACTATTCTGGCTATAGTCTTAACATTGATTGGATTTTTAGGATACAATAAGCGGGATATAGAAGGATAGTAACTTTATATGTCCAGCGGCAGGCAAGGGCCAAGGGGACGTTTTGCCAAGAGCCAAGGAGCCAAGGGGACGTTTTGTTTGCCAAATGCTTAGAGATATGATAGGATAAAAATGGGTGATAAATATGGCTAGAACAGCAAGAGAAAAAAGTGAAACAGGGATATATCATATTATGCTCAGAGGGATAGATAAAAGGAATATTTTTTTAAAAGACTCAGACTATGAAAAATTTACCGAGTATATTAAGAAAGCAAAGGAAAAGACAGCATTTACAGTATTTGCATATTGTTTAATGCCAAATCATGTACATATGTTACTCAAGGTAGAAACAGAAGAGGTAGGCGATGTAGTTCGTAGAATAACTGTGGGATATGCACAATACCATAATATAAAAAATGGCAGAACAGGACATCTTTTTCAAAATCGATTTAAAAGTGAACCAGTAAATACAGACGAATATTTTCTTGTAGTATTGCGATATATTCATCAGAATCCGATAAAAGCAGGTTTGGTAGAAAAAATAGAAGACTATAAGTGGAGCAGTTATAATGCATATATCAACAAAGACACATTAATTAATACTACATTTGCATTAAACTATTTCAAGGGTATACAAGGTTTTATAGCTTTTACGTTAGAAGAAACAGAGGATCAATGTTTAAAGTACAATCCAAAAAAAAGATATACTGATGAAGAATTAGAAGAAACAATATCTTTATTAGTCGATAAATCTTTATTGCATACTTTAGATATAGCCTCTAGAAATAACATACTTAAAAGCATAAAAGAAACTACTGGAGCAAGTAATAGACAATTATCAAGAATACTAAAAATAGGAAGAGGCATACTAGACAAAATTTAAGTGATTTTAAGTAATGGCAAACAAAACGTCCCCTTGGATCTTGGCTCTTCTTGGCCCTTGTTTAAAATTGCTTTCAACTCAACCGCTAATATGATATAGTAAAAACTGCCTGATTCAGGTAGAATAATAATGTGGCAGTAATGCCTTAATAAAGCGTAAGGAGAGTTTTTATGGCTAAAGATGAATCTTTTGATGTAGTTTCTAAGATAGACATGCAGGAAGTTGATAACGCTGTTAACCAGACTACGAAGGAAATTCAACAGAGGTATGACTTCAAAAATAGCAAATCCACCGTAAGTGTTGAAGATGAAACCATCAAAATTATCTCTGACAGTGAAAATAAACTAAGAAGTGTTATTGACGTTCTTCAGACCAAAATGATCCGTCGAAAGGTACCCATTAGAAACCTGGATTATGGTAAGGTGGAAGATGCCAGCGGGGGCCTTGTTCGCCAGTTTATAAGGCTTAAACAGGGCATTGAATCAGAGACGGCAAGAAAAATGGTTAAAGATATTAAGGGCTTAAAGCTGAAGGTTCAGGTGCAAATTATGGACGATCAGCTTCGTGTATCTGGGAAAAAAAGGGATGACCTGCAGGCAGTGATTGTTTTTTTAAAAGAACAAAATTATCAGTTAGATCTGCAATTTATTAATTATCGATAAATTCGATAAAATTGTTTGAAACAGGGGCTCTGCCGCAACATTAATCACTCTTAAAATGTTACTTGCCGATAGGTAAGGACATTTTTTTGTACTTTTATCTGTAAATATTCTGTTTTATATAGTTCACTACGAAGGGGCTGTCCCTTACCGCGTAAAGGGATAAAAGCAAAGGGCTTATTTTCTATGAAAAGAAAAAAAGAAAAAAAGATAAGAAAAGTTCGAACTTATGTTCAAGTTTTTCCTAATATCTGATATAATGGAAATATTCAGGAAGAAAATGTTCAGGTTTACATGTTCTAAGCCGGCTGCTGTGATAAGAAGGGTTATTTTTATTGTTAGAAATTATATAAAAATAAACAAATATTTTTGGCTTCGACAGAACCTTACATATTTTAACAAGGAATAGAAGCTGTCCGTGTAGAAAGATAAAAACTGGTTCAAAAATTGTACAATGGTGTATAGATAATATTTATCAGGGGAGGTAGCTGTAGTTGTTAGCACAAAATAAGTTTTTTAAGGATGAACTATGTACAGATGGAGAATATTATAGGAATTTTTATGAAGAGGCACCTATATGTTTTCAATCAACCGACGAAAATCGGTGTATTACTCAGGTAAATTCTATGTGGTTAAAAACATATGGTTACAAATATAATGAAGTGTATGGGGAATGTTTGGATGATTTTGTTGATATTGGCTCTGTAAAAGACCTAAGTGAATTTTATAAGACTCTATCAGGTACTGAGGATGTTGTTACCGGCGTTCTTAAGGTGGTTAAAAAAGACGATTCAAAAATTCTGGCCAACATTACTGCCAAAGGGATAAAAGATGAAAAAGGCAATTTAATTACGGTTCACTATACATTTATTAATGCTCCAGAAGAAAAGTTGTTGAAGCAAACACCACAGAAGATGCAAAGGGAACTTCTTCAGCAGGTTGTTGAGTTTGCTCCTACTGCTATTATTATTTATGTTCAAGGAGTAATTATTTTTGGCAACCTGGCAGCGGCTAAGCTGTTGAGCCTTGAAAGTATGGATGAATTGATTGGTAGGGATTTTTTAGATTTTGTCCATCCAGAATATCGGCAAAATTACATCAATGACATTGCTGGGGGACGGTGCAGTGAATTTATTGAAGAAAAGTACGTTTGTACAGATGGGCGGGTTATAGAGGTGGAAACCGTTTTAGTTCCCTTTAATTATGAAGGGAATACTGCCATATATGCGGTGATTCGGGACAATACAGAGCGAAAAAAGATGGCTGAAGAACTTAAAAAGGCCAGTAAACTGGAGGGGATAAGTCTATTTGCCGGCAAGATTTCCCATGATTTTAATAATATATTAGCAATAATATTGGGAAACGTTTCCCTCTCAAAGATAAGTGAAAAACAGAGCAGTAAAATGTACCAAAGACTAGATGATATTGAGCAGGCAGTCTACAGGGCTAAAGATTTAACTAATCGACTTCAAACTTTTGCTAAGGGAGGAGAGCCCATAAGAAAAGTGACCTGCATATCTAAAGTTATTAATAAGGTAATCTCTTCAATCTCTACAGATCACGGTGTGGAATTTATTTATTCTTTTTCAAAGGGGCTTTTTCTAACAAAGGTGGACGAAGGACAGATGGGTCAGGTGTTTGAACACTTAATTGAGAATGCTTATCAAGCTATGCCTGAAGGGGGCAAGATTTTTATTAGCGCAGAAAATATTGTCATTGACAAGGACAGTGTGACACCGGCTCCTCTACCCCAGGGAAAGCACGTAAAAATAACTATTAAAGACCAGGGGATAGGAATTCCGGAAGATATTAAGAACAAAATATTTGATCCCTTTTTTACTACCAAGCAGAATGGAACCGGACTTGGCCTATCCATATGTTTTTCTATATTGAGGCAGCACGATGGTTTAATAAGCATGAAGTCTGAAGAAGGTTTGGGGACAACATTTTTTATGTTTCTTCCTGCTTTGGAGGGTGATCCTGGAGTATTAATGAAAAAAGAAGAAAAGCTCATTCAAGGGGAAGGTAAAGTTTTAGTAATGGATGATGAAGATTCAATTAGGGAGATAGCGGGAGAAATGTTAAGATATTTAGGATATCGGCCAGGCTTTGCTCGGGATGGAAGGGAAGCAATTAGAAAATATAAGGAGGCAAAGCTTTCTAAAAATCCCTTTGATGTGGTAATTATGGATTTAACGATTCCATGCGGTATGGGGGGCGAAAAAGCTATTAAAAAATTACGCAGCTTAGATCCTGATGTTAAAGCCATTGTTTCCAGTGGATATTATAATGACCCGGTCATTTCTAATTATATTGAGTATGGATTTGACGGCATGGTTTCTAAACCTTATAAAATGGAGGCACTATCTAAAGAGCTGGAAAAAGTATTAAGCAAAAAGTACAGCGTAAGAGATGATTTTATTTAATAGGTTTAGAGAAAAACCCACGGGATACTGTCTGGATTTTTTGAGGCAAGAGGATAATATTAAGAATTGGGAAGTATAAATTATGGTTCAGATACTAATTATCAACTGTAGGAAAAAATTAGGTGCTGCTTATCTCTTATAGCGGCTTTTTTTATGACGTGACGAGCAAACGTTGACAAATTAGTTTTATCATGTAGAATGAATAATTAGGGAAAAGTGAAACAATTATCGATAGAATAAATTAAATGAGGTTTTAGAAATGCTCCATGAATATTTTATGAGGGCAGCTCTGGAAGAAGCCCAAAATGCTTTTGAAAAGGGAGAGGTACCTATTGGTGCGGTTTTGGTGAAAGATGGCCAGGTTATTGTTAGGGCTCACAATCTGAAAGAAGAAAGAAGAGACCCTACAGCCCATGCAGAAATCCTGGTTATTCAAAAGGCCTCTCAGATTTTTAACTCCTGGAGACTGGCCGGGACGACACTCTATGTTACCATAGAGCCCTGTCCTATGTGTGCCGGTGCTTTGATTCAGGCCCGGGTGGGAAAGCTGGTTTTTGGTGCAAGGGATGTCAAAGCCGGGGTTTGTGGTTCCCTTTATAATCTGGTGCAGGATAACCGTTTTAACCACTGCCTGGAAATAGAAGAAGGAATTCTAAAAGATTCCTGTGCTGAAATTATGCAGCGGTTTTTTAAAGAGCGGAGAAAATAGCTCCAAGCATATTTTCAATTATATTGAAATAAACCAAAGATTCAACATGATTCCTGAAATTTATATTAATAATTGTGGAGAGGTGGCCGAGAGGCTGAAGGCGCTCGACTCGAAATCGAGTAACGGTTAACGCCGTTCGGGGGTTCAAATCCCTTCCTCTCCGCCATTTTATGAGCACTTTAGCAAGGTAAAGCTTTTGTGCTTTTTCATTTGTGTTTCAGAAAAGTTTAGCGTCTTAGAGGGATATCTATGATAGATGGACGATTATGGTATAAATTGTTTGAGTATATGTGATAGAATAAAGGGGATTAATACAATAATATCTTGACAATAATAGAAATCAACGAGAAGCTGGCCTCAATGAAATTGCATTAAAGCATGGGTTTTTATAGTCCAATCTTCTGACCAATTTATTTGGTGTGCGGAACCCTTTTATCAATCAGGCTCTAAAAAAGCAAGAGAAATGAGGAACAGCTCCAAAATGGAACAAGTGACATGGACCATTGAAGATCTCAATGATTTAAAGGAATTGCTGGCATCTGAGGAGATTTGCACTCGCTCAGCCTGGGCCAAGACGATTCTGGTTCAGGTCTATACCGCCCGGAACGAAGCGGTATGGCTTCAGGCTGCTGCCCAGGAAATCCAAAAAGCACTGCCTGCAGCTGTGGTGGTGGGGGCAACAACAGTGGGAGAAATTGCTAACGGATGTTCGCTGTCTGGGGGAACTGTCGTTGGATTTTCCTTTTTTCGGTCATCCCAAGTGAACTTCATTGCTTTGTCATGCAAGTCTGGCCAGGAACAGAATGTGGGCCGCTGCCTTACCAGCAAGATTGAGGCCTTGGGCGTTACCGTCAAGGGCTTATTGCTGCTGGCTACTCCGCTCAGCATAAATGTCCATGCCCTCCTGCAGGGATTGGCGGAGTCGTCTCCGACGTTTCCGGTATTTGGTGCGGGTGCGGCAGACTATGCTTCCATGAAAACTTCCCTTGTTTCTTGTGGTTCAACTTCCTTTTCTAGGGGAGTAGTTGCCGTGGTGTTTTCCGGACCGGAGCTACATGTGGACCCAATAGTCTCTCTTGGTTGGAAACCCTTAAGCAAGGAGATGACCATTACAGATACAGATGGCATGCTGGTCAAAACTATTGATGGCAAGCCTGCCTTCGAAGTTTATCAATACTATCTCGGTATTTCTAACGACGATACATTTTCCTTAAGTGCCTTGGAGTTTCCTTTCCTTTTGCATCGCAACGAAGACTATTTAGCGCGCATACCGATTTCGGTGGAAGAATATGGGGCTATACGGTTTGTTGCGGATATCAACATTGGGGAAAAGGTCCGTCTGGGGTATGGTAATCCGGAAATGATTATCGGTGAATCCAAGCGAATCAAGAATTACATGCATAGTTTTGCACCGGACGCAATTTTTCTTTATTCCTGTGGATGCCGTCGCTTTCTGCTGCAGGAGGAGGTAGAGCTTGAGACTCTTCCCTTTGAAGAAATTGCTCCAACAATTGGATTTTATACCTATGGGGAATTCTACGGTACAGATAATAACTTGCTTCTGCTAAACGCGGCCTTGGTGGTAGTGGGCTTACGGGAGGGTCCGTCGCGCCATAAAAACCGATTAGCTGAATCAGCAGAGGCCTCTTCTGACCCAACTGACCCTTATGCGTACAAGCACATTAAGATTATTACGCGGCTGCTTCACTTTATTGAGACTGTGACAGAGGAACTGGAGCACTCCAATCGTGAATTGGCTCTTCTTTCGGTAACGGACAAACTGACCCAGCTTTACAACCGGTTAAAACTGGATCAAATACTAACCAGGGAAGTTTCCCGTGCCAATCGATATGGTTCAAAACTCTCCATAGTTCTCTGTGATATTGATTACTTTAAATCTGTCAACGATGTCCATGGCCATCAGGTGGGGGATGAGGTTCTCGTAGCTTTTGCCAACGTCCTGAAAGACAATCTGCGGGATTCTGATATTCTGGGGAGATGGGGCGGGGAGGAGTTTCTGATTATTTTGCCCGAAAATAGTATTATTGAAGCAAAGATGCTGGTGGAAAAGCTCCGCTGGACTATCTCTAACCACTTATTTCCAGTGGTTGGCCATATGACCTGCAGCTTTGGCATCACTACCCACCATCTTGAGGATACTGAATCCAGTATATTGGGCCGCGCCGACGAAGCTCTTTATAAAGCAAAACAGAGTGGCCGTAACAGAGTTGGGGTAAAACCACCTGTAACAGTATCAGAATGGTGAAAGAGAATTATAAAACTTCCTCTCCGCCATTTTACAAACACTAAAGAAAATTTTGAACAGCAACTAATTTCTGCCTTTTTGACAACTTATGCGGCTTTTCTGATGGTTGGCTGCGGTTTATTGGCTGTGCTTAAAGCTTTATGCCAAATTAATAGAATCCTAAAGAAGAGTCATTACCAAACGGTGACTCTATTTTTTTTCTCTACTTCTTTTCAGGTTCTATTTCTATCTGTTTTTAAAAATCAGGATATTTACCTGCAGTATTGAGAAAATTAAGTAAGCAAATTATTTTTATTATCTATAAGAAAAAGGGAGCAAAGCATTGAAAACTGACAGTACAATAAAAGTAGGTATTTTGAGTTTATCTAATTATATTACCGTGCTGGTCAATACAATATTGTTTCCTGTTTTTCCTGCCATGGCCAGAGACCTAAATATAAACTTGACGGATCTGGCTATATTGGTGGGGATTGTTTCTTTTCCCGCTGCGATTATCAACCTGTTTGGAGGGGTTTTATCAGATCGGTTTGGCCGAAAGTTAGTGATGGTGGTATCTTTATTCCTTTATGGCTTAGGTGGTCTGCTGGCAGGGTTGGCTGTCATTTTTACAGCAAACCCTTATTCACTTATTCTGGTGGGAAGGTTTCTGCAGGGGGTAGGCTCAGCGACACCTATGTTTTTGAGTGTGGCGTTAGTGGGTGATATTTTTCGCAGCATTGAGAGAAGCAAAGCGGTGGGGTTTTTAGAAACAGCCAACGGTCTGGGGAAAGTTTCAAGTCCGGTCATTGGAGGAGCCATCGGATTGCTTTCCTGGAGAGCTATTTTTTTTGTTTATCCCTTAATAGCAATACCGGTGGCCGTGGCAACCTGGATATACATCAAAGAGCCAAAACAGGGCCGGGAAGTGGATTGGAAAAAACATAAAGAAGCCTTTCTGCTATTTAAAAATAGATCCCGTATACTAAGTTTATTGGCTGCATTTATGGTTATATTTATTCTTATTGGCACCATGTTCTGGATGAGTGATTTTCTGGGTACAAAGCTGCACATTAACAAATTGCTGCGGGGTGTAATCATTGCTCTGCCTGCTGTGGCCATGATGTTAACCACTTTAATGGCAGGATTCATTTCCGAAAGGATTCACCCTCGAATGATTATGTCCGTGGGTATGTTGTTGTTGGCTGGAAGTACAATTATTTTAGGTTATGTCTTTAACACGCTTTTATTTTGGCCGCTTATTGTGCTCATCGGTATAGGGGCAGGCATTACCCTGCCAGCCATTGATACTGTAAGTACCTCTGTTGAGTCTAAGGATATCAGAGGATTAACCACAACCATTTATGGCAGTGCCAGGTCACTGGGAGCTGCTCTTTCCACCATAACATTTTCGTTTCTTTTGCATTACGGCAGCCGCCTAACCTTTGTCAGTATTGGAGCCGTGGGCCTGGTGGTGACGGTAACCTTTTATTTGTTATTTATAGAAAAAGATATTTTGCCGGAGGAATTGATGCCTGAAGATGCTGCACCGGAACAGGGCTAAAAATGTTTGTTTCCCCATACGCGAACACCTTTAATAGTTTGCTGACAAAATTGAAAGATTTTGGCTATAAAAACCAGCATTATAAGCAAACAAAAAGCCAAAAAGAATAAATATATTATAATAAGATAGATTGGGTAGGTATAAAAGGATGAGGTAGGGGCAGTGGTTGGCCGGGCAAAATTAATTACATGCTGACTAACGGGGTATAGAAGCCAGATCAAAGCTGCCGTCAAAAAGGCGTGAGCAATTCTGGTGATAAAAAATAACCTCAGGCCAATGTCTGTTTTGGCTGCTATACTGCTTACTTGTGCATGAACAGATAAACCGCTCCAGCCCAACATAAAACCGATGGCAATTATCTTTTGTAACTCTGTGACGGCTGCTTCGGAGACAGTGGTGGAACCAATTGTGGTTTCAAAAAGTCCCCTGGCAATGGATGGCATAGTCTCCAGGGAAAAGCCCAGGGGAACTAAAAGCAGGGTAAAACCTGAGGAGATTAGATTAATCAAGCCTGCTTGAGTAAAGATGCTGATAATTACGCCGAAAAGGATGATAAAACCGCCCACATTCAAAAGTTTTAGAACTGAAGAGGTAACGGCATTATTTAGCAGCTTACCGATGGTTTGTTTCTGCTGTCTTTGAAACCGCAACATGGTTACAAGGGCTTTTTTTATGGATACAGAGTTGTTTGGGCCATAAACTTTTCTTATTTCACTTTTCTTATAAAAACGTAGGCCAACACCAATCATGAGGTTTGCCAGATAATGGGTACCTGCAATTATAAACCCCAGTTCCGGCCGCCCAAGCATGCCGACAGCCACTGCACTGAGCATAAACAGTGGTGTGGCAAAATTTGTAAAACATATGAGCCGCTCTGCTTCTGATTTTGTACATAAAGTTTTTTCCCGCAGCTGTGCAGTGAGCAGGCTATTAATGGGGGAACCACCCACCAGTCCCATCACCAGGACAAAGCCACCGGAGCCGGGCACATTAAACAGGGGCCTCATGACTGGCTCCAATAAAATGCCCAAAAAATGGACAAACCCAAGTTTCATCAATAGTTCTGATGCTACAAAAAAGGGCAGTAGGGAGGGAAAAATAATTTCCCACCACACTTTTAGTCCTTCAGCAGCACCCTCAAAGACGACTGCAGGCTGATAGACCATAGAGATAATAAAAACAACAGCCAATAATGTCCAAATTAAGCCTGGAATATCCCGCCTGTTTCGGCTGATTTGCCTAAATAAATAAAATCGCAAAAGCTGTTCACCTCTTAGGTTGTAATAAATTAATTATTTGTTTGTTTTAAAATATTATTGCAGAACTCTGTTTTTTATTCAAAGAAAAGCATAAACTACAATTAGTTCACCCAATCGGTATTTGAAGTTATCGTAAAGAAGGTTTTTATAAGTTAAACAAAGTTCAAAATATTATGAATTTAATTATGGCTTCCACTGAGGGAATAGTTCAGATAAATTTGTGAGTCTATAAAGATGTCTTAAGGATAAATACGAGATGACGCAGACTTACTATAATAGGCATAATAAAAACCCAGGGCACTCATTAGGCCAATAGAATAGGCGATTAATGAGTTTAGTAATCCCCATTTGGCTTCATTATAGGACAGAAACCCCAATTGAATGGCGGCTAATTCAACTGCCACAGCTATTATGGAAAGAAATAATACCGTTAAAAATTTTCCCAGACGGTTCTCTGGTAAAACCCTGATTAGAATTACTCCTATGGCAAAAAAGGGCCCTATAATTACAAACAGGTCTAATTCCCCCAGGGGAATCATTATGAATTGTTCCTCCCAAAACTTATGTTCAATAAAGAAATGCTCTAAGATAGCACCTACGGTCATAGTCCAAAGGCCTACGGGAAATGCTTTTAGGAAACAGCGGGAGGAACATAAAAAATAAATTATAATCCAGGATAAAAGGGCCAGTATTAGCCAGGGCAGATTGTGCTGATCTAAAAAACCAGTAATGATGTCTAGGGACATGGTCTTACCTCAACTTTCTAACAGTTTATTAATCAGGTGGAGAATCAACTCCACCTGATTGTGCGGTGTTTCAGCTTGCTGAAACGAGTTCACTATTGTATTATATTGTGCCCCAGGTGACAAATTTTTAAAAGATATCGTTTAATTTAATTAATAGTCAAAAGTCAACAGAGGCAGGGTGAATCATAAAATAAACATATATTGCCACTATCTAATCCAACTCCTTCTTTAGTATAATTATCCCATGGTGCAGCCGGGATATTCTATAACATAAATTTAAAACTGGAGGAGTTAGAAAACATGAAGATTTGGAAACCTAATTTAAATGTGCATAAAGGGGCCAAAATTTTTGTATTAGCGGTATTTTATCTGTTTGTAATCTTTTGCGTTTCAATTGTCAGCAGCGAGAATTTAGCTGACGGTGTGGATGTGGACAAGGTACATAAAAATCAAACCTTACAAATTGATGAAGAAAGAATGGAAGAATCGCGGTTAGAGGAAATTATTGAAAATAATATTCTTGAAAAGACAAAAGACACAGAGTGGAGGGATGTAGAACTGTTTGAGGAGGTGGTGAGAGAGGAAGCGGAAAAGGAGCCTGAAACCACCGGTAGAGATAATAATGCCTACCAAAAAACTATTTCTGAAAACATAGGAGCCCAAGAGTCGGAACAAGAAACCTTAGAAAAGGATATGGCACAGTCTGAAACTGTACAGGCAGCAGCACAAGAGATAAAATATGACCAGTCTTTAAATAAATATGTTTTGGAGATTATAAAAACTTATCCTATAGGGCCAGGAAATTACCCATATTTGCTGAATAATGATTATGCTAATTATAATGGGGTTACCACAACCTTGACTTACCAGGGAAAAACCTTGTTAAAAGCACATCCCAGCGGTAACAGGTCCAGCCACTGCGTAGGAATAACTTTTGAGGTATTATTTAGGGCTTTGCAGGAGAGAAACAGGCAGTTGGGGATTCCAGTGGAGGATTTCAATGGGATGAACTGGGACAACCTTCATGACTTTGTTTTAAACTGGTATGCGGCTTCCGGCTCAAAGAGGACCAATAACATTGTTTTGGCGGTAGAAAAGTATGGTATAGGAAAAAGAATAACTAATTTAGAAGATGTCCAGCCGGGAGATTTTATTGACTTTGACCGAGAAAATGGAGGCGGCCATGCTGTTGTATTTATAAACTGGATTAAGGAATCCGATGGAAGGATAATCGGCCTTAGGTATTGGTCCAGTCAAGGATCTACAGGAGGAATAAATTATAATGAGGAATTCTTTAATGTTTATGGTAAAAATGGAGCGAAATATGGAAGGGTGATTAAGGAGGGAATGTTTATAGTCAGGATTTTTCCCGTTAGCCAATACAAATAGAAAGAAATGATTTTCATTACGTTTAAATGAATAAAGTATGCTATAGTTGTTGGCCACTATACTTAAAGCAGCGCCAATGCCCGGAGCCTATAGGCCCCGGGCATTGGCGCTGCTTTAACCGGCAGCTATCTTAGTGCCGTAAGTCTGGGCTTAACATTTGGGGGTTTTAATTTATGTTTTTGCTTTTGTGGCTGCGGTCCCTTTCACTTTTATTCAGGAACTTTTTTCTCAGTCGGATATTTTTTGGGGTAATTTCCACCAGTTCATCATCTTCAATGAATTCTATGGCTGACTCCAGGGAAAGGAGTCGAGGTTCTTTTAGTTTAACGGTGTCGTCTGAACCGCTGGCCCGTACGTTAGTTAGCTGTTTGCGTTTGCAGACATTGATTTCCAGGTCTCTGTCTTTGTTGTTTACACCAACAATCATTCCTTCATAGACTTTTGTGCCCGGTTTAATAAACAGCGTCCCCCTTTCTTCTGCCTGAAACAGTCCATAAGCAACAGCCACTCCTGTCTCCCAGGCAACAAGGGCGGCTCGATAACGGGTATTAATTTCACCCTTATATGGCTGGTAACCATGAAAACTATAGTTCATAATCCCTCTACCCCGGGTCTCGGTTAAGAATTCGGAACGAAATCCTATAAGTCCCCGGGCAGGGACCAGATAATCTATGCGTACATCACCGCCTCCTGCGGGGATAATGTTTACAAGTTTACCTTTCCGTCGACCCAAGTTTTCCATGATGGTACCCTGGGCATCTTCGGGAGTAAGGATTATCAGATATTCAATAGGTTCTGATTTTATGCCATCGATGGTTTTAAAGATAACCTGAGGTTTTGAAACCTGCAGCTCATAACCTTCTCGCCGCATATTTTCAATAAGAATAGAAAGGTGCAGTTCTCCACGTCCTGAAACTTTAAATTGGTCCGGGCTGTTGGTTTCTTCTACCCTAAGGCTTACATTGGAATCAAGTTCTTTAAAAAGACGTTCTCTCAATTTACGGGAGGTGACATACTGGCCCTCCTGCCCTGCAAAAGGACTGTTGTTGACCATAAAAGTCATACTTAAGGTGGGTTCGTCTACGGTTATTACCGGCAGCTGTTCTGGAGCTTGCAAATCAGCAAGGGTTTCTCCAATATTTACTTCTTCTAAGCCGGCAATGGCAGCGATTTCCCCGGCGGAAACCTCTTCAGTTTCATTTTTATTTAAGCCATTATATACAAAAAGCTTAGCCACTTTTCCTGAAGCCAGGGAACCGTCGTGGCGAATTAGTGCGATTTGTTCACCCCGTTTTACGGATCCTTGTTTTATCATCCCTATGGCATACTTGCCTACATAACTATCATGCTCTAAATTAGCAACCAGCATTTGAAACGGTCCCTGGGGGTTACATTCAGGGGGTGTAACATGTTGGATAATTTCCTCAAAGAGAGGTTCCATGCTCAGGCGTTTTTCAGCAGCCCAATCTTTGACAGCCCAACCCTCTTTGGCAGAAGTATAGATAACAGGAAATTCCAGCTGCTGATCATTGGCTCCCAGTTCGAAGAAAAGGTCAATAACTTCATTTAATACCTCCAGGGGGCGGGCATCGGGCCTGTCTGCTTTGTTGATTACCACCAGGGGTTGCAAATTTGCCTGTAGTGCTTTACTCAAAACAAATTTGGTTTGCGGCATCGGGCCTTCAAAGGAATCTATTATAAGAAGAACACTGCTGACCATGGTTAAGGCACGTTCTACCTCACCGCCAAAATCAGCGTGGCCAGGGGTGTCTACGATGTTTATTTTAATATCCTTATAATTAACAGCCGTATTTTTGGCCAAAATTGTGATTCCCCGTTCCCGTTCCAGGTCATTAGAATCCATAACTCTTTCCACAACGGCGGCATTATTATGAAACGCACCGCTTTGGCGCAGCAAACAGTCCACTAATGTAGTTTTTCCATGGTCAACATGGGCTATAATAGCAATATTTCGTATTTTGTCTTTGGTTAGGTTACTTATCATTTGCTTTTAATCCTCCTCAATATAACATTAAAATTATAGCAGGTAAGCAGTGAAGTTGCAAGAAATCATTTTACATTTTTTTGTATTTTAGCAATAAAAATATTAAAATCCCTTGCATTTTATAAATCATTATGATATGGTTATCATTAGTGTTGAAAAGTTGAGTAAATTTTCACCATCTTTAGGCCTCTGATTGAACAGGCAGGACATAAGGGTGCATGATGTTATTCGCTTTTTGAACAAAATTTTTTCAAGGAGGCCTATATGATGATAGGTAAAGTGAAATGGTTCAATTCTGAAAAAGGTTATGGTTTTATTGAAAGATCCGAAGGAGAAGATGTTTTCGTGCATTTTTCCGCAATCCAGGGAGATGGATTTAAGACATTAGAAGAAGGTCAGGATGTCGAGTTTGACGTGGTAGAAGGCAATCGGGGCCTGCAGGCTGCAAATGTTACTAAGTTCTAAAACAAAGTAATAAAAGTTTCTAAGGACATTTTCGGCAATTCCGGAAATGTCCTTATTTTATGCTTTTCACGAAAAAATATTGGGTTGGTTTGTGTTTTTACAGGCGAAAGCTGGAAGAATAGTTAATGTAAAACAAAGTTTAAATTATATATTAAAAGGAGAGTAAATTTATGCAGATTTTTGAAGAGTTGGGCTTAAGCCGCTCTTTACTCAAAGCTGTTTCAAGGATGGGGTTTGAAGCTGCTACACCTATCCAGGAGTTGGCGATACCATCAGCTCTGGCAGGAAAAGATATTATAGGGCAGGCGCAGACGGGGACGGGTAAGACAGCTGCTTTTGCCATTCCAATGATTGAGAAGATAGAACAGGGGACAGAAAATATCAAGGCTCTGGTGGTTACCCCCACCAGGGAATTGGCTGTTCAGGTGGCGGAAGAAATAAATACCATAGGGCAAACTAAAGGGATTAAAGCTTTACCTATCTATGGAGGGCAGGATATAGTCCGGCAGATCAGATCCCTTAAGAACAGACCTCAAATCATAGTAGGGACACCGGGTCGATTAATGGACCATATGAGGAGAAAAACTATACGGCTTCAACAAGTGTGTATGGTTGTATTGGATGAAGCGGATGAAATGCTTAATATGGGATTTATTGAGGATATTGAGACAATTTTAGAAGGAATTCCTGTTGATCATCAAACACTGCTTTTTTCTGCTACCATGCCTAAGGCTGTTCAGAATTTAGCCCAACGGTTTATGAAAAATCCGGAAGTGATTAAGATAAAGTCCAAAGAAGTTACTGTTCCCAATACGGAACAATATTATTATGAAGTCCATGAAAGGCAAAAGTTCGATGTTCTCTGCCGTGTATTAGACATACAGTCTCCAGACTTAGCGATAATTTTTGGTAGGACCAAAAGACGGGTAGATGAATTAAATGATGCTTTAAATAAGCGGGGATATGTTGCAGAGGGAATCCATGGAGATCTTACCCAGGCCAAACGGGATAGTGTAATGCGAAACTTTAAAAATGGTAAGACGGAAATTTTGGTGGCTACCGATGTAGCTGCCCGGGGCCTGGACATAAGCAACGTTACCCATGTTTATAACTTTGATATTCCTCAGGATGCGGAATGGTATGTTCACCGGGTTGGGCGAACCGGTCGTCTGGGGAAACCCGGCATTGCGACTACGTTTGTGACTCCCCGGGAGCTCAACCAGCTGAGAATTATAGAAAAAACTACAAAACGAAAAATTATTAGACAGACGGTACCTACGTTAAGTGAGGCTTTAGAAGGACAGCAGCAAATTGCCATGGATAAACTGATACAAGTTGCAGAAAATGAAGATCTCCGCCAATATCAGGAATTAGCCGCAACGCTGCTGGAGGAAAGAGACTCTGTAACCCTTTTGGCAGCAGCCCTAAAAATACTTACCAAAGAACCTGATAACACACAGGTTACTTTGACCGAGGAGACTCCCTACAGGCAGAAGAAGTCAACAGGATATAAGGGAGGAGCACAGGGAAATTTCAGAAAGCCCAAATTCAAGGGCGGCAGAGACGATAGAAGGAAAAAGCAATATAAAAAGCAGGATAACAAAAGGGATAATTGGGCGTAATATCTGCCACTTTGCCTTAAACTTACAACACTTAAGACCATAGGGACAGTTGCTATATAATTCTTTTTTAGGCTTCGTAGATGTATTGACACGGAGCCTTTTATATTTGCAAAAAAAAGTATTTGTTGACTTACAGAAGGAAAGCTAATATAGCATATTGCAACAGCAATGCTCTATATTAGCTGACAGGGAGGTGTTGCTGTGAGGTTTAATGTGGATGGGATGAAGCCGATTTATGTGCAGATATCGGGTGCTGGAAACAGAAATTTTATCCGAGGGTAGTAAAGGTAATGAAAAAATATATTCTCAGTATCAGCCGGCGGAGATGTTTAAATTAATCCCGCCACTGCCGCCAAAGGGCTTAACATGCTGGCAGATGAAGGGATCCTGTATAAAAAGCGGGGATTGGGCATGTTTGTTCACCTAACACATGATCATGGGTAGCACTTTCAAAGCTCCGGGGCCCGGGTTTTGGAGCTTTGAAAGGTAATTAAAGGGACAAATATCAAGATCCTTTGTTGACATAGTGTTTTTACCATTATACCAAAATTCTTCAAAATACCCCAAAAATATTACAAAGATTAACAATAGATATTGACAACGATTTGTAAAAGTGGTATCATTAGCATAACTCAATTTGTTTGGTATTTTTATCCAGAAGAATAATTTGTTGCAAAGTATATGTAGGATTGTTACACATTTAATATGTAGGAAAGGTAAATACCTGACCGACAAAGGCAAACTTATCGAAAGGTAAGGACGCAAAACTATGGGTCTAAGGTTCGTAATTACGGACTATGATTGCCAGGTTACCGAAACAGGAATTATTTTTTTCGGAGTCGGTCCCTCAAAAACGTAAGGAGGGACTTTTAATGTTAAAGAAGTTTGTTATTATGCTGCGAATATTTTCCTTAAGTGGAGCTATGTTTTTTTTAGTAATGGGTGTAGGTATGGGGTTTGATGGGAACTATTATGGATCTTCATTTTTCCAGTCTTCTTCTCCGGAAGATGTAAGTTTAAGGGTACAAGTTACGGAAGCCGATGAAAAAGAAGAAAAAACGCAGGATGATTCCAAATGGATGGATCTGGAGGAGGACATTAGGAAAGAAGAAAATGAAGATAACAATGCGGGGCCTTTGCAGGAAGATCTTAGCACAGGGGCAGATCAGGCTTCTTTAGAGCCAGTTTCATTAACAGCTTCAGATGCTCAAATTGATAAAAATTTCGAAGAAAAAACTAACCCTGTGTTAGAACAGGCTAAACCAACGCCAGAAACAACAGCTTCAACTCAGGAATCTACTCAGGAGGCAGTACAACCGGTAGAACCACAGGAAGAGATTACTCCAACAGAAACGGCCCAGCAGTCAACAGCACCTGTAACTTATTCATTTGGCAGTGCTCACACTATTCGTTTTAGAGTGGAAGTTGATGTTACCAACAACAGTGGAGAAGTATCAAACAATATTCAGGTAGACGTCCCTTTGCCGGAAAATAATTCTCCTTACCAGACTACCAGCCTGATTTCTACTAACTATCCTATTGTTTCTTCCGCCGGCAGAGTCAGCACATTTCATATTGGCGAGTTATTACCTGGAGAGACCAAGACTATTGTTGCTGATTACAATATGACCTTACGTCCGGTGTCAATTAACTCTACCAATAATACGGTAGAAACAGCCAGACAGATTTACAATAAATATGCAGGGAGTGGAAACTGTTATACATTGGCTGTTGCATTTGTCAATGACTGCACAGGACAGGGGCTTAAAGCCAGGGTGGTTACAGGTTTTGCAAGGACACAAAGAACGAACATAGCTGTCGGTTCATTGGCGGGCTTCCGTCACAGCTGGGCAGAGTTTTATGTGGATGGCCTGGGGTGGGTACCGGTAGACCTTACCTTTAAGTATTTTGGAAATTTCCCCCATGCCTCTCACGTTGTTGAAACATATAACGATCAGTCCATAAGAGTAAGGTTTCAAGGAGGAAGCTTAGGGGCAGTTTGGAAGAATTCCATTATATAATAATTATCTAAAAAAATTTATCATAGTTTTTTTGCAGCATATTCAGCCGCCCCACCGGTTGTAAGCAGCTGCAATCTAGGAAGCTCCTTTTATATTTTTTAAAAGGAGTTTCCTTGTTGTTCCGGCATGAACTTCAGGTGTTGGTGGAAGCTTTAAGGGGACAGCAGTGTGTTTAGCAGGTAGTATGATTATATGCATAATCAGAGATGCTAAATGCAGAGGAGAAGAAAGTGTTTTAGATTTGACGATTAAAACAAATATATGTTATAATCAAAAATGTTGGATTATTTATTAAATGCTTTTACAGCTAAAACCTGGTCTAAAGTAAGGGCTTATGAAGTTAGTTATTGTTCGGAGAGATGGCTGAGCTGGACGAAGGCGCTCGCCTGGAAAGCGAGTAGACGGGTTAACCCCGTCTCGAGGGTTCGAATCCCTCTCTCTCCGCCATTTTAAAGTAAAAGCTTGCCTTTTTTGAATCAGCAGGCTTTTTTATATAAGATTAATGATTGGTCGTGCTAGGTGGGGAGGTAGCGGTGCCCTGAACCTGCAAACCGCTATAGCAGGGCTGAATTCCTAACCGAGGTTTATATTCTTTAGGGTCTGCCCCTGGCAAGTGGTGATGAGGATTGGGTCCTGTGCGACGTGAGCTCATGAACCCCGTCAGGTCCGGAAGGAAGCAGCGGTAAGTGAACCCTTGCGGGTGCCGCAGGGCTGCCTGGTCCGAGCTAACTACCAGGGTAACGTCTGGGGAATTAAATCGACGAAAGGTGCACGGCCATATAATAATTTAAATTAAAAAAAACAGAGGGACCATCAGGTGCCTCTGTTTTTTTTAATTTAATTTTCTATGCTTCTGCCTGCTGCTCTTTACAAGCTGCGGGTTGAATTTGCTCTTGGCCGGAAATATTCGATATTTTTTTCTCCTGCAATATATCTTTAACTACGCTGGGCTGTGCTGGAGTTATTACGAATGCTTCTTTTCCAGCAGTTAAAAGAAGCGCTTCACCGGGGAAGGTGCTGGCCAACATCATTACCTGCCCCCATTCTTTAAGCTTAGGTTTACCCACATGGTAGCCTACTCCGTTAGTTAAAAAAGGAAAAGAGATAAAAGGGATATTTATTATTCTAATATCTTCAATGGTGCTGATATCAATTTCTTTTTTGCCCTGGAGGCTGGTGAAGACAATACTGTTTCCTACGATATAGTAACCTAATCGGGATTGGGGTGCGGACAAGATATAAAACAGAATTACCAGGGTTAAGAATCCCGGGACAACTAAATTGGTCTTATTAAAAACCAGGAAGGAAATTACAATAACAAACATACTGAAAAACAATATTAAAACCTTTGATTCTTGGGCTTTTACAATCCTTTGTATGATGACTTTATTTTTATCTTCCATATTATATATCACTCCCCCTTTTATTATTTAACATAGCATTAAGAGATTCCTTCTTTTAAATAGTAACTTCTATTATATTGGACCTCCTTGATTATCTCTATTTCTGTGATAAAATGGGTTTAACAAGGATAAAAAAAGAAAAGGTGAACTATGAATTACTTAGCGTTATACCGCAAATGGAGACCGCAGACATTTGAAGATTTAATCGGCCAGGACCATATTACCCGTACTCTTGAAAATGCTGTAAAGAGTGGGCGTGTTTCACATGCCTATCTTTTTTGTGGCCCCCGGGGTACAGGGAAGACCAGTGCTGCTAAAATACTTTCCAAAGCGTTAAACTGTGAAAGGGGACCAACGGCCCACCCCTGCAATGCATGTAATTTATGTCTAGGAATTAACCGAGGCAGGGTGATGGATGTTTTGGAAATAGATGCAGCTTCAAATCGGGGGATTGATGAAATCAGGGAGTTGAGGGATAAGGTTCGCTACGGGTGTTCCCAGGCCCGGTATAAGGTATATATTGTGGATGAGGTTCACATGTTAACTGCTGAAGCCTTCAATGCTCTTTTAAAGACACTGGAAGAACCACCAGAGAATGTTATATTTATTTTAGCTACTACTGAAGCTTATAAACTTCCCCAGACTATATTATCCCGCTGTCAGCGTTTTGATTTTCGCCGTATTTCTGTTCCAGATCTGATCCAGGGGTTATCCCGTGTAGCCTCGGGAGAAGGAATTTCGGTGGAGGAAGGGGCCCTACACTTGATTGCCCGGAGTTCAGAGGGGGGGATGCGGGATGCCCTGGGGCTGCTGGAGCAGGTTATGGCCTATAGCGACAATTCCGTTACTTTGGAATCTGCGAAAAAGATTTTGGGTATTGTAGAAGAAGAGATATTTATAGAAATGGCAGCGGCGGTTTTAGAAAAAAAGCTAGTAAAGGGCTTGAAGATTGCTGGAGATTTGGTGGATTCAGGAAACGATATGGGCAAGTTTATCAGGGATATGTCCAGCTATTTCCGGAGCCTGGTGCTCTTGAAAATGCAGGGAGAAGGACCCATGCAGTTAGAGATTCCTTGGGTTTGCCTGGATGTCATGAGGGAACAGGCACAGTCTTTCAACCATGAAGCACTGATGTCGGTGTTGGAATTTTTGGGGGAAGCCCTTCTGAGCCTCAGGGGCAGTTCCCAGCCCAGGTTTGTTTTGGAAACAACAGTGTTTAAAATCTGCCAGGTGGATTACTGTCTGAACTTGAAAAACCTTCAGCAAAAAGTAGAGGTTTTGGAAAAAAGGATCTTAGGGTTCGACAAAAGATTATCTGAAGGTGAAAATCCACAGCAGGAAAAGCCTTATAAGTCCAGGGGCTTTCAATCCCGGCTAAACAGGGATCCCTCCATTGATGTTGGGGTAGACAACAGCCGGAGCAGAGATCTTCTGCTCAAAGAAGATGCAGTTAAAGAAGTATCTACAGAAAGATTTATCTCCCAAGGGGAGACTGACGACAGAAATGATGTCCAGCAGTGCTCGATGAAAGAAAACAAAAGTTCCAAAGATTTTGTAGGCACAAAACCATTGATAGAAGAACAGCTGTCCTTGGAAGAGGTTAAAGTCTTGTGGAAAAAATTATTGAATCTGTTTTCCCGTAAAGATGTTAAGATGCATTCCATGCTGATTCGAGGAAAGCCGGTATCATTTGAAAAAGGAACGTTAACCGTAGCCGTAGAAAACTTCATCTGTCAAGAAAAACTAAATTTACATGATAACAACAAGGGTATACGGGAATCATTTCGAAAACTTACCGGTAAAGATATAGGTTTTAGTTTTGTATTAAATAATACTGTTGGAGAAGAAACTGACAATGAATCGGAAGTCTCTTCTTTTAAAAAGGACAGTAGTTTTCCGGATCAATGGGAAACAAGCAGTATAAGCACTGAATCCTCCGCAGAAATAAGTGATGATATGCATGGAGGGAGTTTGATTGATATGGCTGTAGATATGTTTGGAGGTAAAATTTTAGAACCAGACAAAAAAAGAGGAGGTATTTTTGATGTTTAAAGGTGGTAACATGAACAAAATGATGAAACAGGTCCAAAAGATGCAGGCGGATATGGCCAAACTTCAGGCAGAACTAGAGGAAAGGGATGTAGAGGTTGCTTCCGGGGGAGGTGCTGTTAAGGTAGTGGCTACAGGTAAAAAGGAAATAAAGGAAATAATCATTGCTCCGGAAGCGGTGGACCCTGAAGATGTAGAAATGCTGCAGGATTTGATTCTCAGTGCGGTTAATGAAGCTTTGAGGAAAGCAGAAGAGATGGTTGCGGCGGAAATGCAAAAAATTACAGGAAATCTAAACCTGCCCCCGGGGATGTTTTAAGATAATAATATTAGTAAATTTGACCTGTTATTGGAGAGATTATTATGTATTATGCTGAACCTATGGCCAAACTTATTGAAGCTTTCAAGCGTCTGCCGGGAATTGGGCCTAAAACCGCTCAACGCCTGGCGTATTTTATTATAAAATTACCCTTGGCAGAAGTTGAATTTATATCCCGGGCACTGCTGGAGGCAAAGCAGAAAATAACCTGCTGTTCTTGCTGCGGCACCCTGACAGAAAAACAGCCCTGTATAATCTGTGAGGATATACGGAGAAGCCGTGAAATTATTTGTGTGGTTCAGGAGCCCAGGGATGTTTTAGCCATAGAAAAAATGGGAGAATACCAGGGACTTTACCATGTGCTGCAGGGGGCTATATCTCCCGTTGATGGAGTAGGCCCCGAGGATTTGAAGATAAAGGAATTATTGGCCAGGGTGAAGAATCATCGGGTTAAGGAAATTATTTTGGCAACAAATCCTAATGTAGAAGGAGAAGCTACGGCAGTATATATCTCCAGGGTTGTAAAGCCCCTGGGAATACACGTTACCAGGATTGCCCACGGGTTACCTGTAGGAGGAGACCTGGAATATGCCGATGAAGTTACTTTGGCCAGGGCGTTGGAGGGTAGAAGGGAAATATAATTATAAATGAATAGGACCCCCGTTAATAGTTATTCATTTATTTTCTTGTAACTATAATATTTTATAATTTCCAGCATATACATGGTATAAAGGCAAGGGGGTTGTCTTCCATATGAGTAAGATTCAACAGGCGATTTCAAAGATTTCAAATTTGAAATCAGACAACGTGCCGGAACAAAATGAGAAAGATACTATGCTGGAAACAATTGAACAAGCCCGAATAGAAATGAACCAGGCTAAAAGTTTTTTTGATTTTGTTTCTGAGCCTGAACAGGTAGATCAGGCTATATATGCCTTAAATGCCGCAGAAAAAAAATATATGTTTTTTTTGAAACGGGCAAGGAATGCCGGATATAAAGTAGATGCGTAAAGTTTTATTTAGATAAAGGGTAAGAAAGATTGTATAGAGTGGAAAAAGGAGGTGTTTTTTTGGATGCACTGGATTTTAATTCCGTAATGGCGTTTGCTTTTGCTGCTCTGTTGTTGTATTTAGTTGCTCGGTTACTTCTAGTTCCCTTTAAGCTTATTGTTAAGCTGGTGCTTAATGCTTTAATTGGTGGGGTATTGTTGGTTTTTTTTAATCTGATCGGCTCCCCCTTGGGATTTAGTGTAGGGATTAATATAATTACTGCTTTGGTTGTTGGTTTTTTAGGGATTCCCGGACTTATACTGTTGATTATAATTCAATTTATCCTGGGTTGAAGCCTTTCAAAAGAAGGCTTTTTTTTTATATAGTTTTTAGAAAATTAAAAAAGGTTTTAAGGAAAGTTATGTCAAACTATAAAGGTATATAAATAGCTATGCAAAATTATGTCGATTAGTGTATTCCATATAAATGAAATATAAAATGTATTGAAGCACATATATTGCAATTGATTTGAATTAATTGGAAACGATTCAGGTAACAGCAATAGTAGGACAAGACCCTACGGGAATTGATGTGCTGTCTGCTCATCTCATGGGTATATTTTATACTGATTAATCTTTTGCCTGAGTAGTTACAATTCATTATAAGAACAAAGAGAGGGGAAATGAAATGTGATTTTTGGGAAAAAAAAGCAAAAGGAAAAAAAGGAAAAGGATGAGAAAAATAAAAAGGTTAAGATAGGACTTGGAACTAAACTGGTGGCAGGGTTTTTAGTTATTGCTCTAGTTCCCATGATTATGGCTGCCTATACCGCCATAATAGGAATTAATGAAGGAATTGAAACTCAGGCCCAATCTGCCATTAACAGTGACCTGAATTCCGCCAATGAAATCCTCGGACAAAGGGTTAGTGAATTAACTTTGTTAACCAGTTTAATTTCATTAGATGAAAGCATAGCAGCTTATGTTCAAATAGAGAACCAGGAGAATTTAGGGAACCGGGAAAATCGGGAGAACTTAGAAGTTAGGGAGAACTTAGAGAGCTTGGAAAGAATATTAAGTCAGCATTATGAGCTCCAGAATTTAAGTTTTTTAACGGTTACCGATAGCGAAGGATCTGTCATTTACAGGTCTTCCAGCGATAATATAGGGGATAGCCTGTCTGATCATCCTTTTTTTAATTCGGTGCTTAACGGTGGAATTCTGGAAGGGGTAGTTATTTTGGAGGAGGATTATCTCTTACTAGAAGGGTTGGCAGATGAGGCATCATTAATTGTTGCTGCCACAGAGGATACATCGGAGTCTGTAGAGAGAAGGGGACTGGCTTTAGTTTCTGCAGCAGCTATTTATAACGAAACAGGGGCATTCGCAGGAATGATTGTGATTGGGGATATTCTAAATAATAACTTTGATATGGTAGATCGGATAGGAGAATTATTAGGGGTTACTTCCACGTTCTTTTTAAACGAGTTAAGAGTTTCCACAAACGTAAGAGACTTAAGTGGAAACCGTGCTGTAGGGACCCGAATTTCTTCTGCGGTTGGGCACGAAGTTTTAACCAATGGGGAGAGGTATTTGGGTAAGGCCTTTGTGGTTACAGAAGATTATATTACAGCGTATGATCCTATAATAGACCCCTGGGGGGACATTGTGGGAATTCTTTATGTCGGTATTCCAGAAGCTCCTTTTATTACTATGAAGTCGGAGAGTCTCAACAGGTTTATTGTTATTGGGGTAATAAGCCTGGTGATGGCAGTAATTATTGCTTATTATCTCACCCGGGGGGTTACAATTCCGGTAAATGATCTGGCAAAGTGGATGAAAAAGGCAGAGGATGGGGATTTATCTGTAAAGGTAATCAGTAAAAGCCGTGACGAATTAGGGCTGCTGGCTAACAGTTTTGACAATATGTTGGAGGGACAGAGGGATATAATAAAAAAAGTGTCGGAGACGACGGATCGGGTATCTCGTTTTTCTCAGGACCTTTCATCCTCTATTGAAGAGAGCAATGCAGCTATGCAGGAGATATCTTCTACAGTAGAGGGTGAAGTGGCAAAGAAAGCGCAGGACATTGCTCTAATATCTCAACAGGCAACAGAAAGCGGAGCAGAGACTCAAAGGATTGCTACAGATGGGGGCCAGGCTGTAGATGATGCCATGAAAGCTATGCTGGAGATTGATCAGGCAACCTCAGAGGTAGGACATGTAATAATGGAATTGGATGAAGGGTCAAAGCAGATTGAAATGATTGTAAACACCATTACGGGTATTGCTGAACAGACGAATCTTTTGGCACTAAATGCAGCCATTGAAGCAGCCAGGGCCGGAGAACAGGGTCGTGGATTTGCGGTAGTTGCAGAGGAAGTTAGAAAGTTGGCAGAGGGAAGCAGCTCGGCGGCCGGTGAAATCGGTGGTTTAATATCTGATATTCAAGGTCGAACCGGAAATGCCGTGGAAAAAATGAAAGCAGCCAGTGAAATTGTAAAAAAAGGAGCTGGGTTGGGGGGAAAAGCCCGGGAGCATCTGGTAGAAATTCAAAAAGCAGTGGAAGAGATGAGCGATCTTATTAAGAACATTGCATCCGCGGTAGAAGAACAGTCTGCCTCAACAGAAGAGATTGCTGCCAGCACTGAGGAACAAACAAATGTATTGGATGATATCAGCAAAACTACAAGCGAATTAGCATATATGGCGGAAGAATTAAATGGGTTAATTAGGAGATTTAAATTATAAAACATGAAAAAAATTATTATAATAAAAAGAGCTATGCAGCATGCTGCATAGCTCTTTTTATTATAATAATTTTTAAGGTATAAGACCCCCACCTCTAAGCGTTAGCGTAGGTGGAGCTTAAAATCAGGTGGAGTAGAGTCTCCACCTGATTCCCCGATGTTTCAGCTTGCTGAAACGAGTTCACTATAATTGCAGTATTTTAGTAGTTAAAGCTTATTTCTTTTTAGGTTTCCATATCTTCCATACGTTACCTGCCAGCTCTGTGCTGGGGGTTAAGGTTGGATCCCCCGGCTGCCAGCCCGCAGGAATAACCTCGCCGGTTTTTTGTTGGTGCTGGTAAGCTTTTATCTGACGGAGCAATTCTTCTGTGTTTCTGCCTACAGGAGGGGAAAGGATTTCCATGGACTGGATTACTCCTTCAGGGTCAATCAAGAATCTTCCCCGGACATTTACTCCACCTTTTTCGTCATAAACATCGTATAGGGAACCTATTTTTCCGCCAGGGTCAGAAAGCATAGGGAATGGTACCGGTCCTTCAATCATTTTGGAAAGTTCGGTCTCCTCCCAAATTTTGTGGGAAAAAACGCTGTCTACACTGATTGACAGTATTTCAACTCCCAGTTCTTCGAATTCCGGATAGCGAACTGCTACCGAAGATATTTCCGTGGGTCATACGAAGGTAAAGTCTCCGGGGTAGAAACAGAGCACCACCCATTTGCCCAGCAAATCTTCTGTGCTGACAGGTTTAATTTTTCCTTGAACGTATGCCTTTGTTTTAAACGTTGGAGCCTTTTCACCAACTTTAACCATTTATCCACTTCTCCTTTCTTGTGTTCATTTATTTATTTATTATTAATAAATGAACAACTATCTTATGAAAATAGTTTACCATATTGTCTGCCGGAAGGATAGAATAATTATTAAAAGTTAATATTTTATATTAGATAATAAAAACTAAAAGCAAAAAGAGAGAAAATTTACCATGAAAAAAAAGTGAATTTTTTTATGTTAATTCTGTCACAATCAGTTGTTTTATGCTATAATAAGTCAGAAACTGCTGAAGTAGAGATGATTGCAAGTTTATTCTATAGTAGGAAAGTCAGGAAAGGTCAGGTAAGTTCACTCTATGGTATGAAAAGCAAATTTCTTGACGTTATTATTAAATTCTGTTATAATCTAGTGCATAGTTTTGCAAGAAATTTGTTGTAAATGAGTTATAACAGGGAAATTTTTTAATTTAAGACATAATTAATAAAGAAAAATCTTTTTTTTGTTAAGGGGAGTTTTATTGATTTAACGGAGCGGGGGAATTTTCTTTGTCAAGGATTATTGAAGCTTATGTAGGGGAATACGCCAGTGGTAAAAGTGAAAATGCTGTAAATAGAGCGTTAGAACTGGTGAAGCAGGGCAGAAAAGTTGTCCTGGTGGATCTGGATTTGGTGGAGCCCTTTTATACCCTGCGACCATTAAAAAAGAAACTTGAAAACCTGGGGATTGAAGTTATTGCTTGGGAGAATCAGGATACTTTTGGATTGGGAGAAGCCGGTTATGTGATGAAGCCTGAGATGCGCTGGGCTTTGCGTCGAAAGGGAGATATAATTTTTGATGTAGGGTATGGTGTACAGGGTTTCAAAATATTTAATTTGGTGGAAGGGGCTTTGGAAGAAAATAATTTAAAAATATACGCAGTTGTAAACATAAGCCGTCCAATGACCTCATCGGTGGAAGAAATCATCGCTTACTTAAATCTCTTTGGCAGGGTAGATGGCATTATAAACAACAGTCATTTAGGGGAATTGACTGATTTAGAGATTATAGAGGAAGGGGTCCAGGTGATTAGTAATGTCAGTGAAATTACGGGTATTCCGGTGATTGCCGTTAGTATAGAAAAAAATCTGGAATCCTTGGTGACGAATAAATCTTTAAGGGGACTTCCCATTCGCTTTTTAGAACGGTATATGCCTCATAATATATGGTAGTGAACAAGAGAATGTCAAAACAGCTATCTCTTCTTGCTGTTTTCATTTATATATTGCTTTAAGTTGTTAGAATATTCCAATACAATTAGTAAAGGAACTTGGAGGTGTTACCGCAAATTGGAAAGGGCGATCAAGGAAGAGAAAAGGGTGTTCATGACCGGGAATGAAGTTGTGGCTTGGGGAGCCCTGGCGGCTCAAGCCGATATAATGTATGGTTATCCCATTACTCCTCAAAATGAAATCATGCATTATTGGACACGCCTGGCGCCTAAACACGGGAAAAAATTTTTACAGACGGAGGACGAGCTATCCGCAGGGTTTACTACTATTGGAGGGGTTTTGGCTGGCCGCAGGGCTTTTACGGCTACAGCGGGGCCAGGTAATGTTCTGCTTCAGGAACCGATAACCATGGCAGAAATGATGCGCATTCCTATAGTTGTGGCTATTCAGCAGAGGGGAGGGCCATCTACCGCTACGGTGATTTATTCTCAGCAGGAGGTTAACCTGACTACCTCTGGAGGAAATGGAGAAGCTTTGAGAATTGTTTATTCAACGGCAACCCATCAGGAGCTTTTTGATTATACTATAAAAGCTTTTAATGTCGCCTGGAAGTATCGTTTTCCAACATTTATACTGGGAGATGGATACCAAGCGAAAATGAGGGAACCGCTGGTAATGTATGATCCCCAGGATAAAGGGTTGGAGATGGTTATGCCAGAACCTTTCATGGGAATGCCGGGGACGCCTGGGGTAGATAGAGAACCTGCCCATCTGAGGAATGCTTATAGTATGGAGGAAGAACTGTATGAAGTAATAATGGAACAAGTTGAGGATTTCAATAAAATCTCTCTTGAAATTGAAGAATATGTATCCTTGGGTTGTGAGGATGCGGACCTGGTGATTGTATCCCATGGGATCGTAAGCCGAGCGGCCATGACAGCACAGGAGAACCTGCGGAAAAAAGGGTTTAAGGTGGGGTTTTTCCGTCCCATTACTCTCAAGCCGTTTCCTGTTAGAGCGTTGAGGAAGGTTTGTAAAACAACCCCCAGGTTTTTGGTGGTTGAGTCCGCCTATGGACAGTTAGCTAGGCTGGCAAAAGATGCACTTTTCGGGTTGGAAGCTGGAATGGAAAGCATTTTCTTGCCGGGGTTAGCAGTCACGTCAGAAAAGATTGTTGCACATGTAAAAAAAGAGTCAGAAATTAAAATAAATGAATTTTAACCAAGACTGGAGGTCATCTTATGTCAGAGACAGCTATGCCAAAATCCTGGCGGAGGGAGACAAAACCTCATAAATTTTGTCCCGGTTGTGGTCATGGTCTTGTATTAAAAGCTTTGGGCCAGGCGATTGATGAACTAAAAATTCAGGACAGGACTGTTTTTGGTTGCGACATTGGATGTTCTCTTCTGGCCTGGGATTTTTTCAATATTGATACGGTACAAACTCATCATGGTAGAACCACTCCGGTGATTGCCGGATTAGTTCGGGCAAATCCCTCGTTAGTGGGGATTGCATACATGGGTGACGGAGGCGGGTATGCGATTGGATCCCAGCACCTGGTCAATGCGGCTAATAGAAATGATAAATTATTTGTATTGTTGGTAAATAATACAAATTATGGCATGACCGGCGGGCAGATGGCACCAACCACATTGCCCGGCCAGATCACGGAAACATCTCCCTATGGAAGAGACATTGAAGAGACCGGAGCTCCAACATTGGGTCCCGAAATGGTTGCAGCCATTACTTCGGAAACTGCTTATGTTGCCAGAAGCACTGTGTCAAACATGAAACAGCTGAAAAGGAATATTAAAAAGGCTTTGGAGAATGTGAAAAATGGTAACGGTTTTTCTTTTGTTGAGGTGTTATCCACCTGCCCCACTAACTGGAGAACCAATGCTCGGGATACCTGGAATTTCCTGGAAAAAGATATGGCAAAGTATTTTAAGGTGGGTGAGTTAAAAGTCCCTCCCACTGAAAGGGAGGGGTAAATTAAAGTGAACAGGTTAGTGAAGATTGTCATCGCCGGAGAAGGAGGGCAGGGCGTTCAGTCCATTGCGGATATACTGGCGGAGGCCGGCAACGAAGATGGGTTGGAGGCTCTGTATATTCCTAATTTTGGAATAGAGCAGAGAGGCGGCGTTTCTGTTGCTTTCGTTCAGATTGCGGACAACTTGATAGGTTCTCCGAAGTTTGAAAAAGGGGATGTTGTAGTAGCTTTAAGTGATAGGGCTGTGAATCGGGTAAAATGTCATGTAGGTATCAATACTGTTTTTGTCTATGACAGTTCTTTAATAGAAGCATCAGAAGCGGGAGAGAACAGTAACATAGAAAAATCAACAGAAGAGGAAGAATGCAGGCCTGAACAGAAAAATGACCAGGAAATAATTCTTCCCAGTAAGGGCAAGATAATTGCGATGCCTGCAACGGCCATAGCCAAGAAAGAGCTTCATCCCAGAGTTTTTAATGTGATTATATTAGGGGCTATAGTGGAGGCGGCTGGAGTTGTAAAGGAAGAAAATGTTAAGCTGGCTATGGAAAATAATCTTGGCAAAAAGTTTGACAAAAATCCTGAGTTGAGGGAATTGAACTACAAAGCATTGAAAATAGGCATCGACGCTGTAAAAGAAGCACTGGTAAGGAGCTGAGGCCAATGACACGTAAAATTGATAAAATACGGTTTCAAGGGGAAAAAGGTTTTATTAATATATTTCCGAATTATTGTAAAGGCTGCGGCCTCTGCACTGAAAAGTGTCCCTTTCAGGTGCTGGGTTGGTCTGATGAACTGGGGATCTACGGTTCACCCATTGTGGAGCCGGTAAACATTGAAAAATGTACAGCCTGTGGACTTTGTGAAATGTTTTGTCCGGAATGTGCAATTTTAGTAGAAAAGAAAAAGAAAGAAAAAGTCAAGTCTGGTTAGTATTGAAGATTGACAGATAGGGTCATACATATTATTATTAAGTTTAGAAAAGTTAAAAACTGGTGATGGAGTTCGCCCTGGGAAACCTAAACTGCAAATGCTGATGACTCCTGCTGATTTATTTTGGCAGGAGTTTTTTCTATTATTAGTTTTGTATTATTAATGAAGGAAAAAGAAATATTCTTGAAGTAAAAAGTGATGTAAATCATGGGAATCATGTTAGATAGAAGAGCCGTGCTTTATTAGCTATTATTTTTAAATGAGGTGGTGAGGGTCATGTTATTAAGTTTGGCGATGATGCTTTTATGTGGGCTTTTAGCCAGCCGTTTGTTCCAAAAATTCAAACTTCCAGGGCTGTTGGGCCTTATATTATTAGGAATACTAATGGGCCCTTATGTTTCAGGTTTCTTAGACGAAAAATTGCTTCTTATTTCCAATGAAGTCCGTCTCATTGCTCTAATTGTAATACTGCTCAGGGCAGGGTTGGGGCTTAATCTGGAGATTTTAAAGAAAGTGGGGTTTACTGCTCTGAAAATGAGTGCCATACCCTGCTTGTTGGAGGGTTTTGCCGTAACATATACAGCTCACTATTGGTTTGGCCTTCCCTTTTTTGAGGCGGGTATGCTGGGATTTATAATTGCTGCCGTGTCCCCGGCTGTCATTGTGCCCTCCATGCTGGAGCTGAAGAACCGGGGGTTGGGAATGGGTTCAGGAGTACCTATTATTGTTCTGGCCGGGGCATCTGTGGATGATGTTTTTGCTATAACTTTATTTTCTGTGTTTTTAGGCATGGGGACGGGAAGTGGAGGGTCTTCTCTGCTGCAGTTGGGAATGATACCCGTTGAAATTGCAGCCAGCATACTGTTGGGTTACATTGCAGGCCTTTTATTGGTTAAATTTTTTGACCGTTTTGCTCATCAGTTGAATGGGATGGAGGAATTAATGGTCTTAACAGCGGCAGCTATTGCTATTAAAGTCCTGGGGGACTATGTGAATGCAGCCGGTCTTTTGTCGGTAATGACAGTGGGTTTTGTGCTGCTGGCAAAAAAGGAAAATACGGCTTATTATTTGGAGGGCAGGTTAAGCAAGGTCTGGGCGGTGGCACAAATCTTTCTTTTTATTTTAATCGGTTCTGCGGTTAATATACAGGTTGCTTTAGAAGCAGGGCTTATGGGACTTATCATTATTGCCGTAGGCTTAACTTTTCGTTCCCTGGGGGTGTTCATTTCTACTTTTGGTTCATTTTTAAGCCTAAAGGAAAGGCTTTTTTGTATTATATCTTATCTGCCTAAAGCTACTGTTCAAGCAGCCATTGGAGGAATTCCCCTGGCGGCAGGGGTGCCTTCCGGGGAATTGATACTGGCTGTCGCTGTACTTTCTATATTAATAACGGCTCCCCTGGGGGCCATCGCTATAAAACTATCAGCTCCGCTGCTCTTGGAGCATCATGAGGAAAACAGTGCAAGTAATGAATTGGGTTAAGTTCAGAAAAGGAGGTTAACATTGATGAAGGCAATAGATATAATGCACAAAAATGTTATCGCGGTGGATAAGGAAGCATCCTTAAGGGAAGCGGCTGTTTTAATGTCCAAACACGGAATAGGCGGGCTGCCGGTAGTTGACGATTTTGGCAGTATCGTTGGAATTATTACCGACTCTGACATTTTGAAATATCGCCAGAAAATTAATCTTCCTGAATATCTGAGGCTTTTAGAATATTTTTACGAAGAGATAGATCCAAAAAGAATAGAGGCAGATATAAGGGCTATATTAAATAAAAAGGTAAAGGATGTTATGTCCACCAGGCTTGTAATGGTTACCGAAGAAGCTCTTATTAGAGAAATTATCAGCAAGTTTGCGGAGCACCATATAAGCCGAATCCCTGTTGTAAAAGAAAACAAGCTGCTGGGTATTATCGCCCGGGAAGATGTGATTAAGGTTTTTGTGGAGAAATATTAATAGCCATAGGCACCAGCCTGTTGGAGATGTGCCAGATAGGGACAGCTTTTAAAAACTTTTCAGAAAAGCTTGACAGTGCAAAAAAAACGTGGTAAGATTATGTTCGTGCCTGATACGGGCATTGTTCTTTGAAAACTAAACAGGACTCACTAGACTTAAGGCTTTTAAAAGCCAAGAGTCAAAAAGTTTTTAAGCCAAGAAGGCGATTTATTGATGAATCATTAATAAATCCCTTTCAATTCCTAATAACGACCGATTCAAAATTGGTAGGGATAAATAGTCCCTATCACGGACAAAAGGTCAGCGTTACGAAGCAAAGGCAGACGAACTGGTTAAAATCCTCTAAGACCTTCGGGTAAGAGGTTCAATAATAACTGGAGAGTTTGATCCTGGCTCAGGACGAACGCTGGCGGCGTGCCTAACACATGCAAGTCGAACGGGGTGCAGCATCTGGCTTGCCAGAAGCTGTTACCTAGTGGCGAACGGGTGAGTAACACGTGGGCAACCTGCCCAAGAGACTGGGATAACAGTTCGAAAGGACTGCTAATACCGGATACCCTATAAAGGAGGCATCTCCATTATAGGAAAGGATTTATCGCTCTTGGATGGGCCCGCGTCCCATTAGCTAGTTGGTGAGGTAACGGCTCACCAAGGCTCCGATGGGTAGCCGGCCTGAGAGGGTGTACGGCCACACTGGGACTGAGACACGGCCCAGACTCCTACGGGAGGCAGCAGTGGGGAATATTGCGCAATGGGGGCAACCCTGACGCAGCGACGCCGCGTGAGCGATGACGGCCTTCGGGTTGTAAAGCTCTGTCAAGGGGGAAGACCAAAAGACGGTACCCCTGGAGGAAGCCCCGGCTAACTACGTGCCAGCAGCCGCGGTAAAACGTAGGGGGCGAGCGTTGTCCGGAATTACTGGGCGTAAAGGGCGTGTAGGCGGTTAAGAAAGTCAGCTGTGAAAACCCAGGGCTTAACCCTGGACCTGCAGTTGAAACTTCTTAACTTGAGTGCAGGAGAGGAGAGTGGAATTCCCGGTGTAGCGGTGACATGCGTAGATATCGGGAGGAACACCAGTGGCGAAGGCGACTCTCTGGCCTGTAACTGACGCTGAGGCGCGAAAGCGTGGGGAGCAAACAGGATTAGATACCCTGGTAGTCCACGCCGTAAACGATGGGTACTAGGTGTAGGGGGTTTAGATACCTTCTGTGCCGCAGTTAACACATTAAGTACCCCGCCTGGGGAGTACGGCCGCAAGGTTGAAACTCAAAGGAATTGACGGGGGCCCGCACAAGCGGTGGAGCATGTGGTTTAATTCGAAGCAACGCGAAGAACCTTACCAGGACTTGACATATACCTGACGCAGCTAGGAAACTAATTGTTTCCCTTCGGGGACGGGTATACAGGTGGTGCATGGTTGTCGTCAGCTCGTGTCGTGAGATGTTGGGTTAAGTCCCGCAACGAGCGCAACCCTTGTCCTTAGTTGCCAGCATGTAAAGATGGGCACTCTAGGGAGACTGCCGGTGACAAACCGGAGGAAGGTGGGGATGACGTCAAATCATTATGCCCTTTATGTCCTGGGCTACACACGTGCTACAATGGCCTGTACAACGGGTTGCGAAGGGGTGACCTGGAGCTAATCCTATAAAGCAGGTCTCAGTTCGGATTGCAGGCTGCAATTCGCCTGCATGAAGTCGGAATCGCTAGTAATCGTGGATCAGCATGCCGCGGTGAATACGTTCCCGGGCCTTGTACACACCGCCCGTCACACCACGAAAGTCTGCAACACCCGAAGCCGGTGGAGCTAACCGTTTACGGAAGCAGCCGTCGAAGGTGGGGTAGGTGATTGGGGTGAAGTCGTAACAAGGTAGCCGTATCGGAAGGTGCGGCTGGATCACCTCCTTTCTAAGGATAATCAAGGTTTAAAGAGCCTGTATCATTTTAGCCAAAAGCTCTAAATGAGCAGCATTAAACCTTCCAAGCAGGTTTAACACAAGTTAAACCGACCCTTAGATTTGCCCACGAAAGTGAGCAAACCTTAGGTGTGTAAAGTAAGAACCCAAGTGAGTCCTGTTTTGTTTTTATTTTAATTGTGGAGCCAAATAACATGGGCCCATAGCTCAGTCGGTTAGAGCGCACGCCTGATAAGCGTGAGGCCGGTGGTTCGAATCCACTTGGGCCCACCACTTATTGGAGGTTGGAAGTTGGAAGTTGGAGGTTAGAAAACCTCAAAACCTTACACATTCAATCTCAAAAACAACAGGTGACACTTTGGATTAAAGAAGTTTAGGTTAGCCGGAATTAGATACGGGGTGTTTGCAAGACATCTCGGCAAATAATCTAATATCCAACCTCTAACCTCCAACTTCTAATCAGGGGGGTGTAGCTCAGCTGGGAGAGCACCTGCCTTGCAAGCAGGGGGTCAGCGGTTCGATCCCGCTCATCTCCACCAAATTTTGCAAAGATTACCTTTTACAATCAAAGATTTAGCCGCGATTCAAAAGAATGGCGGTATAAAGTAATCAGTTAAATTGTTCTTTGAAAACTGAACAGCGGAAACGAAGATTTAAGTAAAGTCAAGTTAGAAAGAGCGTACGGTGGATGCCTAGGTGCCAGGAGACGAAGAAGGGCGCAGCGAGCTGCGATAACCTTCGGGTAGCCGCAAGCAGGCGATAATCCGAAGGTTCCCGAATGGGGCAACCTAATGCGGTAAAGCCGCATTAAGCTGGGGCCAAAACCATTAACCCCAGCTGGTGAGACCCGGGGAACTGAAACATCTTAGTACCCGGAGGAAAAGAAAACAATAGTGATTCCCTTAGTAGCGGCGAGCGAAGGGGGAAGAGCCCAAACCTGTACCGTGTTAAATCCTGCCGGAGTTGCGGTATAGGGGTTGTGGGGATTGCTTTTTGACTGGCGGCAGCCATTCAGAGGAGTCAAAAACCTTGAGTTTAGTCGAATCTACTGGAAAGTAGAGCCACAGAAGGTGAAAGCCCTGTAGACGAAAAGCTCAAGGCTCCTCAAGCGATTACCCGAGTAGCGCGGGACACGTGTTACCCCGTGTGAATCAGGGAGGCCCACCTCCCAAGGCTAAATACTACCTGGCAACCGATAGCGGAGCAGTACCGTGAGGGAAAGGTGAAAAGCACCCCGGAAGGGGAGTGAAATAGAACCTGAAACCGTATGCTTACAAGCGGTCAGAGCCCTATTGGAGTTTACTCCAAGGGTGATGGCGTACTTTTTGTAGAACGGGCCGGTGAGTTACGATCAGCAGCAAGGTTAAGGCACTAAGTGCCGAAGCCGCAGCGAAAGCGAGTCTTAATAGGGCGACTATTAGTTGCTGGTCGTAGACCCGAAACCGAGTGATCTACCCATGGCCAGGGTGAAGCTCGTTTAAACGCGAGTGGAGGCCCGCACCCACCAATGTTGAAAAATTGGGGGATGAGCTGTGGGTAGTGGTGAAATGCTAATCGAACTCGGAAATAGCTGGTTCTCCCCGAAATAGCTTTAGGGCTAGCCTCAAGATAAAAGAATCGCGGAGGTAGAGCACTGATTGGGCTAGGGGCCCTACAAGGTTACCGATCTCAGTCAAACTCCGAATGCCGCAGATTTGTTTCTTGGGAGTCAGACTATGTGAGATAAGTTTCATAGTCAAGAGGGAAACAGCCCAGACCGTCAGCTAAGGTCCCTAAATTCAGGCTAAGTGGAAAAGGATGTGGAATTGCCCAGACAACCAGGATGTTGGCTTAGAAGCAGCCACCATTCAAAGAGTGCGTAATAGCTCACTGGTCAAGTGATTCTGCGCCGAAAATGTAACGGGGCTAAGCCTGATACCGAAGCTACGGCTTATTGGAGGTTAGAAGTTAGAGGTTGGAAATTGGAAAAAGATTAGAGGTATGAGTTGAGCAGTCAAATTAGACGTTCAGCCGTCAGTATCCCATTAAATATCGCCAAGAATACGATATATTGGGAAAGCAGCTAAAGTGAGCTGATACAAACCTGGCGAAAGATCTAACCTCCAACATCTAACTTCTAACCTCCAGTAGGGGTAGGGGAGCGTTCCATACGCATAGAAGCTATACCGTAAGGAGTAGTGGAGTATATGGAAGTGAGAATGCCGGTATGAGTAACGAAAAGGCGAGTGAGAATCTCGCCCGCCGCAAGCCTAAGGTTTCCTGAGGAAGGTTCGTCCGCTCAGGGTAAGCCGGGACCTAAGCCGAGGCCGAAAGGCGTAGGCGATGGACAACTGGTGGATATTCCAGTGCCACCTTTATCCGTTAATAGCGAAGGGGTGACGCAGGAGGGTAGGTACAGCGCACCGTTGGTTGAGTGCGTCTAAGCGTGTAGGTAGCAGGGATAGGCAAATCCGTCCCTGTGTTGATCCGAGGCGCGATGGGGAGCGAAATTTAAGTAGCGAACTGGCTGAACCCACACTGCCGAGAAAAGCCTCTAGTCAGGATAAAAGGTGCCCGTACCGCAAACCGACACAGGTAGGCGAGGAGAGGATCCTAAGGCGCGCGGGAGAACCCTTGTTAAGGAACTCGGCAAACTAACCCCGTAACTTAGGGAGAAGGGGTGCCCCATTAGGGTGAGAGGACTTGCTCCTTTAGCCTGAAGGGGTCGCAGAGAATAGGCCCAAGCGACTGTTTACCAAAAACACAGGTCTCTGCTAAGTCGTAAGACGAAGTATAGGGGCTGACGCCTGCCCGGTGCTGGAAGGTTAAGGGGAAGGGTTAGTGAGTTTTTCGGAACTTGCGAAGCTCTGAACTCAAGCCCCAGTAAACGGCGGCCGTAACTATAACGGTCCTAAGGTAGCGAAATTCCTTGTCGGGTAAGTTCCGACCCGCACGAAAGGCGTAACGACTTGGGCGCTGTCTCAACAAGGGACCCGGTGAAATTGTAATACCTGTGAAGATACAGGTTACCCACGACAAGACGGAAAGACCCCGTGGAGCTTTACTGCAACCTGATATTGGATTTTGGTACTGGATGTACAGGATAGGTGGGAGGCATCGATATGTGGGCGCCAGCCTGCATGGAGCCACTGTTGGGATACCACCCTTTCAGTATTGGAATTCTAACCTTTGGCCGTGAATCCGGTCTAGGGACAGTGTCAGGCGGGCAGTTTGACTGGGGCGGTCGCCTCCCAAAATGTAACGGAGGCGTCCAAAGGTTCCCTCAGCGCGGTTGGGAATCGCGCGTAGAGTATAAAGGCATAAGGGAGCTTAACTGTGAGACCGACGGGTCGAACAGGGACGAAAGTCGGGCTTAGTGATCCGGTGGTTCTTAGTGGTAGGGCCATCGCTCAACGGATAAAAGCTACCCCGGGGATAACAGGCTTATCTCCCCCAAGAGTCCACATCGACGGGGAGGTTTGGCACCTCGATGTCGGCTCATCGCATCCTGGGGCTGTAGTAGGTCCCAAGGGTTGGGCTGTTCGCCCATTAAAGCGGTACGTGAGCTGGGTTCAGAACGTCGTGAGACAGTTCGGTCCCTATCTGTCGTGGGCGTAGGAAACTTGAGGAGGTCTGTCCCTAGTACGAGAGGACCGGGATGGACGGACCGCTGGTGTATCAGTTGTTCTGCCAAGGGCATAGCTGAGTAGCCAAGTCCGGGAGGGATAAGCGCTGAAAGCATCTAAGCGCGAAGCCTTCTCCAAGATAAGGTTTCCCATCCGTAAAAGGAATAAGACCCCAGGAAGAAGACCTGGTTGATAGGCCGGAAGTGTAAGAGCAGTAATGCTTTCAGCGGACCGGTACTAATAGGTCGAGGACTTGACCCACAAAAAATTCGTTTCCGCTGTACAGTTTTGAGAGAACAAACTTTCTCTATAATTTTATGTCTGTAGAATGAATCTTAAGAGAACAGTTTAAAAATAAGACGTGAGCATCACTATCAAAGTCATATTGTTTAAGCTGCAAGTCTGCGGAAGAATCAAGTGAACAGTTCGATTTAAAAATCAGAAGTAAGTACAGATTCTTATAAGCTGCAAGTCAGTGGAATGAATCTGTGTGAACAGTTCGATTGAAAATCGTGTGAACACGGATTCATTCCACTGACGAGCTCTCTATAAAAGTAAAACCAGTTCCATTACAAAATCGTGTGAACACAGATTCATTCAAAGATAACCTTTTCTGGTGAAGATAGCGGAGGGGCCACACCCGTTCCCATCTCGAACACGGAAGTTAAGCCCTCCAGCGCCGATGGTACTTGGGACGCGAGTCCCCGGGAGAGTAGGTCTTCGCCGGAATTAATTTTAAAAAGAGGATCCTTACAATTATGTAAGGGTTCTTTTTTTATTACCGCTGTTTACGTTTCAGCCAGAGCTCTTACTATAAAAACCTGTTTGTCCTATGGAAGGAATTCTGGGCTTTTCACTTCTGTAATCGTAAGCTGTTCCCGAAATTCGCCCCGAAATTCAAAATTCCCAAATTTCTTAATAATTAAGTAAACTGTCCCCGAAATTCCCCGAAATTCCTCCAGCGCCGATGGTACTTGGGACGCGAGTCCCCGGGAGAGCAGGTCTTCGCCGGAATTAATTTTAAAAAGAGATTCTTAAGCAGCGAATTGCTTAGGGTCTCTTTTGTTGTTAGAAATAGCAGGGGAAAACTTTTGGTACACAAAGAAGTGGGACATAAGGGGTACACAAAAGAACTTTCCTCTTGTGTTTTCCCTTATGTTTTTAGAATTTACGTTTTTAGAACAAATCAAGGAAGTATTTAAAGGAAATATTTCATTGGCTAACGAATAAGTATTAAAATTTAAAAAAAAACTTGAATTTAATGTAACTCAGGAGCAGGCCCTTTTGGGATTTATATTTGGCAGAACATTGAAACGTATGTTTCGGTGCAGCTGCAAAAATTTATTAAGGTGGGATAATTTTTATGTTAATCAGTGTTCCAGAAATGATGAGCAAAGCGGCCACGGGAATTGGCAGCCTTCCAGATATAGGAGAGGAAAGGGCGCTCAGCCTGATTCAGGAGAGTTTTCCCCTTTGTCCCCACTGGCCGCAGTTCCCTACAAAAGCAGAAGAATATTTTGACCTGCAGGTTCTCTATCTGCTGAAAGGTTTGGAGATAATTAAAAAAGAAGAGGGCAAAAACCCCAGGTTTTTGGATCAGGGAGTAGATTTTTTAGATAGAGCTGCGCTGTTTTATGAATTGTACTTGAGTAATGTAGACAGCCAGAAACTGGATGAGCGTCTGGCGATGCCGGAGAGTTCTGCTGTTGGTTTTTACTACTTTATAAATCAGTTAGAGAAAAAAGGTGTGGGCAGGGCTATATGTTTGAAGGGGCAGGCAGCAGCCCCTTTAACTGTGGGGATGCAGGTGCTGGATGCAGAAGGAGCCTCTTCATTTTTTAATGAACAGTTAAGGGATATTGTGGTAAAAGCTTTGGAGCTGCATGTAATTTGGCAGGTTCGAGAGTTAAAAAAGCTGGGGTTACCAGTAATTATCTTCCTGGATGAAGGAATGATGCAGGCCTATGGAAATAAACAATTTTTAAGCCTCAGGGGAGATTGGATTATAGATTCCTTTCGCAGCATAATAGATGCCATTAAAAGAGAAGGAGCAGCAGCAGGAATTCATGCTTGCTGTATAGCAGATTGGTCAGTGCTTCTTGCCAGTGAACCTGATATAATAAACTTAGATGCTTATAACTATTTTACATCTCTTTTGACCGTAAGAGATGAGTTAAATGAATTTTTAAAAAAAGGAGGTTATATCGCCTGGGGTATTGTGCCGGTAAATGATATCCTTTATCAAGAAACAGCAGACTCGCTGCTTAAACGTCTCAATGAAATCTTAAAAAAACTGATTAACAGGGGAGTAGAGGAGAGCTTATTATATAAACAGATGATCATTACTCCTTGTTGTGGGACAGGCCTTTATTTACGGGAAAACGCAGAGAGGGCTTACAGCCTTACGGCGGAGATCTCTGGGCGGATGAAGTGAACTGGTTTCAGCAAGCCGAGACATCGGGGAATCAGGTGCAGACTCTACTCCACCAGATTTTAAGCCCAACCTACCCTAACCCTTAGAGGTGGGGCCTTATACCCTAAAAATCAGATATAGTAACAATGGAAGAGACTTATCCCTATGATAGGAATCTATGCTTTGTAAATAGATCTGTAAACTAAAACGGCAATTGTCTGAGGAGTGGTCTAAAGTTGGAATGGTTTGTTATAGTGAATCCCGCAGCAGGTAAAGGAAAAGTAAAAAAATTATGGCCTGATATAGAAAGTTATCTGAAGAAGCAAAAAATATGTTTCACTTATGAATTTACTCGGGGGTTGAATCATGCCAGGGAACTGGCCTGCCGGGCTATGGCAAAAAAGATTAAAAAAATTATTGTAGTGGGTGGGGATGGAACAATATTTGAAGTGATTAACGGAATTGATCCAGGAAAGGTTACCCTGGGGATTATTCCCATGGGTACAGGCAATGATTTTGCCCGCACGGCAGGCATACCTCAGGACTGGAAAAAAGCCTGTCGGGTGTTGGCTAATGGTAATGAGATGCCGGTGGACCTGGGTAGAATTAACGAATACTATTTTATTAATCTTTCGGGAACCGGCCTGGATGCCATGACTGTATGTGATGCCAATCGTTTAAAAAAATATTTAGGAAAAATATCTTATGTTGTGGGTCTTTTAAAGCAGTTAATTTGTTTTAAACCCATACATATTGAAGTGCTGGGCAGGGATCTGTGCTATTCTGCCCGGGCCTGGATGGTTTCTGTAGCCAATGGGAAGTATTATGGTAACGGAATGATGGTGGCCCCCCGGGCACTTTTAGATGATGGATTGTTGGATATTATTATTGTAGAAGAACTACCCCGGTTGGAGTTTTTGAAGGTTTTTCCCCAGGTTTATAAAGGAACTCATCTGGATCACCCCAAGGTAAGGTTTTTTCGGGAAAGAGAATTGGAAATAAAAACACAGCGTCCGCTGCCGGTCCACTGTGATGGAGAAATCCTTAATCTTACTTCCCTTAAATATTCTGTGGTCCCCGGGAAACTTACAATTAAAGTTCCCGGCACAGCTGAAACCCTGGTTTTAGCTGGTTAAAGCATTACATAATGATAAAAGGAGATAAAATGAGCCTGTATCTTCCCTCTTATGAAAAAAGCGACCCTAAAAACTATATATTAGCTCTGAAGGAATCCCGCAGCCAATTTTCAATTAAGGACCCCGGGCAGATGGCCCTAAGAAGCGGTACACATTATAAAGGGGACACAATATTATTGAAAGCGTTAGGACATGAATTTAGCGTAAAGCACCCTCAGGGAATAGTCAAATTCAGCCGGGAGCAGGGGCTTGAACCTCATTTTTCTTTACAGCTCATATTTATAAATTATCTTTCCAGGGCAGATGGGGAACCGTTAACCTATCAATTTATTCCTTACCGGGAATTTCCTGGAGGAGATACCTTTAATGCTGCATTTTTTCAGAGTGCTATCCAACCCCTGGCACAGGTTTTTGGGCAGAATCTTCATAATTTAAAGGTTCTTTCTTCAAAGCTGGGTGGGAATGTCATAGAAACAGCTTGCCGAACTGAAATAATTTTTTGGTTTCTTCCCAGGGTTCCGTTGAAGTACATTGTATGGCCGGGAGATGAAGAGATTAACTCCCAGGCAAACATCTTATTTGATTCTTCTGCCGGCGGATACCTTCATACGGAAGATCTTGCCGCTGCCGGGGCATATCTGACGGAACTGCTGGTGGATAAGGCGGAGAATCTAACCCTTCATGAAATCATATAAGCTCAAAAAAGGGTATTGAAATGATGGGGTTTGCTAAAAATATATGTGAAGTGCCGCACCATAGACAATTGTCTATATTAGAACAATTATTATTTCAGGAGTGTTAACTAAAAAATCAGGAGCATGAAAAACGTGATTATAGTCAGTGCTTGCCTCTTGGGGATCAACTGTAAATATAATGGGAAAAACAACCGGAATCCCTTTGTGCTGGAATTGGGGAAAAAGGTGCCCCTGATCCCTGTATGTCCTGAACAGTTAGGCGGCCTTCCTACCCCCCGGGTTGGTGCGGAAATAATTGGTGGAGCCGGTAAAGAAGTCTTAGGGAAAACGGCCCAGGTGGTAAATCAACAAGGGGAAGAGGTTACCTCTTTTTTTTTGAAAGGGGCGGCTGAGACGCTGCGACTGGCAGAGATCACCGGCTCCAATACGGCTATATTAAAATCCCACAGTCCCTCCTGCGGCTCAGGGTTCATTTATAGTGGAGATTTTGATGGAAAATTGAAAGAGGGAGAAGGTGTCACGGCAGCTCTCTTGAAAGAAAAAGGACTGCTGGTTTTAAATGAAAACATATTTTCTGATAACCAAAAGGGAAAGGATTTAAAGAGGTGAAAGACATGAAGGTAAAAGCGGTAGCTTTGTTTTCCGGAGGGTTGGACAGCCAATTGTCGGTCCTTATGGTTCAGGAGCAGGGGGTGGAGGTGGTAGGTATTACTTTTTCTACTCCTTTTTTTACCCCGGAAGCGGCCATAAAAGCTGCTGAACAGCTGGAACTTCCGCTGGAGGTGGAGGACTTTACCCAGGGATTGATGGAGTTAATTAAAAGCCCGGTTTATGGCCATGGGAAAAATCTTAATCCCTGTATCGACTGCCATGCTCTCATGGTGAAAAAGGCTGGTCAATATATGGAAAAGATAGGAGCTCAATTTATTATCACCGGGGAAGTTTTAGGGGAAAGGCCTAAGTCCCAAAATTATAAAGCCCTGGAGATTGTGGCCAGGGAATCTGGGTATGAAGGGCTTCTTTTGAGGCCTCTGTCCGCCAGGCAATTATCCCCTACAATCCCTGAACAAAAGGGTTGGGTGGACCGGGAAAAACTTGGAGACATTCAAGGACGCTCCCGAAAGCCTCAAATGGCCCTGGCAAAAAAATATGAACTGAAGGAGTATCCCAGTCCAGCCGGAGGTTGCCTTTTGACGGTAGAGGGCTTTTCTCAAAAGTTAAAAGACCTTTTGGCGGATAATCCAGATCCCCAACGCTTAGAGATTGAGCTTTTAAAGGTGGGCAGGCACTTTCGCCTGGCACCGGGCATTAAATTGGTGGTGGGCAGGAATCATGAGGAGAACAATACTATAGAAAGCTTGGCCCAATTAGGGGATCGGATTTTAAAGGCTGCAAATATTCCGGGCCCTACGGCACTGTACCGGGGAGAAGGGGATTACCTCCCCACTGCAGCAGCCCTTACCGCTCGCTACAGTGATGCTGAAGGGGAGAGTGTGCCGGTCATCGTGACAAGGGTGGGGAAAGAGGGCCAAGAAGAAATAACAGTAAAACCTTTGGAGGATAAAAAAATAGCTGTTTTACGAATTGAGTAAAAGACGGGGGTCAGGCTTGAAATATTCCTTTATTCACTCACTAATTTTAACCAAGATATTAGTTAGTTAGACAAGAATTTGGGAATCATTCAAGCTTAACCCCAGAATTCCAGAAGTCCAGGCGTTAAATGGGCTGCTTGATCTCAGATTGGACGGATGTGTTAAATGGAAAAGAAATGTGGTATAATACTCTTTAATACTTTACAGTGAGGTGAACTTATTGATCCCCGAAAAATATAGTAAAGAGGGACTAACTTTTGATGATGTTCTGCTGCTTCCCTCCAGGTCTGAGGTGCTGCCGGGGGATGTGGATGTTTCTACGTATTTAACTAAAAAAATTAAACTAAACATTCCAATTATGAGTGCTGGGATGGATACAGTGACCGAAGCCAGGCTGGCTATTGCCATCGCCCGAGAGGGAGGTATCGGTGTAATTCATAAAAATATGTCCATTGAAAGACAAGCTATGGAAGTGGATCGAGTCAAAAGATCCGAGCACGGAGTGATTACCCAACCTTTTCATCTTTCTCCCCATCACAGGGTGCAGGATGCTGCTGATCTTATGGCCCGTTATAGAATTTCCGGTGTCCCCATTACCGAAGGGATTAAGTTGGTAGGGATTTTAACTAACCGTGACCTTCGTTTTGAAGAGGATTATTCCAAAAGAATAAGAGAAGTGATGACCAAAGATAAGCTGGTAACGGCTTCAGAGGGCACTACTTTAGAAGAAGCCAAGGTAATTCTGCAGAAATATAAAATAGAAAAGCTCCCCATTGTGGACGGTGAATTTAATTTAAAAGGTCTAATTACTATTAAAGACATTGAAAAGGCCATTCAATTTCCCCAATCGGCGAAAGATAAAAACGGGAGGCTGCTGGCCGCTGCCGCTGTTGGGATTGATGCTGCTACCATGGAGAGGGCGAGAGCTCTGTCGGAGGCAGGTGTAGACGTTATTGTTGTAGATACTGCTCATGGACATTCGGTGTCAGTTTTAAATACTGTAAGTGCCTTGAAGGAAAAATATCCCCAGGTTGAACTGGTAGCAGGAAATGTAGCGACGGCAGAGGGAACAAGGGATTTGATTAAAGCGGGAGCCGACTGCGTTAAGGTTGGAATTGGCCCTGGATCAATTTGCACAACCCGAGTGATTGCCGGGATTGGAGTGCCTCAGGTTACGGCCATTCATGATGCCGCTGAAGCTGCCCGGGAGGCAGGGGTTCCTATTATCGGAGATGGAGGAATCAAATACTCTGGAGATATTCCCAAAGCTCTGGCGGCGGGGGCAAACCTGGTTATGATCGGAAGCCTTTTTGCGGGCACAGAGGAAAGCCCGGGAGAGTTTGAAATATACCAGGGAAGAAGCTATAAAGTATACCGCGGCATGGGATCTTTGGGAGCCATGAAGGAAGGAAGCAGTGACCGGTATTTTCAGGACTGCACTACCAAGCTGGTGCCTGAGGGTATTGAAGGACGGGTCCCCTACCGGGGGACATTATCCGATACAGTTTATCAGCTGGTGGGAGGCCTCAGGGCAGGAATGGGGTACTGCGGCGTCAAGGATGTTAATGAACTTAAAACTAAAGTAAAATTTATCAGGGTGACTTCGGCGGGGTTAAAGGAAAATCATCCCCATGATGTTCAAATCACGAAAGAGGCCCCCAACTATATGCTGGGGAATATCTAATTTAAGGGATAATAGCCTGACTTTAGCAGAAACTTGTTTTTAATAAGCTCCCCACCACTATGCGTTAGCGTAGGTGGGGTTTTTACTCAGGTGGAGTAGACTCTCCATTTGATTCCCCGATGTTTCAGCTTGCTGAAACCAGTTCACTTATGAATATGTCCTGGCCTATTATTGTTTTGAAACTGAAAAGATAAACAAGACAGGCACTTTTTTTCTAAAAAAAGATATAATAATTAGTAAAACTAAGCATAATACCAAATTTACTAAAATATACTAAATAATGCACATAATAGTAAGGGGTGATAAATGTTGGAGGAAAAAATTAAATCAGCCTGTCTGGTTTGTGAGCAGGAGAAGTGTTCCGGCATTTTTGTCCTGGGTTCGTTTATTTGTGATGAATGTGAGAAAAAAATTATTGAGACCAGGGTTCATGATCATGAGTACAGCGGCTATCTTCATAAGCTAAAAAAAATATGGGAGTTCGTTTTAACATATTAGCAAAGGACGGGGTTTTCCCCGTCTTTTTCTGATATAATTAACAGGATAGGCTATAATAACTAGAAGGTGAATTTATTGAATCAGAAAAAAGCACCTGTTTTGGAAGGTATCTTTAAATATATCTTAGAGGACTACAAGTCATTCCATGTTCCCGGTCATCAGGGGGGCAAAGGAATGGACGGGCCATTAAAATTGCTGTTAAAGCAGCCTTTTAAGGCTGATTTAACTGAAATTTCAGGGTTGGACAATCTTCATGCCCCCCGCAGTATAATTAAGGAGGCAATGGTAATTGCTGCAGAGGCTTTTGGTGCCGCTGAGACATTCTTTTTGGTGAATGGGTCTACTGCGGGGCTTATGGCCATGGTCAATACTGTCTGCCGGCCGGGAGAAAAGATTATCATTCCCCGGAGGATGCACCAGGGGGTTTTTGGAGGGATCATAACCTCTGGTGCGGATCCTGTTTATATTCCGGAGGATTCTAACCAAAACAGGTGGGAGTTTACCAATGTAACCAGCTCTCAGGTAAAGCAGGCTTTAGAAAAATGCCCGGAGGCCCGGGCGGTTTTGTTGAATAATCCTACATATTTTGGCGTTTGTGCAGATTTAAAAGAAATTCGAAAGATAACTGCAAAGAGAGGTGTCCTTCTGCTGGTTGACGAAGCTCATGGCGGTCATCTTTCCTTCCATCCGGACCTGCCTTGCGCCGCTTCAGAAGTAGGAGCTGATTTATGGGTGCAGAGCACCCATAAAACTCTCGGATCATTGACCCAGAGCTCTATGCTTCACGCCGCGGGTGAGGGAATTGACCGGGAGCGGTTAAGAGATATGCTGACCATTTTTCAGAGCACCAGCCCCTCTTATCTGCTTCTAGCATCTCTGGACGCTGCCAGGAGGCAAATAGCTTTAAGAGGAAAAGAACTTTTGGACAAAGTTATTTTTTTAGCCGAAGAAGCCAGGAAATCATTGAAGCAGTTGGATTTTAAATTGATTCCCAGGCAGCAGGGGGAATTAAGTTTAGATATTACCAAGCTGGCTTTTTTTACAGACCGGTTTGTGGAAACTGGAAAAAAAGCAGCTTTTATACTGCGTCGAAGCGGTAAAATTCAGGTAGAAATGAGTGGGCAGGATTATATATTATTTTTACTAACCTTAGGGCATGATGATAAAGACTGGGCTTCAATGTTGAGTGCTCTGGGTTCTATGCGGGAACGGCTTACCCTTAAACGTTCTAAAACAGATGACTGCAGATATAATTCTTCTCTCCCTCCTATGCCGGAGAAGTCCCTGCTTCCCCGGGAAGCTTTTAATCTTCCTTGGGAAAATGTCCTGTTGAAGAAAGCAGCGGGTAGGATATCCTCCCAGTTAATTACGCTTTACCCTCCGGGGATTCCCCTTTTGGTGCCGGGGGAGGTTATAACTACAGAAATCATTGAATTTATTCATCGGGAGAAAAACATCCACCCGGAAATTAAGATAGATATAGAGGAAGCTGCTGCATTACGAGTAATAAAATAAAGGAGGTGAATTCCGGGGAAGGTAACTTTCCCGGGATCAGTGAGAAAAACAGGAATATTTATAACATTTGAAGGCCCTGATGGTGCAGGAAAAACGACTCAGGCTCTTAAATTAAAAGAATATTTTATACAGAGGGGAATTGACTGCCTTTTTACCAGGGAACCGGGAGGAACCTCTATTGGAGACAAAATTCGAGATATTCTCTTGGATAACGAAAATAAAAAAATGTGTGCCAAAACAGAAGTTTTTTTGTATGCAGCTGCCCGGGCCCAGCTGGTAACTCAGGTAATTTTACCGGCACTGGAACAGGGAAAAGTTGTGATCTGTGACCGGTACATAGATTCAAGTTTTGCTTATCAGTCTTTTGGGTTAGGAGAGGAAACTGATTTTGTCCTGACGGTGAACGAAGAGGCAACTCAGGGCCTTTACCCGGACCTAACTTTGCTTTTAGACGTTGCTCCCGAAGAGGGCTTGAGGCGGCAGAGGGAAAGATATTCTAAGGGATCAAAAGCACAGGATCGAATTGAAATGAAAGAACTGGAGTTTCACCAAAAGGTAAGGCAGGGTTATTTGTTTTTGGCAAAGATTCAAAAAGAAAGAGTTTTATTATTAGAAGCAGGTGTAGGGGAACAAGAGGTTCATAAGGAAGTTATTAAAGCGGTAGAGGACCTGTTTTTGGTAAGGGATGTTCAGGTATGAAAATGAGATGTGTTAAGGAATAATAAAATGAAATTAAAAGAAATTTCAGGTCAGAAAAAAGCATCAGAATTATTGGAAAAAGCTATTCACGGAAACAGGATTAACCATGCCTACCTTTTCTACGGCCCTAAAGAGAGTGGGAAGTTTACCTTTTCTCTAATGGCAGCTAAAATGTTGAATTGTCTCAAAGGGAATGCTTGCGGTACGTGTATTTCCTGTAGAAAGGTGGACAGGGGTATCCACCCGGATGTTTCAGTGGTCTCTCCCGAAGGAAAGAATATAAAGATAGAACAGATCAGGCAGCTGAAAAATCTTTCCTCTTTTAAACCCAATGAAGGAAGAAAAAAAGTCTACATTTTTCAGGAGGCACATAAAATGAGTCTCCCTGCAGCTAATAGTCTTTTGGCAGTATTGGAGGAGCCCCCTGATTATATTGTATTTATTTTATTGGTACCTGAACTCTTTCTGCTTCCTGATACGGTAGTTTCCAGATGTCAATGTATTCCCTTTGGCAGGGTTTCCCGAAAAGAAATTTATAATGTATTGAAAGTTCAAAAACCCCATCTGTCCCAGGAAAAACTGCAGGCAGCTGCTCATGCGGCTGAAGGAAGTATTTTGAGAGCTATAAAATTAGCAGGTTCTGAGGATTGGAACCAGTGGAGGCATAGTTCTTTTCAGTGGTGGAAGGGTTTTCTCCACTGTAAATCAAGGGAATTATTTTCCTATGGGGAACAGTTAGCCCAGGAGGAAAACTTAATAGAATTTTTAGATTTTATAGAAAGTTATTACCGGGACTGCCTGGTATATGGATCTACTGGGGAAGAAGACCTGATTATAAATATTGATTATTTAGAGGAAATAAAAAAGATTGAGGTTGGTTCCAGTAGATTATTGATAAAAGCAATAGAAGAACTGGAAAGTTTTAAAAGAAAATTGTCTGTTCCGTTGAATAAAAAAAATGCACTGGAAGCAATGCTGGTAAAAATGAAAGGGGTGAAATAATGCCTGATGTAGTCGGTGTCAGGTTTAAGAAGGCGGGTAAGATTTATTATTTTGACCCTGAGGATGAGGATATCAAAAAAGAAGATTTTGTGATTGTAGAAACTTCCCGGGGAGTAGAGTTTGGAGAAGTGGTGGTGGGAAGAAAGGAGGTTAAAGAAGAGGAACTGGTACTTCCTCTAAAGAGAGTTATCCGTACTGCTACGGTAAAGGACCATCAGCAGGTACGAGAGAATCGGGAAAAAGAGGATGAATCCTTTGAAATATGCCTGGATAAAATCTCAGAACATGGCCTGGATATGAAGCTCATAGATGTGGAGTATACCTTTGATCGTAACAAAATTATCTTTTATTTTACTGCCGACGGCAGAATAGATTTCAGGGAGCTGGTAAAAGATCTGGCGGCAGTTTTTCGAACCAGGATTGAACTCCGGCAAATCGGGGTCAGGGATGAGGCCAAGATGATGGGTGGGCTGGGTCCCTGCGGCAGGATGCTGTGCTGTTCCATCTTTCTTGGAGACTTTGAACCGGTTTCCATAAGAATGGCCAAAGATCAAAACTTATCCCTAAACCCAACCAAAATATCCGGTATATGCAGTCGGCTCATGTGTTGTCTGCGTTTTGAATCTGACGCCTATAAAGATGCAAGGGAAGTCTGCCCCCGCATGGGCAAAGAAGTGGTTACGCCGGAGGGGGAGGGCAGAGTTGTTAAAGTCAACACGCTGAAAAAAAGCATAGCCGTAGAATTATTTGAATCCCATAAAGTCATGGAGTTTCCCTTAGAAGAGGTTATTGAAAAGATAGTTAACCAGAAGTGCCCGAAAAAGAATGAAGGATTTTCTGACTGAGAGAAGCTCCAGCTTCCATTCCTTTTTCTCCCAGTAGGAGGATAATATCCCCTTCCCGGGCGCTGAGAATAGAATCCTGAAGGGCGTCTCCCAGTCCAGGGATTACTGAAATACGCCCCTTTATATTTTGACATTTTTCCAAAAAAACTTTTTCTTCCTGTAGGCTGGCCCGAGCTTTTTTATTAACTTGATGTATGCTTTTGGTAATAATTATTTTTTCTATGGGAATTTTTTCAGCCCAATGGGAAATTACTTTGCCATTTAGGGCATTGATGCTGCTGCTGTGATTTCCCGATAAGGCAAAAACTAGAATAATTTTTTTAAATTGATACGAACTGATAGTTTTCAGGACGCTTTCGATGGCTCCGGGATTTGATGCTCCATCGTCAATTATTTTAAATTGATTACTATACACGGCTTCCAGGCAGCGTTTAAAATGAGGCATCCGGTTAAGTTTTTCGCTTATGGATTCAAAGCTTATATCGCAGGCCAGGGAAATTAGGATGGCTACCAGGGCATTATAAATATTGTGCCTCCCGGGGAGAGGAAGAGTAAAATCTTGGCTGCCGGGGGAGATGATTTTACCTGTGAGGGTGTCAATATCACTCTCTAACATTACACTGAACCGGGACTGTTTTGATTTTAGTTGAATCTTTTTTGCCGTTGCCATAGCATTGGGATAATCAAGGGCATATGTGATTACCTGGCTGTGAGTCACATCAGCCATCTGTAACGCCAGGGTATCATCGGCATTTATCAGGGCTGTGCTGTCTTCCTTCAGCAGTTTAGAAAAGCTGGACATTAAGCCGTTAATTTTACCTGGAGGGTCAGCGGCAGCTTCAGGGGATAGGTTGGTTACGGCCAGCAGATTTAAATTTAGGGATTTTATTTGGGGGCTGGACAGGGCACGGGGAGAGATTTCCAGGAAGAAGTATTTGGTTCCATCACGGTAGGCGTCGTTTATTTTGTTTTTCAATGACGGTTTCTCTGTTATAGAAGAGGAGAAAATTTTAAATGAATCCTTTAAGTGGGGATTATTTAATCGGAAGATGTTTTCTAAAATTTTTAAGGTGCTGGACTTTCCGCTTATTCCAGTAATTCCTGCTATAATAGGTTTATCCGGCATGTAATAGCTCCTTTCATGTTTGTCTTTCTTACTAATAGTCTTTGTGAAGCCGAAAAAAATATGTGTTTTTCATTTTGAGAGGGAGATAAAAATGGATGAAGCAGGAATTCTTTATCTTTGCGCAACTCCTATAGGGAACTTAGAAGACATCACTCTTCGGGTTTTAAAGACTCTAAAGGAGGTTGATTTAGTTGCAGCGGAGGATACCCGTCGAACCGTAAATCTATTGAATCACTTTCAAATAAAAACTCCGATAATCAGCTATCATGAGCATAACAAAGAAAAAAGAGGCAGAGAAATAATAGAAAAATTACTGGCAGGGCACAAAATAGCCCTGGTGGCTGATGCCGGAACTCCGGGAATTTCAGACCCGGGTTTTGAATTGATACAAGAATCTATCCATCGGGGTATAAAGATCACTTCTTTGCCGGGGCCTTGTGCGGCGGTTACTGCCGTTACAGTGTCCGGATTCACCATTAATCGATTTGTTTTTTATGGTTTTTTAAGCAGGAAGAAAAAAGACCGAAGAAGAGAAATAGAAGAAATTATTGAGTCCAACAAAACTGTAGTTATTTATGAAGCTCCGCACCGTCTACTTAAAACTTTAAAAGAGCTTTTGGAGGCAGCAGGAGATAGAGATGCAGCAGTTTGTCGAGAATTATCGAAATTGTTTGAAGAGGTTAAAAGGGGATCCTTATCTCAGTTAATTCATGATTTTGAAGTTAAAGCACCCAAGGGAGAGATAACGTTAATAATAGGAGCAAATAAGGAGGCAGTGATCTGCAGCAGGGGAAGTTTGACCCAAGGGGTTGAGGAGGTCAGGCAGCTTAAAGAAGCAGGATTAAAGGAAAAAGAAGCGGTAAAAAGAACAGCCAAATATTTAAACCTGCCCTCAAGAGAATTATATAAAAAGGTGATTGAGGAAAAAGAAGGATAAATAAAAAAAGGGCAAAGGCCCTTTCTTTATTGTTTCATTTGACTGATGCATTCACTGCAGATAATCTTGTTTTTATAATGCTGTACGTCGTCCGCGCTTCCGCAAAAAATACATGCAGGCTCATACTTTTTAAGAATAATCTTTTCTGCGTCCACATAAATCTCCAGTGCATCTTTCTCTTGGATTCCCAGAGTCCTTCTCAACTCTATGGGAATGACTACCCTCCCCAGTTCATCTACTTTTCTTACAATACCTGTAGATTTCATCCAGAACCTCCTCTTTCAACAATCTTCGACATTTTTTGTATGTCTATAGTATACCAACAATTCCCAAGGAGAGCAACACTTTTATTCAAATTTAGCAATAATTACTAAAAAATAGGATTAAGGTCCCATAATTTCTAATCAATATAATGTCAACATCGTTAATTTATTGAAAAGAATAACATTTTTCTTAATTTTAAATGTTTTTAGGTATTTTTGTTAGAGTTCATGGAAGGATAATTAATATTAGTATTTTTTTCTATATTTAGATATTATTATTCTATTATAGTGCTGTAGACTTAAAATATAAAAATAATTCTAATAGATTACATAGATTTCTTGACAAATAAGTTTTTGGTAAGATAAAGTTAAGTCAAAATGATTACTATGGGCAGTGAATATTTTATTTTTAAAGCTGTTCCTTAGATAAAGGAGGTTTTTTAAGAGATTGACCAGGAAAAGCTTTTATATAACTACCCCTATCTATTATCCCAGTGATAAACTGCACATTGGGCACTGCTACACTACGGTAGCTGCAGATGCCATGGCCCGTTTTAAGCGGTTAAAGGATTATGATGTATGGTTTTTGACAGGGACCGACGAACATGGTCAAAAAATTGAGCGGAGAGCGGCAGAGGCAGGCAAATCTCCTCAAGTTTTTGTAGATGAAATCGTAGACTGGATTAAAGAACTATGGGATATATTGGATATATCTTGCAGTGATTTTATCCGAACTACAGAGACGCGGCATAAAAAATCAGTCCAGGCTATTTTTAATCAGTTGTATGAGCAGGGAGACATATATAAGGATAAGTATGAGGGGCTTTATTGTACTCCTTGTGAGGCTTTTTGGACGGTTCGGCAGGCGAAAGACGGCTGCTGCCCCGACTGTGGCTCACAGGTGGAAATGGTGTCTGAGGAAAGCTATTTCTTCAGAATGTCAAAATATGCTCAGCGACTTTATGAGCATATTCAAGAAAACGAGGATTTTATTCAGCCTCCCTCTCGAAAAAATGAGATGATTAACAATTTTTTAAAACCTGGATTAGAGGAGCTTTGTGTTTCCCGGACCTCTTTTGATTGGGGTGTAGAGGTTCCTTTTGACAAAGAACATGTTATTTATGTATGGTTGGATGCCTTGAGCAATTATATCACAGCATTGGGTTATCCCGAGGATATGGAAAAGGTGAACCGGTATTGGCCTGCAGATGTTCACTTAATCGGTAAAGAGATCGTCAGGTTCCACACCATATACTGGCCCATCTTTTTGATGGCTCTGGGCCTACCTCTGCCCAAACAAATTTTTGGTCATGGGTGGTTACTTTTAAAAGAAGGAAAAATGTCTAAATCCAAGGGCAATGTTATTGACCCGACGGTGCTGGTAGATCTGTACGGGTCCGATGCCATCAGATACTACCTGTTGAGGGAGATTCCCTTTGGGTCTGACGGTGTGTTTACTCCTGAAGCCCTGATTCAAAGAATTAATTTTGACCTGGCCAACGATTTGGGTAATTTAATACATCGAACCTTAAACATGGTCAGTAAGTTTTCCCAAGGGATTATAGAAGGACCTTCCCTGGAGGAGGGGGACTATGACAGAGAGCTGAAGATATTGGCTTTGGAAACCTCTGGAGAGATGGAAAAACTGATGGATAATCTGCAGTTTAGTAATGCCCTGGCAGTGCTTTGGAAGTTGGTGGGTCGGGCTAACAAGTATATAGATGAAACGGAACCCTGGGCACTGAACCGGGAGGGAAAAAGAGAAAGGTTGAACACAGTTCTCTACAATTATTTGGAGACAATCCGCATCATTAGTGTTTTGCTCCAGCCCTTTATGCCTAAAACTCCTCATAAGATCTGGGAGCTTATAGGGATGTCTAATGAACCGGAACTTCAAACCTGGGACAGCAGCAGGACCTGGGGTTGTTTTAAGAAGGGTACCCGGGTTAAAAAATCAGAAGTTCTTTTCCCCCGTATAGAACTGGATAATGAGGGGGAACAAAAACCTGACAAGAAAGCTCCTGCATCTACTGCTCAAGCTCAAGATAAGATTGAAAGGATGGGGCAGATAAAAATAAATGATTTTGCCCGGGTGGACCTTAAGGTGGCGGAAATCCTTACGGCGGAAAAGGTAGAAGGAGCAGATAAGCTGTTGAAGTTGAAGGTAAGCTTAGGGAAAGAGGAAAGGCAGGTTGTGGCGGGGATTGCCCGGCATTACAACCCTGAGGAAATAGTCGGTAAAAAAGTACTGTTGGTAGCTAACTTAGCTCCTGTTAAAATAAGAGGGATTGAATCTCAGGGTATGCTGCTGGCGGCAGTGGATTCCCAGGGAAAGTTGGTTCTATCTTCTGTTGATGGTGATATTGCCCCTGGAAGCCAGGTGAGTTAATTGACCTTCCTGGCAGATTCCCATGCACACTTAATTGACAAAGCATACCGAAAGGACAGCAGCCAAGTAATTCAGAGGGCCCTGGATATTGGGGTTAAGCTGATTATCAATCTGGGGTATGATATAAAAACTTCTTCTAAGGCCGTAGATATGGCCCAAGATTACCCTTTCATGTACACATCAGTAGGCGTTCATCCCCATGAAGCAGCCAGGGTGCCTGAGGATTACCTGCAAAACGTAAAGGAATTGGCGCAGAACAAGAAAAATGTGGCCATTGGAGAAATTGGCCTGGACTACTACCGGGACATTTCCCCCCGGAAGAAACAGAAGCAGGTGTTTCGGGAGCAGCTGCTGTTGGCTCAGAAGATGGGGCTGCCGGCAATAATACATGATCGGGAGGCCCATAAGGATGTGCTGAAGATCGTTAGAGAAGAGCAGGGAGGGAAAAACAGTGGTGTTTTTCACTGTTTTTCCGGAGACTGGGAAATGGCGCAGGAATGTATAGAATTGGGTTTTTATATTTCTATCGCTGGGCCGGTAACCTTTAAAAATTCCGATTCCCTTCGGGATGTAGCGAAAAGAACTCCTCTGCATCGATTACTGGTGGAAACCGACTGTCCTTATTTAACGCCTGTGCCTTACAGGGGGAAGAGAAATGAACCTGCCCATGTGAAGTATACGGTAGAAACAATTGCTTCTCTCCGGGGAATGAAGTGGGAGGAGCTGGCCCAGGTTACTTTTACTAACACAAAAAATTGTTTCCGCTTGGATTGATACCTTAAGCTGTATTAAGTTAATTTTGTAGGGTTGAAGCAGACATAAGGGAAAGTAAAAGATAAGTAAAGTATAATCTTTAAGAAAAAATAACCTGAAAATAAAAAGCAGGGCTTTAATAGCTGCCCTGCTTTTTTATTCACTTTTTTGTCATTTTTATAAGTTTGTACCATATGTTAGTAAAGACAGAGAAAGGGGGGTGGGATATAATAACATTTCTACCGAATGAGGGAAAAATTCTCTTTTGTGTTAGTACAAAAATTTGACAAAATTTCATTTATGAAGTAAAATGTTTCCTTACAAGGGGGTTTAACAATGGATGATGTTCCTATAGCCACCGGTATCAAGCGTGTAGGAGGCTGGGTTAAGCACAATTGTCTCTTGTTAATCCTGGTTTTTGTTTTCCTCGCAAGCTGTTCAGCAGCTATTTGTTATGAGCGTTTTTACAAGGAAGTAGTTTTTAGTGTCGATGATGGGCAGGAGGTTGTTGTGACAACCTGGGCATCCACGGTAGAGGAGGCGTTGAGTGAGACGGAAATTCGTCTGTATTCTCGGGATGAAATATATCCCTCTCTAGAAACTCCTCTAGAAAAGGAAATGAAGGTCACTATTAAAAGGGCATTTCCTGTTCATGTAGCCATAAGTGATGATCAAGTCACTCATTGGACTACTAAAAGTTCTGTAAGGGAAATTATACAGAATCTAGACATAGTGTTGGGAATAGAGGATGAAGTGGAGCCTTCTCTCTCCAGCCTGGTGGACAAGGAAACCACCATTAACATTGTTAGGGTAGAGAGAGAGTATGTAGTTGAAGAGGTGGAATTAGCCTATTCTGTCGTTAGAAGAGGTAATTCTAGTCTGGACAGAGGATCAACCAGAACTGTCCAAAGAGGAAAACCGGGATTGAGGGAAGATACGTGGGAAATCGTATACAGAGATGGTGAAGAGATAGGAAGAGAGGTTATATCTTCGGAGATAGTCCAACCAAAGCAAGATGAAATTATAGAGGTGGGAGAGAATTCGGTCCTTTCTCGAGATGGTTATACTATGAATTATAACCGGGCATTGACGGTTACGGCTTTGGCCTACTGTAATTGTGCACAGTGCACAGGGAGTGAAGGTGGTAGTGCCAGGACTTCAATAGGTATCCCAGCGGTGCCGGGAAGTGGTACCAGGGCCAATCCTCATATTATTGCGGTGGATTCGGGGGTTATTCCTCTGAGATCCAAAGTTTATATCGATGGATTTGGGGTGGCAGTTGCTGCAGACACAGGAAGCGCTATCCGGGGAAATAAGATTGATATCCTGATGGATTCCCATGGGAAGGCTCTTGCTTTTGGGAGGAAAAGGCTGAAGATATATATTTTAGATAGTATAAGATAGCAAGGCTTAAAGAACGCACAGGGAGTAAGAAAGATTACTTCCTGTTTCTTTTTTAAATGAATACTTAATAAAATTAGTTAAGGGAAGGATAGGCCTGTGGATAAATTGGTGTCACCGCGGAAGACCGCAGAAGTGATTAAAAAATATAATATAAAATTGACTAAAAAATATGGGCAAAATTTTTTAGTTGATGAGAATATACTGCTCAAGATTCTCAGTTTTTGTGACCTGAGTCAAAATGACAGTGTATTGGAGGTTGGTCCTGGGATTGGAACTCTGACCCAATACTTGTGTCCCAGGGTCAAAAAGGTGACGGCAGTTGAGATTGACCGGAGGTTGATTGAGGTTTTAGAGGATACTCTAAAACAGTGTCATAATCTTGAAGTGGTCCAGGGGGATATAATGAAAGAGGATTTAGCAAATATTTTAAGTTCTCTGGCGGTGGATAAAAAGTGCAAAATCATTTCTAATCTGCCCTATAATATAACCACCCCCCTGATTATGAATTTGTTAAAGCATCGAGAATTCATTCAACACATGATATTTATGGTTCAAAAGGAAGCAGCCCATAGGATTACAGCCCAGCCCGGAGGGAAGGAATATGGTGCAGTTTCCGTTCTGGTGCACTACTATGCTCATTCGGAAATAGCTTTTAATATTTCTCCCAGGGTTTTTATTCCACAGCCGGAGGTTGAATCTTCGCTTATAAAAATAACCATGAGGGAAAAACCGCTGCAAGAAGTCCGGAATGAAGAATTCTTTACCAAAGTTGTCCGGGGCAGTTTCCAGCATCGAAGAAAATCACTTCTCAACAGTTTAAAGATGTCCTTGAATATTGACAAGGGCAGTTTGGATGCAGCTATTAGAGAAGCAGGTATTGAACCCTCCTCTAGGGCAGAAAGCCTGTCCCCTGGTCAATTTGCAAATTTAGCGAATATCCTCTATAATAGCATTGGAGAATATACACGAACCAAAATATGAGGAGGACCTATAGAAAGGTGCCGATGAATGATGGAATTTGTCAGCCCAACTAAAGGTGTAATGACCTTTGAAGAAATGTTTAAGGATATCATTAACTATGTAAATGAGCAGCCCAAAGAGCAGTACAAACTTATTACAGGTTCCGATTCTCAGATGAAGGAGTCTGCTATATTTGTAACTGCTATAATTATTCACCGGGTAGGGAAAGGTGCCAGATACTACTTTCACAAACAGAAACACCGTTATATGGAGAGTTTACGTCAGAGGATTTATTATGAGACCTTCCTGAGCCTGGAAGCGGCTTCCCGGCTTTCCGGAAAATTATCTGAAAATGGCTACGCTAATATGAACGTAGAAATTCACCTGGATGTGGGTGAAAATGGTGATACTAAGGACATTATCCGGGAAGTGGTAGGTATGGTCATAGGAAGTGGTTTTGATGCACGTATTAAGCCTGATTCATACGGCGCTTCAACAGTGGCAGATAAATATACTAAATAAAATCAGATTAGTTAGTCTCTCTGAACATTTTCAGGGAGTTTTTTATTGTAGGCTGATTTCATATTGTCTACCTGGGAAAAGAAGGCCGCCAAGAGGTCCCATCTTCGAGTGCTGTGATAGCCCATATATTTAATTCCATTGTATTCCCTGTTTCGGGGTTGATTTTTATAAATAGTTAAGGCTTCCAGACAATCCCCGGCAATGGTTTGGGCGATCAACTGGCTGTGTTCTAAGTTTTTTATAGAAGAACCCAGGCGACTGTGAGGTATTTCTACACCTTTGGCAATTTTTAATCCTGATTTTAAAGCCATTACCATTTCTATTGGTGGAACAGCTAATTCCTTTATGGGAATGGTTTCCAGAAGCCGACGGGAGACTATGTGGGGGCCATGGGAAGGGGAGGAGATGCCAAGGGAATCTATCAAGCCGGTTTCCTGGTTCAGCAGTTGACGAAAAAAAACAATAATTTTAGTTAGATAGCAAAGCTTTGGGGTGGTGGGATAACAGTCGGTTAAACTTAGGTCCAGCCGATTTTTTATACAATTTTCCAACAAAAGGTTTAATTCATAAGCGATATTTCCAACTAGATCGCCGTCTACAAAAAGGACGTATTTAGCTCCTAATTTATAGGCGTATTTTGCCCCGACAGCTCTGGGCACATCAATGCCCAGCTTTTCCTTAAAATTAATTATTTCTATCCGGGAGGATTTGAGCCGATGAATCTCCCCCAGGGTGTTATCGCTGGAACCGTTTAGAACCACAATGATTTTGTCAATTTTTAAATTTAGCAGTTGGTGGAGTGCTATGCCTATTCTTTTTTCTTCGTTTTGAGCCGGGACCACTGCAGAAATCATATAAAGTCCTCTCCTTTTTGCTTTCATTATATGATGGAGTTTTTTATTAAGTTACGACAAATAAAGTAAGTACGCTTTAGTTTAATTATTCATATATTAAAAGTAAGCTGTATTAGAATATTAATCGGAGGCGGTTGCATGGACTTAAAGGTAGGGGACATCGTCTGCAGGAGATCATATGGTGGAGATGTAGTTTTTAAAATAATAGAAATAAACTGGAGTAAAAAAACGACTTTGCTTAAAGGGGTACATTTTCGTTTGATGGCGGATGCTCCTATCGATGACCTGTATAAACCTGAAAGTCAGTGTATTCAAGATAACAATGAAAAATATAATGGAAAAGCCCGGGAGTGTATAAATCGCATTTATAAAACCCGCAGTATGAGCAGAAATAAGCAGTCCCGGGGAGGGAATACTGATAGCTATTATGAAATTCCCGGTAAGATTTTGCATATAGATGGGGACCAAGACTACCTGGAGGAGTGTATGAAGTTATACAAAAATCTGGAGATTAGTGCTCAGGGTGTTTTTATACCGGAAAAAAAACAGCCTGATATGGTAGAAAACCTATTACGAAAAAATCAGCCGGATATTCTAGTCTTAACGGGACATGACGCGATTTTAAAGGGGAAAAAAAATTATCAAAATATAAATAACTACCGGAACTCTAAATATTTTGTACGCTCTACCATAATTGCCCGCAATTATGAACCTGGTAAGGATAGTCTGATTATATTTGCAGGAGCCTGTCAGTCTCACTATGAAGAATTGATGGCCGCCGGAGCTAATTTTGCTTCGTCCCCCCAGAGAGTTTTAATTAGTGCATTGGATCCGGTTTTTATTGTAGAAAAAATTGCCTATACTTCTTTTAAACGTTCTATTAAAATAACGGAAGTCATTAATAACACCATCACAGGGATTGATGGTTTGGGAGGAATTGAGACGAAGGGAACCTTTCGGTTTGGTTTTCCCAAGTCACCCTATTAAATTTGAAATAGACTCTTAATTTATCGAAAAATGACGAAAACTCATTATTATTTGACAAAAATAAGAAAATATGATAGTATTATAAAGTATTAAAATCTCTTTAAGGGTGATGCAATTGGCAGCAAAAAATTCATTATGGCAGATCAGAAAAGATCTTGAATCCCACGTAGGAGAAAAAATACAGTTAAGGGCAAACCGTGGCCGTCGTAAAACTTTAGAGAAAGTTGGAATTCTGGAAAACACGTATCCTTCTATTTTTGTAATTCGTGTAGATGAAATAAACTATAACCAGAGGTTATCTTTTAGCTACGCGGATGTCCTGACTGAAACGGTAGAGCTTACAGTTTTTAACAAGCACGGAAATGAAAAAATTAAAACGGCGGCATCCAGTTAATTTTTAACATGCAGGAAAGAACCATTTAAATGGTTCTTTTTTTTATTAAACTTTTTTGCCTGTTTTAATATGATAATATTATGACTTGTTTATCAAATAAAACGGGGTGAGGTTTTCAGTGAATTGGAATAACAGGAGTAAACAAAACTGTTTAAAATATTTACAGATGGACAACGTGGTGGGGACAGGTTTGGGGTTAAAAGAAAAGAATGGAGTAAGAAGCAGTGAGTCGGCGTTAGTTTTTTTGGTTAAGAAAAAGATTCCCAAAACAATGCTGACCCGTTTTGAGGTTTTACCTAAAAAAATAGAGGATATGAATACTGATGTGATTGAAGTGGGAGAGTTAAGACTTTTAGATGTAAAAGGCAAAATGAGGCCAGCTGTGCCCGGTATAAGTATAGGACATATTAATTCTACCGCGGGGACTTTCGGAGCTCTGGTTCGTAATCGTAAAAATCAATTATTTATTCTTTCTAATAATCATGTTCTGGCCAACGCAACTGATGGCAGGGATGGTAGGGCCAGTCTAAACGATCCAATCTTGCAGCCGGGTTCTTATGACGGAGGGACAGAAAAGGATGTGTTAGGGCATCTTTATAAATTTGTCCCTCTGCACAGAGAGCGAGTAAAGAGTTTTTGTTCTAAAGCAGAAAGATTTAAAAAGGTTAGCCAGTTTTTTTTAAATATATCAAAAAGAAACTACCGAATTGAATTGTATAAAAATACTAGAGCCGAAAACCAGGTAGACGCTGCCCTGGCTAAACCTGTTAATCAAAGAGTAGTTCATCCTAAAATATATCAATTGGGGATCCCTAAAGGAATAAGGCAGGCCAAACCTGGGATGAAAGTAATTAAAAGCGGCAGAACAACCGGGGTAACTACAGGCTCTGTAAAAGTTATAGAAGCTGTGGTAAAGGTTGCTGTAGATGATGAAAATAGTATTATTATGAGTGAACAGATTGTATGCAGTTCCATGGGAAAACCAGGGGACAGCGGTTCGTTAATAATGGATCAACAGCTGAAAGCGGTAGGCCTTCTATGTGCAGGTTCAAATATGGCTACAATAGGAAATAAAATTAGTAATGTATTAACTGCTTTAGGTGTAAGATTAGTAACAGAATAATTTAATTAAAACCCCGGGGCAGTAGAGGCTCCGGGGTTCTATTTGTGTCGGTTTTCAGGGAAGTTTTATAAATTAGGAATATCCTGTTTGCTTTTTTAATAATTATGAAAAGGAGGGAGTGCTTTTTTAGAGTTTAGAATTCTGAAGGGAGGCAGGGATACAATGAAAGAGGTTAACTTTGTTACTGATACTCTGGTAATGGAACAGCTGGTAGGGGAAAATGCAGCCCAGTGTTCTATGTCTAGAGAAATAATTATCCCCGGTGATGTAAAAAGAATTAAAGAGACCGAAAATGAAATAAGCGATGTGGAGACAGAAGTCACGGAAGGAAAGGTGGTGGCCAGGGGAACATTAATTCAAAAAATAGTATATTTAAACGAAGAAGGGACCCCCCTGGAACATCATGTGGAAGAAGAATTTATGATTTTTATTCCTTATCCCGAGGAAATCAGGGCCCAGACCGTAAAGGTATATCCAAGAGTTGAAACTGTAAAGCATGATGATTTGGTAAAAGATATGGAAAAGACTATTTTAAGCCAGACAGTGATGATGGAGGTACTGGCCTTATTCCTTAGCAGTGTAAAGGAAGAAATAATTCTGGATGTTGAAGAAATAAATATTAAAAAAGTCCAAAAAGAGAAGATTTCCTTTGAAAAACTGGTGGGGGTAGAGGTTGAAGTAGTAACGGTTGACTCAGAGATTATACTGGATGAAGCGGCTGCCAGGATTGATTCCGTAAACTGCAGGTTTGAAGATCTGGTTATATCGGCTGACTATCAAAGGGTTGCCATTGAAGGAAGTATTATAAAGCAGGTATTTTACCTGGAGGAAATGTCCGGCTCTCTAATGGAAGAAAATCTTAAGGATTCTTTTTCTTGTGAGGTAGATATGCAGGGGGTAGAACCCGGTATGGATGTTGTAGTTAAACCCCGGGTTTCAAAGATTACTCATGAAATAAACCCTCGGGAAAGAAATAAGGTAAACCAGTCTTTGAATTTGAATCTTTATGTTCAAGTAAAGCGAAAGGAAGAAATTGAAGTAGTCACCGGCATCGAAGGTTTTCAGTTGGAGAAAGGTAGGTTAAACACTTTTCAGGTCATAGGCGAAGCATCTGACCAGTTATCCTTATTGGGAGAAATAGAGCTGGATAAGGTGGCTTCAAAGGTAAGCTGTCCGCCGGAATCAAATATTGTTAACTTAACGGCAGACATAACCGAAGATAAAATAGAAATCAAAGGAACAGTTAAGGTAAAGTTTAGCTTTGTCAGCGAGGAAGACGGCCAGATAGAACGGGATGAATTTGAAGAGGATTTTAGTCATCAATTGGCTGTGCCGGGAGTTGACAAGGGTATGTCCGTATTTATTTATCCCCGGGTTGAAAAAACCAACACACTGCTGTTGGAGGATAAAAGGGGCATTAAATATTCAGCATTAATAGATATTTCCGTCAAGGCTGTGGATGTGCTAGAGCGTCAGTTTGCCATTATAGATAAAAGGGAAGTGGAAGAAGAGGTTAAAGAATTTGAAAGCTCCGGAGCGGTAATCGTTGTATATGTAGTTCAGAGAGAGGATAACATATTTAATATCGCTCAAAAGTTTAATGTATCCATAGAGACCATTGTAAAAGAAAATAAGCTGGAGGATGCAGACCTTATTTATGAAGGTCAGAAATTGTTAATCACTTGTCGAAGCAGAAGCTAATTGGGTAGCATTAATAATGCTACCCAATTTTTTTTAAAAAAGGATGAGTGAAATTTGCCAACAATAACCATTGCTGTGAAATAGTATAAAAACAATCAATTTTTAAGAAGCATTAACAGTTATTAAGGTTACATAATATATTACCCTTCTTATTGCTCCTTGTCCATTTGTAGTAAGTTTACTATAATGGCAAAAGAGTCTGATTATGTAAATTGAGGAGGGTAATGAAAAATGAGTAAAATAATCAATACCGCCATACTGGTCATATTAATGTTTTGTTTGTTAATATCATCAGTGCAAGCAAGTACAATTGAATATTGCGATAATAATCGGAATATAAGCAGCGGCGCTAATGAGGACGTAACTGTACAGGTAAACAAAATTTTAAGTCCTATTTTTGTCCCCAGGGGTAGTCTTTCCAATTGGAACTTGAGAATAACTATTATTCTTTATAAAGTTAACACAGGAGATACCCTTGAGGGTATTGCCAGCAGGTTTGGCAGTACAGTACAAGATATCATCAAAACTAATAATTTATATAGTCATCAACTCAAAACGGGACAGACTATAATTATTGTTAAGACTTCCAAGCTTACTCCAGTACCGGCTCCCAAGCCAAATCCAGATCCAGTTCCTGAGCCGAAGCCAGACCCAATTCCAGAGCCCAAGCCTGAGCCGAAGCCAGACCCAGTTCCAGAGCCAAAGCCAGAGCCGAAGCCAGACCCAGTTCCAGAGCCAAAGCCAGAGCCGAAGCCAGACCCAGTTCCAGAGCCAAAGCCAGAGCCGAAGCCAGACCCAGTTCCAGAGCCGAAACCAGAGCCGAAGCCAGATCCTGACCCTGTGCCTGCCGGATTAACTGCTGATGAGCAGATGATGTTTACACTTGTTAACCAGGAGAGAGTGAAGTACGGTTTAAGTCCATTGAAAATTGATATGGATTTGGTTAGGATTGCCCGCTTAAAAAGTCAGGATATGGTAAATCTCAATTATTTCAGCCACCAGTCTCCTACATATGGAAGTCCTTTTGATATGATGAGGAATGCTGGTATCAGGTATATCAGGGCCGGAGAAAACCTGGCCGGTTCTTCCACCGTACAGAGGGCTCATACCTCTTTGATGAATTCACCAGGACACCGGGCTAATATTTTAAATGCTCATTATACTCATATAGGCATAGGAATTGTTAACGGATCACAATATGGCAAAATATTTACCCAGATGTTTATTCAGAAGTAAAAAAGACTGTGCAGAAAAAAAATAATAAGGTGCGGTATCTTAAAACCCTTGTAAGTATACAGGGGTTTTCCTTTATGCCTGCACACTTTGAAGCATACTGCATAAAATACAATAAGTAAACTTCTATTACTGAACGAGAATATTATACAAAAAATTTTTTGTGGATAAGCTTGGCATCAAGGAAATTTTTAAAAGCAGTTATAATGAAGAAAAAAGTGATATCTGTTGATTTCTTAATAAAGTTCCAATATTTTTATTTAATCAATAAGCTGAGGGAGTGGAAAAAGTGGAGAATATGCTGGTGAAAAAAGGTATTTATCTGCGAGCCGAACAGGTAGAAGTTTTGGCTGGCATTGTTTATGAAAATCGAAAAAAAGGAAAAAGGAAATTAAATGAAAGTTTATTGTGTAGAGTAGCACTGGATTTGTTATTCAATTTAGATTTTGATTTTGCCAGTTATGATACAGAAGAAGAGCTTAGTGAAGCTGTTGTAAACAAAATTAAAAAATAATTTTTTTGGCAATTTGTCAAACTATTGGCGTAATAATTATATAGGCAAAAACATAAGATATATAGTGCCGCTTTATTTTTTTAAAAAAGGAGTTGGCGCGAGTTGGGCAGAAGACGCAGAAGTGTTATGTCCGAGGAGCTTAAGTACGAATTAGCCAAAGAACTGGGTGTCGACGACATTGTAAGAACCGAAGGATTTGCCGAAGTAAGCTCAAGAAATTGCGGGAATATGGTTAAGCTGGCGATTAGAAGAGCCGACAGGTTTTTACAAGAAGAAAATAATAAAAAATAAAGTGGTAGGGGTATGCTAAATGCATATCCCTTTACTTTTTCAGTACCAAAAGCGCCAAGGGATTGGTAATATGTATAGCTATTTGAAAATTATACTAAGCTAAAAATAAAAAGAGGGATTGTATGGGAGAACAAGTTCAGGGGAATTTGGTTATTGTGGGTGGAGCGGAGGATAAAAAAAAAGATTGTATTATTTTAAGAAGAGTGATAGGCCTGGCTGGGGGAGATTCAGCCGATTTAGCTGTTTTGACAACAGCTTCTGAGAAACCGGAAGAGACAGGAGAGAGTTACAAATTAGTATTTAAAAAACTGGGGCTTAGTGAAGTAAGTATTTTTGACATTAGTAATCGACAGGATGCTAATAATAAAAGAATAGTAAATGAGTTGGCAAAAAAAACAGGTATTTTTTTTACCGGAGGGGATCAATTAAGAATTACCAGTATTTTAGGGGGAACACTCTTAGGGAAAACTCTTTTGCAGATGTATCGTTTAGGTGTGGTTATTGCTGGGACCAGTGCCGGGGCTTCTGTTATGAGTGATACTATGATTATTGGGGGAGATAGTGATGAAGCCCCTCATATTTCCACTTTATCACTTGCCCCAGGGTTGGGTTTTCTGGAAGAATCCGTAGTGGACCAGCATTTTGCTCAACGGGGGAGAATTGGTAGGCTGTTGTCCGTAATTGCTTGCAATCCAAATATTTTGGGAATTGGGATAGATGAAGATACGGCGGTTGTCGTGTTTCCCCGGGGGGAACTGGAGGTAATTGGTTCCAATTCCGTAACTATTTTAGATGGCACCAGGGTAGAGTATTCCAATGTGTCAGAACTGTCTGATGGAAAGCAGTCTTTATCTATAACTGGGGTAACTTTACATGCCTTATCCAGCGGTGCCAGGTACAGCTTGAAGGATAGAATGCCCAAAATCATCGAATGAGTCATGGGAGAGACTCTTTATAGAGCTTTAATGGAAGGTTTCTGCTGAATATAAAACTTTATTTAGGAAATATTAATACCGGAAAAATTTCTTTCGTTTGATGTTGTAAAAGGAGGAGCATAAAATAATGTATATAGAAGATATTCGCGCATTTTCAGGCAGAAATATCTACAGCCATCATCCCTGTGTCCTGATGAGGTTAAATCTGCAGAAGTGGGCGGGAATCTCTACAGATATGGTTCCGGCATTTAAAGACAAACTGGTAAAAATAATACCAGAACTTAAGGAGCACCATTGTTCTCTGGGAAGGCCGGGAGGCTTTGTGGAAAGAATGGAAGAGGGTACTTTCTTTGGACATGTAATTGAACATACGGCTATTGAGCTGCAGCGGAAATTAGGTTATCCATTAAATTTTGGTAAGACCAGGGGGACAGATGATCCAAAAATATACCAGGTTATTTACAGCTTTGATGTTAAAGAGGTAGGGTTTGGTGCAGGTTATATAGCGGTTAATCTGGTGAAAAATATTTTGGAGGATAATAATTACCCCCTTAAGAAAAAATTAAAGGAGCTGGCTGGGGTTGCTGAAAAATATGATTACGGCCCCAGTACCAAAGCGATTATAAATGCAGCCCGTAAAATAAATATACCGGTGATTGCATTAAAGGAGGGTACCAGCCTTATTCAACTGGGGACCGGAATACATCAGAAACGTTTAAACTCAACAATAAGTTGTGAAACCAGGTGTATGGCGGTTGACCTGGCAGGGGATAAAGGCATGTGTAAAAATCTATTGGAGGAAGCAGGGATACCCGTTCCCCGGGGAGCCACTGTGGGTTCCATTAAAGAGGCTTTGGAACTGGTAGACAGTATAGGATACCCGGTGGTTTTAAAACCTCATAATGGAAACCATGGAAGAGGGGTAACCTTGAATGTGGATGGAAAAAAAGATTTGGTGGAGGCTTTTAAGGAAGCCTCTGTATACAGTTCAAGGGTTGTGGTGGAACAACAGATAGATGGTCAAAATTACAGATTGCTGGTGGTAGGGGGAAGATTGGTTGCTGCATCTAAGAGAGTTCCTCCTTTTGTTTTGGGGAATGGTGTCAGCAGTATAAAGGAGTTAATTCAGAAACTTAATTGCGAGCCTACTCGGGGGGAGGGTCATGAAAAGCCCCTGACCAGGATAAAGTTGGATTCACATATTTTGAGGGTGCTGAAAAAAAAGGGAATGGACTTAAAGTCTGTACCTTCCTATGGTGAAAAGGTAACTTTAAGGGATAACGGAAACCTGAGTACCGGAGGATATGCAGAAGATGTTAGCGATAAAGTTCATCCTGAAAATAAATATATAGCAGAAAGGGCAGCTAAAATATTAGGATTGGATATTGCTGGGGTAGATATTATATCCAAAGATATCTCTATGCCATTATTTGAGAATTATGGTTCAATTATTGAGATTAATGCCGCTCCGGGTATAAGAATGCACGAGCATCCCAGCATTGGAAAGCCTCGAAAGGCCGGGGAAGCTATTGTGAATATGCTCTTTCCTCCAGGAGCGAAGGCTCGTATACCGGTAATCAGCATAACAGGAACAAACGGAAAGACGACGGTGACTCGAATGGTGTCTCATTTGTTAAAACAAAAGGGGTTAACCGTGGGGATGGCCAGTACCGATGGTATTTATATAAATGATCGAAGAATTATAAGGGGGGATACTACCGGCCCCATTAGTGCTCAAACTATTTTAAAGGATTCCTCTGTTGAGGCGGCTGTTTTGGAAACTGCCAGGGGAGGAATTATCAGGGGTGGACTGGGTTATGACTGTTGTGATATTGCGGTAATAACCAATATCAGTCATGACCACCTGGGTCAGGATGGAATTAATGATATCGAAGATCTTTTGTATGTTAAATCCCTGGTGGCAGAAGCGGTTAAGCCCGGGGGTTATGTAATTCTAAATGCCGATGACGTCAATGTTGTGGATATATCCCGCTGGGCAGCATCGGAGGTTATTTACTTCAGTAAGAAGAGCAGCAATATAATTTTAAAAAGACATTTAGCTGATGGAGGAAAGGCTGTTTTTATAAAAGGAGGGGCCATATATACAGCAGAGGATCATAGAATCAAGTTTTTGGTAAAAGTGACCGATCTGCCGGTCACTTTAAAGGGAAAGGCATCGCATCATACTGAGAATGCTTTAGCAGCGGCATCGGTAGGCAGGGCTTTTGGGTTAAGCAGAAAAAATATAGTAAAAGGATTAAAGACCTTCTCTCTTTCACTGGATCATAATCCCGGAAGAGGTAATGTTTTTGATTATGGTAGTTTCAAAGTGATTGTGGATTATGGCCATAATGAAGCCGGATTTTTAAGTGCCGCAGAGATGGGCAGGAAAATTGGTGCCCGCCGCATGGTTGGCGTGGTAGGCGTTCCGGGGGATAGGTCTGATGAGCTTATAAAAAAAGCTGGGGCTGCTGCGGGTCGAGTTTTTGACTGTATATACATTAAAGAGGATCAATCCCTGCGGGGAAGGGAAAAAGGAGAAGTAGCCTCCCTTCTGGAAAAGGGGATAAAAGAAGCGGGAAGCAAGATAAAACCTGAAGTGATATTGAAGGAAGAAGATGCCCTGATTACCGCACTTAAGAGGGTAGAAGAAGGAGATATAGTGATTGTTTTTTATGAAAGGCTGGAGCCAATTTTAAAAATATTGCAAAAAACAGGTGAAGTGGTGAGCCTGTCACAACCGGAAGCCAAAAGGAAAAAACATCTGGCCGGCCGGGCCATATAAACAGGGCTGTAATTCTTTCGGCCCTGTTTTCTCATACCTGGTGTAAATGGATTTGTGCCAAGCATCATACTCTAGAGTCATCTTAATGTGTTACTAACCATTAATATTTTTAAAGAAGAAGGGAAAAGGTTTAAAATGGCGAAGTTTACCTGAAATTAAATTGCTGACAAATGATTCCTTTGTCCAAACCATTTAAAGGCACTAAGCTGGAGAGGAGAAGCTAAATGGATAAAATTTATTTTCCTGCCAGAGCTAAAATTAATCTTTCCCTGGACGTTCTTGCAAAGCGGCCGGATGGTTACCACCAGGTGGAGATGGTGATGCAGAGCATTGAACTGGCGGACATGCTGACCTTTACCTTTAGGAAAGGTTCGGAGGTTCTTTTTACGTGTTCTCATTTAAAAGTTCCCTCAGATGACTCTAATATTATTATGAAGGCGGTACGCAGAATAAGAGAGGAAACCGGTACAAATAAAGGGGTGAGTATCCACTTGGAAAAACGTATTCCGGTGGCGGCGGGATTGGCTGGGGGAAGTACCGATGCCGCTGCAGCTCTGTTAGCATTGAATACGTTGTGGGATTTAGGTTTATCCGGAGATAAGCTCTTGGAAATAGGGGCTGAGCTGGGGGCGGATATTCCTTTTTGTATGAAAGGTGGAACCTGTTTGGCCCGGGGGAAGGGAGAAGAGCTTACTCTTCTATCTCCATTAAGGCCAATGTGGGTGCTGCTGGTGGTTTTCCCCATTAGTGTATCTACTGCAGAAATATACGGCCATTTTCGACTGATGGGGTTAAAAGGAAGACCGGACACCTCTGCGGTTATTAAGGCCCTTGAGAAAGGTGACCTGCCGGCACTTAAAATTTCCTGTGCCAATGTTTTAGAAAGTGTTACTTTGGAAAGGTATCCCCAAATAGCCAAAAAGAAAAGAGATCTTTTAAAAAAAGGTTTTTCCGGTACTCTCATGACCGGAAGTGGCCCCACATTATTTTATTTAAGTTCTGAACGTAATGAAGTGGAGCGGGCTGTGGAGGCTTTAAGTCTGGAGGAAGAAGAATATATTATTACACGGACTATATAAGAATAATAATTATGTCAACACTATAGTTTTTGACCTTATTTGCAGTAATCGGAGAGGAGACAAGACATGCAAGCTTTACTGCTGGCCGGAGCCAGAGGCTCTTCCCCCCTGGTGGAAGAGTTAGGCCTTACAAATAAATCTTTAATTCCTATTCACGGTAAGCCGATGATTCAGTATGTTTTGGAAGAGTTGAATTGTGTAAAGGGTATTAAAAAAATTACGGTGGTAGGGCCACCTGAGGAATTGAAAAAAATAAAAACGGCTGTTCCTTTTTCTATAGTTCCGGAAAAAGGGGAAATTATGGAGAATATGTTGGAGGGGTTTCGCAGCTTCTCTACTGCTGATGCCGGGCCCACTTTTATACTTACTTCAGATATTCCTCTAATTACCTGTAAATCCCTGGAGGATTTTATAGAGAGAAGCCTTGAAACCCAGGCGGATTTTTGTTATCCGGTAATAGAAAAAGAGGTTTGTGAAAAGAAATATTCAGGGGTGGTCAGGACTTACGTCCGATTGAAAGAGGGTTTATTTACTGGGGGCAATATTTTTCTCATTGATTCTGCCATTGTGGAGAGAACAGCGAAAAAAGCTATTTCTTTTCTTGCTCTGCGCAAAAAACCCCACCTGATGGCTGTGAAACTAGGGCTTCCTTTTATTGTTAAATTTATTTTTAAAAAAGTAAGCCTGGAGGATGCGGAAAGGAGAGCCTCAATTATCTTTGGGGTTAAGGGCAAAGCAATTATATCCCCTTATGCAGAAATCGGTTTTGACGTGGATAAAGTAAGTGATCTGCATTTAGCCGAAGAATATTTAAAATAAGAGGTAAAAATATGTATGAAAGCGAAAGCATAAGCTTAAAAGATGTTCAGGAAGCGGAGAAGGTATTAAAGGGAGTGATTTCCCCGACTCCAGTTAAGTTTTCCTCCACCTTTAGTTTGATGACGGGAAACTCAATTTATCTTAAGGCGGAAAATTTACAAAAAACAGGTTCTTTTAAGATAAGAGGGGCTTTTAATAAGTTGTATTCTCTGTCCCTTAAGGAAAAGAAAAGGGGTGTTGTGGCGGCGTCCGCTGGAAACCATGCTCAAGGGGTAGCTTTGGCAGCTGGTATTTTGGGTATTGCGGCTGTAGTGGTTATGCCGGAAAACGCTCCCTTAAGCAAGATTTCCGCTACCCAAGGGTACGGGGCCAAGGTGCTGCTTTCAGGAAAGACTTACAGCCAGGCGGAAAAATTTGCTGTTGATTTTGCTAAAAATAAGAATATGACTCTGATTCATCCCTTTAATGATGTCATGACTATTGTGGGACAGGGCACCATCGGTCTAGAAATATTGAGAGAAGTGGAAGATGTAGAGGTAATTTTAGTTCCTGTGGGGGGAGGGGGACTTATTTCAGGTATTGCACTGGCTGTAAAAAAAATGAGGCCGGAGGTTCAGGTGGTGGGGGTTCAGACCTCCAGCTGTCCCATTCTCTGTGAGTCTTTTCGGCAGGGCCGCCTTCTTACATTGAAAAGGAACCCTACCATGGCCGATGGAATAGCGGTGGAAACTCCGGGGAATATTCCCTTTGAACTTATTAAGAAGTACGTGGATAATATAATTACCGTAGAGGAAAATGATATTGCCCAGACTATTCTGCTGCTTATGGAGAGGGCTCGGCTCATCGTGGAGGGGGCCGGGGCCGTGGGCCTTACGGCACTTCTTTCTGGCAATACTGATTTTATTAATAAAAAGCTGGTGGTGGTTTTAAGCGGCGGAAACATAGATGTTACTCTGCTGGCAAGAATTATTGACCGGGGGTTAGCCCGGAGTGGGCGCTTAATTAAGTTTACGGTGGCGATAAAAGATGCTCCCGGTTCTATAAAGGATTTGCTGGAGCTTGTTGCTTTAAAGGGAGCCAATGTCATGAGTATCAGGCATAACCGTTTAGATTTTGAGCTGCCGGTAGATTGTGCTGAAGTAGAGTTGACGCTGGAAACCAGGGACAGGGAGCATTCTGAAGAAATCGTAGAGGAACTTAGGAAAAAAGATTATATTTAAAATATTACTATCTTAGCATCTGTTGCAATTATTTCTAAATATTTCTAAAAGTAGCAGGAATTTTTTAACTGGGCGTCGAAGGGTGCTAGAGGAAGAGAGAGGATGAAGAGCTTACGTTATCAGGGATAACAGGAAAGGGGCGGAATGATTTATGGAGGTAACTGATGTAAGGGTCAGGAAGGTTAATCGAGATGGGAAGATGAAGGCAATCGTATCTATAACATTAGATGAACAGTTTGTAGTTCATGACGTAAGGGTTATTGACGGCAATAACGGTCTGTTCGTTGCGATGCCCAGTAAAAGGACTCCCGATGGGGAGTTTAAAGATATTGCCCATCCAATTACTTCACAGACTAGAGAGGTAATTCAGTTAGCAGTTTTGACTGCCTACGACCAGGAACTAGATAAGCAGGAAGTAGCAGAAGAATTTATTTAACCATCAAAACGGAGCTGAAAGCTCCTTTTTTCTTTTAGGGGAAAATTTTAACAGGACAGGAGGCATTTACATGAGCACGGCGGTGATACTGGCTGCAGGGGAAGGAACAAGGATGAAATCAGATGTGCCTAAAGTACTGCATAAATTATGTGGGAAGACTATGATTGGGCATGTTCTTGATGCTTTGAAGCCTGTGGTGGAGAAAAGTATTGTTATTATTGGTCATAGGGCAGAAGAGGTTAGGGCTTCCATAGGAGAGAATGTAATCTATGCCTACCAATATCAGCAGAGAGGTACCGGGCATGCGGTAAACCAGGCATTGAGTTCTATTCCAGAGCAAGGGGATGTGCTCATTGTTTGCGGAGACACTCCTCTATTGACCCAAGATATTTTTGAAGGTCTTTTGGCTTTTCATAGGAGTGAAGGGTGTGCCGCGGTGGTTCTGACCGCTAATCTGGATAATCCTTTTGGTTACGGCCGTATAATTCGAGACAAAACAGGAAAGGTTACTAAAATTAAAGAGGAAAAGGATGCCAATGAGGAGGAGCGAAAGATTAGGGAGATAAACACCGGTACTTACTGTGTTAATGCGCAGCTCCTCAAGGAGACTTTGGCTCTCATTTCTGATGATAATGAAAACAGGGAATATTATTTAACAGACCTGGTGGAGATTTTAAGTAATCAGCAAAAGAAAGTATCTGCATTTAAAATTGATGATTTTTTCTTAGCTCAGGGAATCAATACCCGGGTGCAGCTTTCGGAGGCAGAAGCAGTTTTACGAAAAAGGATTAATGAAAAATTAATGCTGGAAGGGGTTACTATGGTGGACCCTGCCTCAATCTACATTGACGTGGATGTCAAGGTAGGAAAGGACACTGTAATTATGCCTCAAACCATAGTTCAGGGTCGCACCCAAATTGGGGAGAGATGTGTGATTGGACCGCAAAGTCGTCTGGTGGATTCCACATTGGCAGATAAGGTAACTTTCCAAAATTCTATTATTTTAGAGAGCATTGTGGAAGAGGAAGCTAACATCGGCCCCTTTGCTTACATCCGTCCGGAGTCCCGTATCTGTCGTGGAGCAAAGGTAGGAGACTTTGTAGAGATTAAAAAATCTCAGATCGGGAGCGGGAGTAAGGTGCCACATTTGAGTTATGTCGGGGATACTACCGTGGGAGAAAGGGCCAACCTGGGAGCCGGCACCATAATTGTGAATTACGATGGGGTTACTAAACATCACAGCTATATAGAAGATGGAGCCTTTGTGGGGTGCAATAGCAATCTAATCGCTCCGGTAGTTATAGGAGAAGGGGCTTATGTGGCGGCCGGTTCTACCATTAAAGAGAATGTGCCCCAAAATGCCCTGGCCATTGGAAGGGCTGCCCAGGTTAACAAATTAAAGGGAGCAGAGCGTCTTCGTTCCATATTAAAATCAAAAAAGAATAAATAGCAGCAGGAAAATCTTTTATATAAAGAGAAAATAAAGTATGCATAGATAATGAAGAGCAGGGGGTCTAAAAAAGTGTATCCCGATAAAAAACTTAAGATCTTTACCGGGACGGCTAATATCCCTTTAGCTGAAGAAATTGCCCAGCATATTGGTATTCCCTTAGGTAAGGGTGAAATCCAGCAGTTTTGTGACGGTGAAATAACCAGCTATATTGGAGAAAGCGTAAGGGGCGCAGATGTTTACGTAGTACAACCACTGGCTCCTCCCACCAATGATAATATTATGGAGCTTTTAATAATGATAGATGCTATAAAAAGAGCTTCTGCTAAAAGTATTAATGCGGTAATCCCATATTTTGGTTATGCCCGACAGGACCGGAAAACCCGGGCCCGGGATCCCATTACGGCCAAGCTTATGGCGGATTTAATAACCACCTCCGGAGCTCACCGGGTGATTACCATGGACCTGCATGCAGGTCAAATTCAGGGTTTTTTTAACATTCCAGTAGACCACCTTCCGGGGGTGCCTATAATTGCCAAGTATTTTAATCAAAAGCAGCTGGATTCCCCTACTGTGGTTTCACCGGATCTAGGGGGAGTGACCCGGGCACGAAAACTGGCGGACTATCTCAATTGTCCCATAGCTATTATTGACAAAAGGCGTCCTGAACCCAATGTTTCTGAAGTGATGAACATTATTGGAAAGGTAGAAAACCGGACGGTAATTATGATTGACGATATTATTGATACCGCCGGGACCATTGTCCATGGAGCCATGGCACTAATGGAGCAGGGAGCTAAAGAAATTTATGTCTGTTGTACCCATGCCATTCTTTCAGGCCCTGCCAAGGAGAGACTGGAAAGTGCCAATATTAAGGAAGTAGTGGTTACCAACAGCATTCAGCTGATGGAGGAAAAAATGCTGCCTAATATCCGAATTCTTTCGGTAGCACCCCTGATTGGGGATGCTATCATTCGCATCCACGAGGAGCTTTCGGTAAGCAAACTTTTTGATTAACGACTCTTATTTGACTTAAAAATAGTTAATGGTTATAATACTAGTTATGATAAATTACCAGTTTTGGTCACAGTAGAAAGGAGAACTGTTTTATGGAAAGACTTGAACTTATAGCACAGGCACGGGAGGTTTCCTCCAAAGGACAGATAAAGGATATGAGAAAGATGGATGTTGTTCCTGCCGTAGTATATGGCAAAAAAGTTGATAATACCCTGGTATCGGTGGGGCGGAAGGAACTATATCAGGCCCTTAATACCTCTGCAGGAGCCAATATTTTAATAGACCTGTTGATTGAGGGAGATAAAAAACGTAAAGAAACTGTTATGGTAAAAGAAATTCAAAAGCACCCTATTAAAGATATTTTTCTGCATGTAGATTTTATAGGAATTTCTCTGGAGGACAAAATCCAGGTAAAGGTTCCCATCAGTTTTATAGGAGAGCCGGTAGGCGTCAAAGAGGGTGGGGTTCCATCCATACAGCTCAGGGAGGTCATTGTAGAGACTCTTCCCACCGATATTCCAGAATACTTAGAGGTGGATATTTCTCAACTGGACATTGGAGCAAGCTTAAATGTTAGTGACCTAATGATTCCAGAGGGAGCAGAAGTTATGGGTGATCCAGAAGAGACCATTATCAGTGTCCTGGCACCAACCGCTGAGGAAGAACCGATGGAGGAGGAAGAAATTCTAGAAGAAGGCGCTGAAGAGTCAGCAGAAGAAGAAGGGGAAAGTGAAGAGTAGTATTATTTTCCGAAAGTGTGTTTTTTCAGGTAAAGAGGAGAGCAAAGATGAAGTTAATGGTAGGGCTTGGTAATCCCGGCAGGGAATACTTTTTTAGCAGACACAACATTGGATTTATGGTGGTGGAAGCCTTAGCCCTGAAACATAATATGAGCTTTAATCAGTTAAAACATCACTCACTTCTGAGCAGGGGACAGATTGCTGGAGAAAAGGTTCTGCTGGTTAAACCTTTGACTTATATGAATCTAAGCGGTAGGGCAGTGAAGGATGTTCTTTTGAGTTCCAGGGAATTATTTTTAGAGTCCCTGGTGATTGTGCATGATGATATGGACTTGGAACTGGGTCGTATTCGGTTTAAAGTCAAGGGAGGAAGCGGCGGACACCGGGGAGTGGATTCTATTATTGAAAAGTTGAACACCCGGGATTTTGTTCGTTTAAAAATAGGTATCGGCAGGCCCCAAAATAATGGAAATCCTGAAGACGATGGCGCCGGGGTTAGAAACTATGTCCTGGAGGGGTTTTCTTCTCAGGAGGAACCACTGCTAAAAGAGGTTATTAAAAAGGCAGCGGAGGCCCTGGAAATTTTGCTATTAGAGGGAATAGATACAGCCATGAATCGATATAATTGTTGATTTTGACAACAAGGCAAGGGGGATTTTTTAAAATTAACACTTGCTTGTAAGCTGCTGCCTGTGTTATAATTTTAGAAAGTATATAATAAAAGTAATGAAAGAGGAAAGTAAGCGGGTTTCTGATTTCTAGGGAGGCTGTGTCATTGACTGAAAGCACAGCTATTGAAGGGCCGGTTGAAGTTCCCTCTTGAACTGCAGGCTGAAACTTATGTTTACCATGAGTAAGTAGGCTGAGCCGGGGGTCTTCTACCGTTAACAGGAAGCGGGTATCGGAAGTGTATCTTATTATGCACGTCCCGTACCTGTAGAGTAGGTTTTCTGCAGCAGTATGGCAGAAATCAACTAGGGTGGTACCGCGAAAGTAACTTCTCGTCCCTATGACGAGAGGTTTTTTTATTTTACGGGTATATGAGCTTTCGTCCCTAAGGCTTATATATCCGTTTTATTTTTTAAATAATAATCTAATAGGAGGTAAATAAAATGATTGTAGTTATGAAATTAGATGCTTCTTCAAAAGAAGTTGCTGCAGTGCAAAGCAGGCTGGAGAGTTTAGGCTTTAAAATTCATCCGATTCAAGGAGTAAAGAGGTTGGTGTTGGGTGCGGTGGGGGACCGCAAAGTTGCTAATTCTCTCAACCTGGAGTCATACCCCGGGGTAGAAAAAGTGATGTCCATCATGAAACCTTATAAGATGGTTAGCCGAGAGGCAAAGGAAGAAGATACAGTGGTCAAGGTAGGGGACGTAGAAATAGGTGGAAGCAAGGTAGTTACCATGTGCGGCCCCTGCGCTGTAGAAAACGAGGAACAGATGGTTCAAATTGCCCGGGCAGTAAAAGCAGCAGGAGGCAAAATCCTTAGGGGGGGTGCCTTCAAACCCCGAACTTCTCCCTACGCCTTTCAGGGGTTGGAGGAGGAGGGACTAAAAATGTTGGCTCGGGCCCGGGAGGAAACAGGCCTACCGGTAGTAACAGAGGTGATTAACACCCAGGATGTTGAACTGGTAGCTAATTATGCTGATATGCTGCAAATTGGCTCCCGGAATATGCAGAATTATTCCTTGTTGAAGGCGGTGGGTATGACCGGAAAACCGGTCCTCTTAAAAAGAGGATTGTCTGCCACCATTGAGGAATGGTTGATGTCAGCAGAATATATTTTGGCAGAAGAAAACTATAATGTAGTGCTGTGCGAACGGGGAATAAGGACCTTTGAAACCTATACCCGAAATACCCTGGATTTAAGCGCCGTCCCTTTAATCAAAAGTCTCAGTCATCTGCCCATAGTGGTGGACCCTTCTCATGCTACCGGCATGTGGAAACTGGTGGCGCCTCTTGCTAAGGCTGCTGTAGCTGCCGGAGCCGATGGGCTTTTAATCGAAGCACATCCCTGTCCTTCAGAGGCACTGTGTGACGGAGAGCAGTCCTTGAGCCCTAAAAATTTACAAAGGCTTGTGGCAGAGCTAAAACCATTTCTAAAAGCTGTTGGCCGTGCATAAAGATGGGCTGATGATAAGACAAGAGAAACCTTCTCTATTCCTGCCTCCTTGTCTTATCTTCACCATTTCCTAAGGCAAAAAAAGAAAAGACTGGATTTTAAATGATAAAGTAGATAGCAAGGAGTGGTGATCATGTATAAAATGGGTTATCTTGGCCCTCCTGGGACTTTTACTCAGGAAGCACTTTTTAAATATATACAACTGCCGCCGGAGGAGATAAAAGAATATAGTACTATTTCTGAAGTAATCAGGGCGATAGGGAAAGAGGTAGAATGGGGCATAGTGCCGGTAGAAAATTCTTTGGAGGGTTCCGTGAATATAACCCTGGACATCTTAGCCAGGGAAACCAATCTGGTTATTAATGGGGAAGTTATTATCCCGGTATCGCATCATTTGCTGGGTAAAGAAGGAGGCACAACAGGAGATGTTAAACATTTATATTCCCATCCCCAGGCAGTAGCTCAGTGCCGCAAGTTTATTGAAAAACACCTACCGCAGTCACAAACAGAGTTAACTTTAAGTACAGCCCAGGCAGCCCGGTTAATCTCGGAAAGAAGAAATGACAATACTTGTGCCGCTATTGGAACCCGAAGGGCGGCAGATCTGTATGGTTTAAAGGTCTTAGAGGAGAACATTCACGACTATGACTGCAATTATACCCGTTTTATCGTGCTTTCTTTGAAGCATAATAGAGAAGCTACCGGAAAGGATAAAACTTCTCTGGTTTTTGGGATTAAAGATGGGCCCGGGGCACTATATCAAGTTTTAAAGGAATTTGCCTTGAGGCAACTTAATTTAACACGAATTGAATCCCGTCCTTCAAAAAGAAACTTTGGGGACTACCTGTTTTTTGTTGATTTAGAGGGGCACTTAAATGAACCTAAAATAAAAGAAACTTTGGAGTCTGTGGGGGAAAATACGGTTTTCTTGAGAGTCCTTGGATCATATCCTCAAGGTGAGATGCCCTAAATGTGGGCTTTTTGGGCGCATCAGTGAATAATACAGGTTTTCAGGGAATAATATGATAAGCAAGGTGGAAAGCTATTTATTCTATTTATCATTTAAAAGGATAAAAAAAAATCGTTTTAGTTATTTGAAATTATTTGAAATTATATCTGTAATTTTTGAAGGATTTTGGCTTCCATTCTTCTTGCAATTATGGTATATTCAAACTGGTGTTCCTTAGAAGCTGTAATTTTTTTGGGAACTCTGGGAGGTCAAAAAGATTGCATATCTTTAGAAAAGTTCATGGAGGAAGCAGGCCTCAAGTTTTTGCTTAAGGCTTTTTTTGCTTTGAAGCCGGGAGGAACAGTATAAATGTGTGGTGAATTTATTTTAAATCTTCTAACGGAAGATGAAAATTTTCAAACAGTTTTAGAAAATATAGAGCAACATATGCCTAGTCAGCTGATATATGGGATAGACGGCAGTCAGAAAAACCTGGTTATGACTGCTGTTAAGGTAAATACCGGGCGTCCGGTGCTGGTGGTTACGACTGATCTTTTTAATGCGGAGAAGATTTATGAGAATTTTTTGAATTTCTTTTCTGGGGAGAAAGTTCTGCTTTTCCCTGCCAGGGAGAGTATTTTTTATGAGTCCATTTCTCACAGTAGAGAGATAACAGAGCAGCGTCTGCAGGTTTTGGAAAAAATAACGGCCGGAGGTGACTTTTTGGTCATCGCCCCAGCATCGGCCCTGATGTCTCTTTTGCCTCCCAAAGATCTTTGGGCAGTTTCTTCCTTAAAAATTTCGGAGAAATCAAGTTTTTCCCTGGAAGAACTGACCCAGCGGTTAGTACAGCTGGGATATGAAAGGTCTCCCCTGGTAGAGGGCAGGGGGCAGTTCAGCCTTCGGGGAGGTATTTTAGATATTTTTCCCTCCACTTTACGGAATCCTGTAAGAATAGAATTCTTTGGAGATGAAGCAGAATCTCTTCGGGAGTTTGACCTTTCTTCCCAGAGGTCTAAAAAAAGCCTCAGGGAAGTTCACATAAATCCTGTGCAGGAGCTAATTTTGGATCAAGGGGCATTTCTGCGGGGCAGGGTAGAGATTGAGAAGGATTTAGAGAAGAGATTGACCGCTCTTAACAGGGCTGGGGAAATGGAGGCTGCCTCAAAACTTGCATCTAAAGTAGAGTATCATTTGGAAAAAATTAAAGAAAAAATTTATTTTAGTGAAATTGAACAATACCTTCCTTATTTTTATCCCCGGCTGCATACCATTATGGATTATCTTCCTAAAGATGCTCTGGTGTTTTTGGATGAACCGGTGCATATTTTAGAAAACAGCCAAAAGTTGACCTTTGAGATGGAAGAAACCAACAGCTCTATGCTGGTTGAGGGGGCTATTCTTCCGGGTCAAACAAAACTGAATAAAAGTATTCATGACTTTATATTTACCCATAAGGCCCCATACCTTTCTTTTTCCCTTCTTATGCGTAAAATTCCAGGGTTTACTCCCCAAAGCATTGTTACCATTGCTAATAAAAATATGCCCCGGTTCCATGGGCAGTGGGATTTTTTGAGAGGGGAAATCAATCATTGGTTTAAGGAAGGTTATCGGGTATTTCTTCTGGCTTCCTCCAAAGAACGAGGAAAAGAAGCCGCCCATTCCTTTGAAGAGGAGAATATCAGGGCCTCTTTTACCTCTACCCCGGAGAATATTTTACCGGGAACAGTGGGGGTTATTAACTGTAATTTGGAAAACGGTTTTATTTTACCGGAAACAAAAACAGCTCTGATTTCAGAGCAGGAATTGATTCCAAAATATAAAAAAAAGAAAGTCTGGAAGACCTCTAAAGAAGGCATTACCATTTCTGATTATCATGATCTGGAGATGGGGGATTTTGTGGTCCATGAACAGCATGGGATTGGTCAATACCTGGGCATTAAAACGTTGGAAATCAACCAGCTGAATAAAGATTACCTTTATATTAAATACGCCGGTGAGGATAAACTCTTTATCCCCACTGACCAGATTGGACTGGTAAAAAAATATATCGGTGGGGAAGGCAGGAAACCAAAACTCCACGGTATGGGCAGCAGTGAATGGTCTCGGGTTAAAAGCAGGGTAAAAGAATCTGTGCAGAAACTGGCTCAGGAGCTTTTGAAGTTATATGCAGTCAGGGAATCTGTGCAGGGGCACGCGTATTCACCTGATCACAACTGGCAGAGGGAATTTGAAGACCGCTTTCCTTTTGAGGAAACTCCAGACCAGCTGAAAGCCATCAGTGATGTAAAAAAAGATATGGAAAATAAAAAACCTATGGATCGTTTAATCTGTGGTGATGTGGGTTATGGTAAGACGGAAATTGCATTACGGGCAGCATTTAAAGCAGTGATGGAACATAAGCAGGTAGCATTCCTGGTCCCTACTACTATTTTGGCACAGCAGCATTACCGGAGTTTTAAAGAAAGGTTCGAAGGTTTTCCTGTAAACATTGAAGTGTTAAGCCGGTTTAGAAAACCCTCAGAGCAAAAAGAGGTTGTAAAACAGGTCAAATCAGGGTGGGTAGACATCATAATCGGAACTCACCGCCTGTTATCTTCAGATATACATTTTAAAGATTTAGGCCTTTTAATCATTGATGAAGAACAGCGTTTTGGAGTTAAACATAAGGAAAAAATCAAGATGCTCAGGAAAAATGTAGATGTGCTGACTATGACTGCTACCCCCATTCCTCGAACTCTTTACATGTCTCTGGTGGGAGTCAGGGATCTAAGTGTAATTGAAACTCCACCGGAAAACCGGTACCCTATTCAAACCTATGTGGTGGAGTATTCAGAGGCATTGATCAGGGAAGCTCTTCAGAGAGAGCTTAATCGGGGAGGGCAGGTATTCTTCGTCTATAATCGGGTGGAAACCATAGAAAAACGGGGAGAAAAATTGAAGCAGATCATACCCGAGGCCAGGGTTGTCATTGGACATGGACAGATGCCCGAGGCCAGGTTGGAAAAAAACATGTACCAGTTTCTAAACAAAGATTATGATATACTTCTTAGCACTACCATTGTGGAGGCGGGTTTGGATATTCCCAATGTAAATACAATGATTATTTACGATGCCGATAAAATGGGTTTATCTCAGCTGTACCAACTGAGGGGGAGAGTGGGAAGGTCAAACCGCCTGGCTTATGCTTATCTTACTTATAAAAAGGATAAAGTTTTATCTGAGGTGGCAGAAAAGAGGCTGCAGGCCATTAAAGAGTTTACGGAGCTGGGGTCGGGGTTTAAAATCGCCATGAGAGACCTGGAAATCAGGGGAGCCGGTAATATTCTAGGTCCGGAACAGCATGGTTTTATAGTTACCGTAGGTTTTGATCTTTATTGTCAACTTTTAGAGCAGAGCATAAATGAACTTAAGGGTTTTCCTGAAGAAGAGACTCCTGAGGTAAAAATCGAGTTAAATATAAATGCTTTTATACCTGCTTCTTATATTCACCATCACAGCCAAAAAATATATATCTATCAAAAAATAGCAGCGGTAGAATCTCCGGAAGAGACAGCAGATGTGGAGAGGGAAATGATTGACCGTTACGGCCCCGTTCCTGAACCGGTAAAGAATCTCTTAAAAATTGCCCGGTTAAAAGTATTGGCAGGGCAGTTGAAAATATCTTCAATAACTCAGGAAAAAACCCAGGTTAAGGTAAAATTTTATTCTGATTTCAAGGGACGGGGAGAGGATCTGCTGCAGATGGCCAGCAGTTTTTCTGAGGAAGTCAGCCTGCAGGTAGGTCAAGGGGTTAGTTTTAAATTAAATGTACAAGGAGTCCAGGAGAATCTTTTAGTGGACCATATTGAAAGATTTTGTCAAAAACTCTTTTGCCTTGCGGATGATAGAGCAATCCATTATAATTAACTTGTACTATTAAAAAGAAATAATTCATGCCAATTCGAAAAAGAAAGGGTGTATTTTTTTTGAAATCTATTCAGAAGCTGCTGGTTTTATTTCTTCTCCTGGCTCTTATTCTGACGGTATTCGGTTGTCAGCAGGAGAAAGTTTTAGCAGAAGTAAACGGTGAGAAGATTACCCAAAGTCACCTGGATGAAAGGATACTGATTTTTAACCTTTTTATGGAGGAGTACTCTGATTCTCTGGAAAACGATGAAGAATTTAAGTTTTTCATAGAATCCAGCTTGTTGAATTCTTTGATTCAGTCCAAGCTGGTCAGTCAAGAAATTGACAGGATTGGACTGATCATTGATGACGAAGAGGCGGAGAAACAATACCAGGAGGAACTTAAGGAGATTATTGTCGAGTTTTTTGAAAGTGAAGAACAATTTCAGGAAAGAATGAAAAAGGATAAGCTCTCCGAAGATGTTTTAAGGTCAATGCTAAGAGAGAATTATCTGATACACCTTCTTTATGAGCATGTAGTGGAAGGTATTCTAGAGCAGGATGCCAAGCAGTATTATGAAGACAACAAGGATATGTTTCTAGATCCCGGCTTTGTAAGGATATCTCATATACTGGTAGAGCTGGAAGAGGAAGCTCTGGAAATAATGGAGCGTCTGGAAAACGGTGAAGAATTTGAAGAAATATCTAATGATGTATCTCTGGATGAATCCTCTGAGTTTGTGATTTCTGAAGTAGATCAGCACTTTGATCCTATATTTACCGAGGCTGCTTTTGCTCTAGAGGTGGGTGAAATCAGTGAACCGATAGAAACCCCTTTCGGTTGGCACGTAATTAAGCTGCATGAGAAGGAAGATTCATATTATTACAGTTATGATGAGATTAAAGAAGATGTTATGATGCTAAAAAAAGAAGAAGTCTTCTATCATTACACTACAGAACTTACAGAAAATGCGGTTATTGAAAATTATTTAGAGGACAATTAAATTTTAAAAGCAAAAGTGAATAAAACCTTTCCTTCGGATATATACTAAAACAAGAAGGTTTAATCTGTAATTCAAAGCAGAAAAAGGAGGGAAGGTATTTGAAAGCAACAGGCATCGTAAGACGCATTGATGATCTGGGAAGGGTAGTAATTCCCAAGGAAATCAGAAGAACCTTACGCATTCGCGAAGGAGACCCGTTAGAAATTTTTGTAGACCGCGATGGCGAGGTTATTTTAAAGAAGTATTCACCCATTGGTGAGTTAGGTGACTTTGCGCAGGAATATGTTGATTCCCTTTACGAAGCCATCGGTCATATTGCCTGTATTGCCGATAGAGATACAATTATTGCTGTGGCTGGTGCTCCAAAAAAGGAATTCTTAAATAGACCTTTGAGTCCGGCTGTAGAGAAGGTAATGGAAACCAGGAAAAGTGTTTCCATCAACAACCCCGCTGAGCACCCTTATTATAAGGAGAGCGAAGAAGAAGGTGTGATCAAGTTTACCGTAGAAGTAATTGCACCTATTATTGCCGAGGGGGATCCCATTGGGGCAGTCATTTTAGGCAATAAAGAAAAAGATGTGAAGATGGGGGACATGGAATTAAAGCTGGCGGAGACTGCTGCTAGTTTTCTAGCAAAACAGATGGAGCAATAATTGATGGATGGTGTAAATGAAACTCTAAAGAAGTAGTAACTAATTGGTTACTACTTCTTTTGTGTAGTTTTTTTTTTTTATATTTATTGATATAATTACTTTTAAATGCATACGGATATTAATAATTAAATGTTGTGACTACTTTAGGCTAAAGGTTGTTCACGATTGTCAGCTTTTAGTAGTTATTAATTGGCCTGTGCACTGAAAGTAGAAAGGTGGGTAAGATGTTGCCGGGTAAACAGTCTTTTATTAAAGGAGCAGTCATTCTTACATTAGCAGGTATTATTTCCAGGATGATTGGAGCAATATTTAGAATCGTCCTGGCTGCTTTAATAGGGGACGAAGGGATTGGCCTCTATCAGATGGCCTATCCTATTTACAGTGCTCTGTTAATAATATCTACGGCAGGGATTCCCATTGCCGTCTCGAAACTGGTGGCGGAAAATCTGGCGGTAAAAAATTATTATGGTGCTGTTCGGGTTTTTAAGGTAGCCGTTATTGTTCTGGCTGTAAGCGGGTTTATTATCAGCGTCGGGTTGTTTTATGGGGCAGATTATATTGTAGAGTATGTAATTGGGGACTCCCAGGCACTAATACCTATTTTATTTATATCACCAGCTATTTTTTTCGTGGCGGTGATGTCAGCCTTCCGGGGATTTTTTCAGGGACAGCAGTCTATGCTTCCCACGGGGATATCGCAAATAATAGAGCAGATAACCCGGGTAGCCGTTGCCATTTATTTGGCCCTGGCATTGCTTCCCCGGGGGCTTGAGTACTCAGCCGGTGGGGCAACATTTGGGGCTGCTGCCGGAGCAGTTTTTGGCCTGGCTTTTCTGGTCATATATTTTTTTAAAACTACTCCGGACATGTTTCAAAAGGCAGGGAGGCAGAGAACAAAAGAATCTCTGGGGTTTTCCCGGGCTTTATATAAAATTGCCGCAATTTCTATTCCTATTACGGTAGGTAACCTGGTTCTACCTCTGATTTCAATTCTGGATTTGAGTATTGTGCCACAACAGCTTCAAACCGCAGGCTTTACGGTGGAGAGGGCCAGAGCGCTTTATGGTCAGCTGACGGGGATGGCCGGGTCTCTGATTCAGATTCCCGCCATTCTCACCATAGCCCTGGCAATTAGCCTGGTGCCTTCCATATCTGAAGCGCTGGCTTTAAATAACCAGAGTGTAATCAGGCGTAATACTAACCTGGTGGTCCGGCTTACCATAATTTTAGGGCTGCCGGCGGCGGTAGGCCTGTTTATTCTGGCGGAACCCATTACTGTACTGCTTTTTGATAATGCAGAAGCGGCACTGCCTTTAAAGGCCAGCGCTCTGAGTGTAGTTTTCATTACTCTTTACCAGACTACCACCGGTATCTTACATGGGATGGGGAAGACAATGCTGCCGGTAAAACACATGGTCTATGGAGCTTTCATCAAGACCATACTCACCTGGACCCTGACGGCACAACCTCAGTTTAACATACAGGGAGCTGCCTTTGCCACAGTGATTGGGTTTGCGGTTTCATCTCTGCTGAACTTTTTAGATGTGTATAAATTAACCAGGGTTAGATTAACTTTAAGTGAACTGGTGATTAAGCCCCTGTCGGCGGTAACAGGCATGGGTGTGGTTGTTTATCTGGCATATATTTATTTAAATCAACTGTTTACCGCCCTTTTTCTGCAGCTGCCGGACCTGGTCACAGCGTCCAGAGCTATATCTTTAAGCAATGCAGGGGCTGCACTCCTGGCTATCGTAGCGGGAATGGTGAGTTATGGTATATTTTTATTTATAACGGGGAGTATTACTAGAGAGGACCTCAAATTAATCCCCAAGTTAGGCCCTTATCTCATCAGGTTAGCCAATATGCTTCATATTTTAAGGGGATAAGAATTTTGTCAGGTGAGGAGATTACAATTTATGAAGGAAAAAAATACAGCATCAGAAGAAGTTAAGAACGGTAACCAGGCACAAAGCCTTTCCCGGCTGGTGGACATGATGTCTCGGCTCAGGCAGCCTGATGGGTGCCCTTGGGATAAAAAACAGACGCATCAGAGTTTGAAGCCATATCTTTTGGAAGAAACTTTTGAGGTAATACATGCCATAGACCAAAAAGATATGGATTCACTATGTGAAGAATTGGGGGACCTGCTGCTGCAGGTTGTCTTTCACAGTCAGCTGGCATCGGAAACGGGATCATTTCATATGGGTGAAGTTATTGAAAAAATATGCGAAAAAATTATCCGCCGACACCCCCATGTTTTCGGTCAGGAAAGAATTGAGGACGCCCAGGGCGTTTCTTTAAAATGGTCTGAAATTAAAAGGAAGGAAAAGAAGCAGAAAAGTCTATTTTCTTCTCCCCAGGGGCTGCCGGCTTTAAAGAGAGCACAAAAGGTTCAGCAGCAAGCGGCGGGGGTAGGTTTTGATTGGGATAAGGTAGATGGAGCTTTTGACAAGGTAATAGAAGAACTAAAGGAACTGGATAACGTATATAAAAATGGGGAAAAGGATAAAATAGAAGAAGAAATAGGAGATTTACTTTTTGCCGCAGTAAATGTATCCCGGATGTTAGAGGTAGATGCGGAGTTAGCTATGGGTTCTGCGGTGGACAAATTTTTACGTCGATTGAATTATATGGAAAGAGAAATCAAAAAAAAAGAAAAAGATTTTACTGAATATAAATTGGAACAGTTGGACAGATTATGGGAAAAGGCTAAAAAACATGGATTATAAGGTAAAAAAAAACAATAAATATGCAGGAGTTTTAAAAACAATAGCGAATTAGCTTTTATATTACCTAATTATTAAGATTGTAAAATAGGAGGGATTTTGGTGAATAAATCTGAACTAATCAGCGTAGTGGCAGAGAAGGCAGGGATGACGAAAAAGGACACCGAAAAGGTGGTTAATGCTGTTTTTGAGGGGATCACTGATACTTTGACTAAAGGTGAAAAAGTTCAGTTAATTGGATTTGGCACCTTTGATTTACGGACCCGTAAGGCTCGGGAGGGAAGAAACCCCGCCACAGGAGATGTAATTCAGATACCTCAAGCTACTGTTCCCGTTTTTAAAGCCGGTAAAGCTCTAAAAGAAAGTGTAAAGTAGTAACCTTGAGATATCCATAACAAAAGCACAAAGGTTAAAAATTAGGTTCTCCACGTTTGAGCCTAATTTTTTTTGGGTTTTTTCCAGGTATAATTCTGTAAGCAATTTTTCCATGGTTCTTACATCCTATAGTTAAAAGCAAATAGATTTTCTATGAGTAATTTAGATAGATGTGGGTATAATGTTTTACTTTTTAAGCGAATACTATGATTAAAGATGATTTAAATACAAGCATTTTTTAGGAGGCATGACGTGATTAAAATGCCTACTCATAATAAGAATTACTGGATTGTTGGTTCAGTTTTGTTAGTGATTCTGTTTTTGGTAGTGGTGAGCAGGTTTGTTGGTTCAAGGGATGGACAGGAAATTCAGCCGCTTCAGGAGCAGGCTTCTCCGGAGATTCCCCCGGAGATCAAAACCGAAGAAAATCAGGAACCGGTATTACAGGTTTATATCAGTGAGGAAGGGTCTGTCAGGAGTATGGACTTTGAAGAATATATAAAAGGTGTGGTGGCCGGGGAAATGAAGCCGGATTGGCCGGAAACTGCACTGGCTGCACAGGCCATTATTGCCAGGAGTTTTACACTCCAGAAAATTGAAGAAAATGGTGGAGTACCCCAACGAAATGCCCATGCTTCCACAGATATTGAAGAGTTCCAGGCGTATGATGCCGAAGCCATAACGGAGAATGTAGAAAAAGCGGTGGAGATGACCCGGGGGGAAGTTGTTGTGCATCAGGGTAATTTTATTCGAGGCTGGTTTCATGCTTTTGCGGGGCCTCAGACGGCACTGGCGGACGAGGGTTTAGCTTTTAAAGGAGGGAATCCACCTTATATTCATGTGGTTAGAAGTCCAGCCACAGATATTGTTCCTCAGGAAGAAAAAGATTGGGATGAATCTTTCAGTTTGGAGCAGATAAGAAGTGCTGTTCAGGAAGTAACAGGAGAAGATCCGGGACCCATCACTGAATTTGAAATTGTTGAGAAGGGTCCCTCTGGCAGGGTAACTCTCTTTAGGGCCAATGATACCGAGGTAGTTGCTCCTGATTTAAGGCTTGCTCTGGGCAGCACAGAAATGCGATCCACCTTCATAAATGAAATGGATATATCAGGAAATGAAGTAACTTTTAGCGGCACCGGTTTTGGTCATGGGGTGGGTATGTGTCAGTGGGGTGCCCGGGCCCATGCTGATGACGGATTATCTCCAGAGGAAATTGTCAGATACTATTATAAAGACGTAGATATCGTTAAACTCTGGGATTAGGATTTGTTAATTAACATTTCAACTAAAATATTTTTATAAATAATCAAACTGGCTCTTTGAGCCAGTTTAATTATTTATTTTTATTGTTGAGACCATTCATAATTGCTTTAATCCTGCATAATTATGAAATTAAAGAAAATATTAGCAGTAATTAAAAAAGGGAGGAGAAAAACAGTGGAAGAAAAAAGGAAGCCGGTAAACCAACAACACAGGCTGGTTATAGAAAATCGTGAGTATATGGAAATTAATGGAGTAGTACATGTGGATAGTTTTGATGATGAGGAAATTATTTTGGAAACAGAGATGGGGCTCTTGGCAATTCGGGGCGAGGAACTTCATATAAAACATTTGAACCTAGAGCAGGGCAACCTGTCTATTGAAGGGTTTGTGTTGGAATTAGCTTACTCGGAAGAAAAAGGAACCAGGGGATTGAGAGGCAAAGGCGGAAGTTTCCTGGAGAGGCTTTTCAGGTAAATAAATAGTTAGGGCTGTTTATTACGGAGGTGCCGTTATGACTGTGGGAAACCAGTTTGCTGACCTGTTTTTTTTAATCTGTATTGGATTTATATCTGGATTTATTTTTGATTTTTATCATATTCTAAAAAAGTATATCAGGGTAACTCCCTGGCTCCGTCTAATTTTAGATTTTAGTCTATGGTTAATTATTACCATGATAACTGCTTTTTTGCTGCTGTTGGTTAACTGGGGAGAAGTGCGTCTATACATTTTTTTAGCTATGGGTGGAGGACTGATCTTATATTACGTACTCTTCAGTCCTTTTGTAAAAAGAATATATGTATTCTTAATAGACAGATTTTTAAAAATTACACATTTTATAATTAAAATTATCACACGGTTTTTTAGATTTATTTTTAGTCCTTTTGTTAAAATACTGCGCAGGCTATGTAGGCCGGCATACCAAAAATTAGTAAAATTAAAAAACAAAATTAAAAATTTCTATCAGCCTCTGGGTAAAATATTAAATAAAATTAATCATAAAAGAAGGATTTTTTGAAAGAAACAGAGAAAATAATACTCGAATCAAGAGTTATGTTCAAGGATTGTTCAGGGGAGAATTTAGAAAATGAGAAAAAATATAGATTCCCGGGATAAAGTGTTAAATTATTCAAAATATAAAAAAAATAAATCCGGCAGGAGAACAAATAGTTTCTCTTCTCCTAAAGCTGTTTTTTTTGTTTTTTTTCTCCTGGTTTTGTATTTTAGCGGTCTGTTCATCAATCAGCACTTAAAGGTGCTTAGCATGGATGCTCAACTTTCAGCTCTCAAGGAAGATATTACAATAGCAGAAAATGAAAAAGATAAATTATTAAAAGAAGTAGAACTTCTTCATAACCCTGAATATATTGAAATACTAGCCAGGAAAGAACTGGGTTTGATTAAATCAGGGGAAGTTTTGTTTAAAGTAGATAAAGACCGCTACGTTTTCAAAGAAAAGGAAAGGTAGTTCTTTATATATATTTATTTTAATTTTTATCAACCCGAGGAGGATAATTTTTAGTATGTCTATTGAAGTTGGCAGCATTGTTGAAGGAATAGTGACGGGAATTACTAATTTTGGTGTTTTTGTTCAGCTTTCCGGCGGAGAAGTCGGTCTGGTTCATATTTCAGAAATTGCAGATACGTACGTCAAGGATATTAATGAATTTCTGACCAAGAAAGATCGGGTAAAAGTTAAGGTTTTATCCGTAGATCAGGGAGGCAAAATTGGCCTTTCCATCAAGCAGGCAAATCCCACGGCTCCTGCTCCCCGTCAGCAGACCGAACGGCCTGCAAGGCCAGAACGTTTTGAGCGCAGGGATAGAGGGGATAAAAGAAAGCCTGCCCCACCAAGAGGCCAAAAACAGGGTTTTGAGGACAAAATGACTAAATTTTTAAAGGAAAGTGATGAAAGGCTGCATGATTTAAAGAAAAATACTGAGAATAAAAGAGGAGGTCGGGGAAATTACAGACAGGAAACCGGAAATTAATTAAAGGTTACCTTCCTGGATTATCCGATAAAAAATTATATGAGATAAAAGCCAGTACTATTTAAAGTATTCCTGGGGAATACTTTTTTTGTTGGTGAGATTAAATTTGATAAGTTTGAATTTGAAGATTTGACATAAGAAAATGAAAGGAGTAGTTTTCATGTACTTTGCTGTGATGGATTTAGGTACCAATTCAGTGCGGCTGCTCATTGCTAGAAAAGCTCCCCAAGGAAATTATATCCCCTGTTACTGCAGTAATGAAATAACCAGGTTGGGGGAAGGGACGGCAAAGCAGGGGGAACTTAAGGGGGAAGCCGTAGAGCGTACTCTGGAGATAGTGAATAATTATCTTCAGGTTATTAAAGAACATCAGGCTAACCTTACTGTTGTGATGGCTACCAGTGCTGTCCGGGAAGCCCGGAACAGGGAAATCTTGATTGATCGGTTGAAAAAAGAAACCGGCGTAAATTTAACAGTCCTGTCCGGAGTTCAGGAGGCGGAATTAAGTTACCTGGGGGTGATAAATACTATTGTCCCAACAGAAAAACCACTTATATTCGATCTGGGAGGGGGCAGCACAGAACTGATCTGGCAGCAAGGGGAACAACTAAAATTTAAAAGTTTAAAACTTGGAGTGGTTAGGTTGACGGAGGCTTTTATAGCTTCAGATCCCCCTGGGGTTGAAGAGGTAAGAAAGGTTGAGCAGTACACCAGAAATCTTATATATCCTGTAAAGGCGGAAATGAAAGAGGAGTTTAAGCAGTTGATTGGGGTAGGAGGCACTATCACCTCCCTGGCCTCTATTAAACAAGAACTAAAGGTATACGACTCTACTAAGGTACACGGTTTTATTTTGACAGTAAAGGAAATTTCCGATATTTTAACTCGTCTCTGTTCTGTAAAGGAAGAGGATAGACAAAAATTTATTGGGCTGCAGCCCCAAAGGGCTGATGTGATTGTGGCCGGGACAGCAATTATACTGGCATTTATGAAACAACTTCATTTTCATCAGGTTATGGTTAGTGAAGGAGACCTGCTTTTGGGTGCTCTTCACAAGTTCAATTGAGCATAAATTTTACCCCTAAGGAAAGAAAAAGGATCCCTAATACTTTAGTCCAGCTGAAGCAGATTTTATCCAGTCCGAACAGTCCAAAATGATCGATGAGAACAGCTGTAATAATCTGTCCGGTGATGATTACGGTAGTGGCAATGGCTACTCCTAAATTTGAAATGCTGTAAACTACGCTGTAAACGATGATTACTCCAAAAACCCCTCCAATAAAAGCGTACCAGGGAGCCCGGTTTAAATTCTCAAAGCTGCCGGATCCCAGTTTAAAAACGAACAGACCCAGAAAGACTACCAGAGTCCCTACAATATGTACGATAAAAGTTGTTTCTAGAACGCCGATAAACTTTCCCATTACGGTATTTAAGGCTCCCTGGACCGCCATGGAAACTCCTGAAAGTACAGCAATGAGCATAGCAATTATTTTTAAAGACATTGAAATTTACCCTTTCTTTAATCTTATTTAACTATTTTTTTTTGGTTAAGCCAAAATCTAAGGTCTTTAGTATTTCACAGATTATCTTAAACAAAAATAATTGGAAATATACCAGCTTTCCCGCATAGTAATAGATTAGACAAGCAGCATAGAGGAAGGTTTCATCAAGAGAAGCAGAGTAAATTTAAACTGTGGTTGAAAAATGCGGGGGGTTTTAAGGTTTGAATACGGGAAAATCAGCAAAAAAGAAAGATGGGGTTATACTGTTGGTGGGCAGGCCAAACGTTGGAAAGAGTGTTATCTTTAATCGGATTACTGATTCCTATGCAGTGGTTTCTAATTATCCGGGCACTACAGTAGACATAACTTCCGGGAAATTAAGGTGTAACAAGAGGATTTTAAGGGTAAAGGATACTCCAGGGATTTACAGCTTGACGCCTTTTACCCAGGAGGAAAAAGTAACGGTCTCCCTGTTGAAGGAACAGAAAGCAGACCTGGTGCTTCATGTGGTGGATGCAAAAAATTTAGATAAGATGCTGTCCCTTACTTTTCAGTTGATGGAGGCGGGGCATCCTTTGGTTCTGGTGGTAAACATGTTGGATGAGGCCAGGGAGGTTGGGCTGGTCCTGAATTTAAAAAAGCTGGAGGAAATACTTAAAATTCCAGTTATAGGTACAGTTTCTATAAAGGGGCAGGGAATAGAGCAGTTAAAAAAAATCATCTGTAAGGAACTAAATAGTAATAAAAGAAACCAAAAAACAGTTTTTAAAAGCTCTTATCCCGGAGAGCTGCAAAGACAAAGGGCGGCCAGGGAAGTAGTAAAAGAAGTGTCCAGTTCACAAAAAAAAAGACCACAAATCCTGGGGGACAGGCTTAGTTTATTGACCATGCACCCTTTTTGGGGACTTTGTTTTCTGGCTCTGGTTTTATATTACGGCCTTTATAAATTTGTAGGTATGTTTGGGGCAGGGGCTTTGGTAGATTTTATGGATGGTTATCTATATCAGCAATTGGTTATGCCTTGGTTAATCAGACAGGGTCACTGTATCCCCTTTTTCTGGTTGGAACAGTTTTTGTACGCAGAATATGGCCTATTTAACCTTGGGCTTCGATACAGCATGGCGGTAGTCTTACCCATTGTAACTTCTTTTTTTATATTTTTTTCTGTTGTTGAAGATTCAGGATATCTTCCCCGCCTGGCCATGCTTTTGGACAGACTCTTTAAAAAATTTGGGCTAAATGGCCGTTCCGTTATTCCTTTAATTTTAGGGCTGGGTTGTGGAACTATGGCGGTTATGGCCGCCAGAACTTTGGAAACCAAAAGGGAAAGATTTATTTGCGTGCTGCTGTTAGCCTTAGGTATACCCTGTTCAGCACAGCTGGGTTTGATTCTGTCTATTCTGGCGGGACAGCCTCGGGCCCTGGCAGTATGGGCTGTCAGCCTTCTGTTGATACTAGGGATGACCGGTTATTTGTTAGATAAAATTCTTCCGGGTACAAATCCCCATTTCTATATGGAGATACCTCCCCTGCGCATTCCCCATGGTAAGGCACTGTTTAATAAAACTTTTGCCAGGATCAAATGGTATATGAAAGAAGTAATACCGCTTTTTTTTCTGGTCAGTGTGATTATGTGGGTCGGGGCAATGTCAGGATTGCTTGACTATGTAATCCTGCTGCTGGCCCCTCTATTGAGAGTAATGAATCTGCCTGAGGAAATGGCGCCAATTTTTATTTTGGGTTTTTTTCGTCGGGATTATGGTGCTGCCGGACTTTATGATTTGGTTAAGATAGGAACGTTAAGCACATCTCAGCTGGTGGCAGCCTCTCTCACCCTGTCTCTATTTTTACCCTGTATTGCTCAGTTTATCATGGTGATAAAAGAACAGGGCCTGTTTAGAGGAATGGTCATTTTAGTCAGTGTCCTCTTTGCTGCTTTCGGTGCCGGATATTTATTGAGTAGGATTTTAAACATAGTGCCATTGTTATAAGGGGGAGAATATGAAAAAAAATCAGGCAGCTGTAAAATTGACAGAATTAAAAAAGGGTAGTAATGGAATTATCAAAGATATCGGCACAGACTGGGAGAAAAGCCGTAAGCTGTTAACCCTGGGGATTTTACCGGGGGAAGAGTTTACTCTGCTGCAGAAATATCCCGTTATTCTCCTTAAGCTGGGTTATTCCTTTGTGGCAGTTGATGAAAGCCTGGGAGAAAAAATACAGGTTATTATTCAGAATGAGGGATAAGGATTAATTTGTCGAAAAAAAAATTAGGTGCTCCTCCCCGGTGTGACAAAATTTTTGGAAGAGTTGGTTTATAATGGAATGAAATACTTGGGACAAGGAGGAGCTGTTGTGAAAATTAAAGGAGGAGCGATTCAAAGTTATCAAAAATCGTATAGTCCCACAGCCAATGGGAGTTTAAAATACTTCAACGCAAAGGAAATCCTGCAAAATGTGGGACAGGCTCTCCTCAGGGGTCGGTTTTTTCTATGTATGGTGGGATTTCTATTAGGCAGGTCAGTTTTTCTTGGGGAACTGGCGCCCTTCGGCCTGGCATATTGGGCGGTTGTTTTTACCATATCTCCCTATAAGAGTCTATATGTTGCCTTAAGTATAATTGCCGGAAGTCTTACCCACTCTCTGGGTTGGTATCCATTGAATTTGGCTTTAGGTATCCTTATTTTTACTTTTGTGAGCCATCTTTTTAAAAGAAGTAAATTTGAAATACCAGGATGGGTTATTTTATCCGTTTCAATGATTTTGGCCTTTTTACCTCAATACATAACTAACTATTATTTTTTATACGATGCGGTTCTTTTTGCCTTTGAAGTTGTCCTGGCACTTTTAGCCTGGTCGGTTTTCTTTGTGGTGGTACCTTTCTTAAAAGAAGGCATTCCCTCCAGGAGCTTGACTTTTGAAGAGGGGATCAGTTTGATGCTTACCAGTGTAATTATGATTACTGGAATCGGGGAAGGAACCATTGGCCTGGTTAATTTTCAAAGCCTAATCAGCAAGTTTATTATTATTTCTTTTGGTTTTTTAGGGGGCGGAGGGTTAGGTGCTGCCGCCGGCGCTGTGCTGGGTTTTATTAGAATATTACACGGCGGGGAACAGCTGGTGGCATTGATGGGTATATTCACTCTTACCGGACTAATGGCTGGAACTTTTCGGGAACTGGGAAAACTGGGTTCTGCAACCGGTTACCTGATCGGTTCCCTTCTTTTAAGTTTTTACTTTTTTGATATACCTAGTTTGATGCCGGTTCTATTAGAAGATGTTGTAGTTTTAATGGCTTTCATGCTGATTCCTAAAAGTGTTTATTCCAGGCTTACTCTGATGCACGGTAGAATGAGAAAACAGCAAAATATAAAGAAGCGAGAAGAAAGGGCTTCCCAGGAGGAGAAAGCAAGCAATGTCAGCATGAATAGAGTGAGAGACCTGGCTAACATCTTTGAAGAAATTGCAGCCTCTTTGGACTACAGTGAAGAAGAGTCTGAGGTGGAAGAGAGCTCATGTTTTCTGGTGGACAGAATTGCAGTGAAAGTATGCAATCCCTGCAATCAGTATGACCGGTGTTGGAAGAGAGATATACACAAAACTAAAAAAAGTATGCAGGAGCTGTTGGGCAGCCTTGAGAAGAATGGTAAATTAACGGTACGGCAGCTGCCTATTAATTTGTACAAAACCTGCAGCCGAAAAAAAGAGCTGACCCAATCAGCTAACAGCTTGTGGGAGCTTTACCAGGTTAGTAATGTCTGGCAGCAAAAGGTAAAGGGAAGTCAGGAAATTGTTAGTGCCCAACTGCAGGGTATGTCTGAGGTTATTAAAGAACTTTCCGGAAAAATAAATACTGTGGAAAAACCTGCAGAAACTGAGGGTCAGCAGAGAGAATATACCATCGAATTGGGGGTTGCCCAAATGGCCCGGGCGGAAGAAGAAGTCTCAGGAGATTCTTTCAATTTCTTTCAGTTAAAAGAAGCAAAGCAGGTGGTTGTAGTAAGCGATGGTATGGGTTGTGGGAAAAAGGCACAGAATGAAAGCCTGGTGACAGTAAACCTTCTGGAAAAGTTATTACAGTTGGGATTGGAGCGGGAGGTGGTAACTCGAACCGTAAATCAACTACTGCAGCTCAGGTCCAAGGAGACCTTTTCCACCGTAGACATGATGTTGTTAGATTTAAAAAAAGGCCAGGGAGAATTTATTAAAATTGGTGCCTGTCCAAGTTTCATAAAAAGAGGAGATACAGTCCGGGAGATCAATGGCTGCTCTTTGCCCATGGGCATTGTTTCCGTTATGGAACCTTCGGTCAGCCGGGAAAAGCTTCTTCATGATGATTATATTTTTTTCATCACCGATGGGTTTACAGAGCTCCGAGGAGGGAAAGTCAAGGAAAGTTGGCTTAAGGAAATAATCAAGGGAATGAAACCTGTCCATCCACAAATTATGGCTGACAATCTCCTGGACGAAGCCTATCAAAAATCAGGGGGAAAAGCGAAGGATGACTTTACCGTAGTGGTCTGCCGGGTAATACGATTGAAGAATAGAGCCAATCAGCCTGCTTGAGTGAACTCGTTTCAGCAGCTGAAACATCGGGGAATCAGGTGGGGGCTCTACTCCACCGGATTAAAAGCCCCACCTACGCTAACGCTTAGGGGTGGGGGTCTTATACAAAGGAGCCTGGGAAAAGCCCAGGCTCCTTTCATTGTAAGAATGCCAAGAGATTGCCAAGTGTCAAGGGGAGATTTTCAAGGTTGTCAGGGGGACGGTTCTTCTAATAATGCTATTATTTCTATTTCTGCCATATCATGGTTTGTCAGAAAAACCGTCCCCTTGACATTTTGACATTTTTGGCACTTGGATCTGCTTCTTGAAGCTTGACATGCTTTGGGAAAAATAATATTAAACTGTATTTCGGGGTATGATTATGAATAGTTTTCTTTTATAATGATATTATGTCAAAATTACTTTATCATGGATATTTTGGTTTATAATGCTTAATATGAAGGGGCAAAATTAAAAGTTTATGAAGAATGAAATGAGAATTACAGCAGCAGCTAAAAATCTTTTGTTAGAAGGAGACAGGGTTCTGGTGGCAGTTTCCGGGGGGCCCGATTCTGTATGTCTGCTGCATATTTTAAATAAATTATCGGGGCCGCTCAACCTTAAACTTTTTGTTTTCCATTTGGATCACCAGCTTAGGGGAGAGAGTTCCTGTCAGGAATCCCAGTTTGTTAAACAGCTGGCAGAGAACCTGGGGATTCCGTCATATAATGAATCATTTAATGTTTCCAGGTACCGCAGGATTACCGGACTTTCCCTGCAGGATGCTGCTCGCAAAGTCAGGTTGAGGCTTTTGGCCAGAACAGCTGAAAAGATTGATGCTTCCAAGGTTGCTTTAGGTCATAATTCTGATGACCAGGTGGAAACAATATTGATGAGACTGCTTAGGGGAACTGGAGCAGGGGGGTTGGCTGGAATGAGCTTGATGGATGATTTTCCAGGAAAAAACCAGATTTCTATTATTCGGCCGCTGCTGGAAACCTCTCGGCAAGAAATTGAAGAGTACTGCCGAGAGAATCACCTGTCTTACTGCATAGACCCCAGTAATTTGAAGCCAGTATATCAACGGAATAAGATCCGTCTGAAACTGATACCCTATCTGGAGGAGCAATATAACCCTGGGATTAAAGAAGTTCTGCTGAACATGTCCCGAAGTTTAGCCAGAGAAAACAGCTTTATGGAGCAGCAGGCATGTTGGGTTTTTTCTGATGTGTTGTTGGAACATACTTCGGATAGGGTGGTTCTGGAGGGTTCTCATATAATGAATCTGCATCCGGCATTGCAGTGGAGGATTCTCAGAATGGCTCTGGAAAGGCTGAAAGGAAACCTTACTGAAGTGGAATACAAACACTTGGAGGCTATTTTGGAAATGCTTGTTAGGGGAAGTCCCCATGGCAGTTTGAGTCTTCCGGGGAACGTCATCATTAAAAAAAGTTACAGTCGTCTGCTCTTCTTGAAAAATTATCAGGAAAAAGCAAAAAAGTTGCTGAAGAAGGTAATGATACAGGTGCCGGGTATTACGGCAGTACCTGAACTGAACTTGAAAATTCAGGCGGAGATTAAAAATAAGGATGGACTGCCCTGGCCTCCAGACCCCAAAAAAGAAGCATACCTGGATTATGACCGGGTGATGCGGCCTTTATATCTGGTCCTGCGCTGGCCCGGGGCCAGGTTTAAACCTCTGGGGCTTAAGGGCAGCAAAAAAGTAAAGGATTTTTTAATAGACCAAAAGGTGCCCCTGGAAGAGAGGGATAAAGTGCCCCTAATTATCGGAGGAACCGATATTCTTTGGATCGTGGGAATCAGAGTATCTCATCCCTGCCGTTTGACGGAGAAGACCCAGAAAGTTTTGGTTTTGACGGCAAAAAAAACACAGAGAGGGTGTTAGTAATGCAGGATAAACTACATGTATTGTTGAGTAGGGAACAGATTATAAAAAAAGTTGAGCATTTGGCCCAGGAAATTTCTCAGGAATATCAGGGAGAAGAACTGTTGATGATATGCATCTTAAAGGGAGCGGTAGTGTTTTTTTCGGATTTAATTCGAAGCATATCTGTGCCGGTAAAAATAGATTTTATGGCAGTGTCCAGCTATGGCAAAGCCACAAAAACCTCTGGGGTGGTCCAGATTATAAAGGATTTGGATGCCAGCTTAAAGGGTCGACATGTGGTTATTGTGGAGGATATTATCGATACAGGTTTAACGTTGAAGTATCTGGTGGAAAATCTAGAAGCTCGTAAACCAGCTTCTTTAAAAATATGTGTTCTGCTGGACAAGGTTGATTGTCGTCAGGTGGAGATAAGTGCTGACTACCAGGGTTTTGTGATTCCAGATGAATATGTGGTGGGGTACGGTTTAGATTGTGCGGAAAAATACCGTAATCTAGCGGATGTCTGTGTTTTACAAAGGTCCTGAGTTTCTTGTTTTTTCAGGTTACATGTGATAAAATAACAGGAAGAGTTTTTCGGGTTAATAGAGGGGGTTTATTTTTTTGAAAAAATTTTTCAGACAGGCTACTTTTTATATTTTGATATTAATGATTGCTATAGCTCTCTTGCAAGCGTTCAGCCAGGGTCCAGAGCAGCCTCAAGAAATTAAATACAATGAATTTGTAAAGGCCATTGAAGCCCAGCAGGTCAGTGAAGTGGAGATAGTTGGCAATGAGGTAACGGGTGAAATGGTAGATGGAACCAGTTTCCGGGTTTATAAGCCGGAGGATGATGATCTTACCGCCAGGCTGCTGGAGTACGATGTTCCCTATAATCCACAGCCGGTGCCGGAGCCTCAGTGGTGGACAACTCTAATTACCTATATGCTTCCCTTTATAATTTTGATTGGTATTTTTTTCTTTTTTATGCAGCAGTCCCAGGGGGGCGGCGGCCGGGTTATGAATTTTGGAAAGAGCAAGGCGCGGCTTTACGATACGGAAAGGAAAAAGATTACTTTTAATTCTGTGGCGGGGGCTGATGAGGAAAAAGAAGAGTTGGTAGAAGTTGTTGAATTTTTAAAAGAACCCAGGAAATTTATTGAACTGGGAGCACGGATTCCCAAAGGAGTGCTTTTAGTAGGCTCTCCAGGTACGGGAAAAACCCTTTTGGCCAGGGCTGTAGCGGGGGAAGCAGGAGTTCCCTTCTTCTCTATCAGTGGTTCGGATTTTGTAGAAATGTTCGTAGGGGTTGGAGCATCCCGAGTTAGGGATCTTTTCGAAAATGCAAAGAAAAACTCACCTTGTATTATTTTTATTGATGAAATAGATGCGGTGGGGCGTCAGAGAGGGGCTGGCCTGGGGGGCGGCCACGACGAGAGAGAACAGACTTTGAATCAGCTGCTGGTGGAAATGGACGGCTTTGACGTCAATGAAGGGGTCATTGTGGTAGCAGCTACAAACCGTCCTGATATCCTTGATCCTGCTCTACTCAGACCAGGTCGGTTTGACCGCCAGATCGTGGTCAATGTTCCTGATGTAAGGGGCAGAGAAGAAATACTGCAGGTTCATGCCCTGGGGAAACCCTTAACTAAGGATGTGAACCTTAAAGTGGTTGCCCGTAGAACACCCGGTTTCACTGGTGCAGACTTGGAAAATATTATTAATGAATCAGCCCTTTTGGCAGGTAGAAAAAATAAAAAAATAATCGAAATGACTGAGCTGGAGCAGGCTATTGACCGTGTTATTGCCGGAACTGAGAAAAGAAGCCGGGTTATAAGTGATTTTGAAAAGAATCTGGTGGCTTATCATGAGGCAGGGCATGCTCTGGTGGGACATATGCTTCCTCACACCGACCCGGTTCATAAAGTGTCCATTATCCCTCGGGGTAGAGCAGGAGGATTCACCCTGATGCTTCCGGAAGAAGACCGTTATTACATGACTAAAACAGAACTATTGGAGCGAATCACTACTCTGCTGGCCGGCCGGGTGGCGGAACAAATTGTTTTTAATGAAATCAGTACCGGTGCCCAAAATGACCTGGAGAGATCTACTCATCTAGTGCGTCAGATGATAATGGAATATGGGATGAGTGACTCATTAGGGCCTTTGACTCTGGGCAAAAAACAGGACAGCCAGGTGTTTTTAGGAAGGGATCTGGCCAGGGATAGGGACTACAGCGAGGAAATTGCCAGGGCTATCGACAATGATGTTAAAGAAACCATAGAGCGTTGTTATCAAAGAGCAAAGGACTTACTCCTGGAGAACAGGGATAAGCTGGAATCCTTAGCCCAGACACTGTTGGAAAAGGAAACTATAGATGCGGACCAGGTTGCAGCAATTTTTGAGGGACAAGAAATAACTATAGAAAATCAACATCAGAAAGTTGAGGAAAATGAACAGCCTTTACTTCAGGATAAAAAGGCCCAAGAAGGTGTATCCAAAAGACAAGATAAGGATAACGACAGTCTTAAAGGTGAATTGCAAATTGATTAATAGTTGAGGCTTTTGGGCATAAATAAACATCTGGTTTTTATGCAGATTAAAGAGTATAAAAATTAAACATTTACTAAAAATAAGAAGGCTAAAGCTTTCTTATTTTTATTTTGAGGTTTATTTGTTAAATAACAAAAAATACTTTAGGCTGCCAAAAATATTTATAACATTTTATAGAAGTTCAGAAGGAATTTTCTTAAAATTGTAGAACTATATACTTGGTTGCCTAGTAATAACCAAATAAGGTATAATACAATTTTCTAAATAATCTGAAGCAATGTACATAAAACTATACAAATAGTACAATTCATTTTTTATCTTAAAAAGGAGGGTGATAAAAAAGTAACGGAGGGCGAGTATTTTTATGGGTAAGTTACAATGTTAACAATCTTAAAAAATTTAAGGAGGTTTTATAATTGCCTTTAGATCCAACGAAACACGCTGACTGGGAAATTGCCGAAGATGCCGAAAAAACAATGAAAACAGTCTATCAGCTTGGTGAAGAGCTGGGACTGGAAAAAGAAGAGCTTCTTCCTTATGGACACTATGTAGCCAAAATAGATTACATGAAAGTTTTAAACCGTATGAAGGATGTTCCTGATGGAAAATATATTGACGTAACTGCCATCACCCCAACTCCCCTGGGAGAAGGTAAATCCACATCCCTGGTTGGATTAGTACAGGGTATGGGTAAGAGAGGCAAGAATGTTATAGCATGTATCCGCCAGCCATCTGGTGGACCCACCATGAACGTTAAGGGTTCTGCAGCCGGCGGCGGCCTGGCACAGTGTATCCCCCTGACTGAGTTTTCCTTAGGTTTAACCGGTGACATTAACGCCATTATGAATGCTCATAACCTGGCCATGGTTGCTACTACCTCCAGGATTCAGCATGAATTCAACTACAGTGATAAGTTCCTGGCCAAACAGGGATTAACAAGATTAGACATTGACCCCAGAAACGTTGAGATGAAGTGGATTATGGACTTCTGTGCCCAGGCACTGCGGAACATTATTATTGGTCTTGGCGGCAAGTCAGACGGATTTATGATGAATTCCGGTTTTGCAATTGCTGTTTCTTCTGAAGTTATGGCTATCCTTTCCGTTGCTACCGACCTGAAAGACATGAGAGAGCGGATGGGTAAAATTGTGGTGGCCTATGATAAGAAGGGCAACCCGGTAACAACTGCTGATTTAGATGTAGATGGCGCCATGACTGCCTGGATGGTTGAGGCTCTTAACCCCAACCTGATGCAGACTCTGGAAGGCCAGCCCTGCTTCGTACACGCAGGACCTTTTGCTAACATTGCTATCGGACAGAACTCCATCATTTCCGACCGTGTTGCCTTGAAGTTGGGCGACTATGTATGCACCGAGTCTGGATTCGCAGCCGATATCGGTTTCGAGAAGTTCTGGAACCTGAAGTGCCGTATCTCCGGCCTGAAGCCTCATTGTGCCGTGCTGGTAGCCACAATCCGGGCCCTGAAGTGCCACGGTGGAGCTCCTATCCCCATTCCCGGACAGCCACTGCATGATAGCTACAAAGAAGAAAACGTAGACCTGGTAGAAAAGGGCTGCTCAAACTTGCTTCACCTGATCGAAGTGATCAAGAAGTCCGGTATGAGCCCTGTTGTATGTATCAACGCTTTCTACACTGATACTGATAAAGAAATCGAAGCAGTCCGCAAGCTTGCCGGCGAAGCCGGAGCCCGGGTTGCTCTTTCCAGGCACTGGGAGCATGGCGGCGAAGGCGCTCTTGAATTTGCTGATGCCGTTGCAGAAGCCTGCGAAGAAGAAAGTGATTTCAAATTCCTATATGAATTAGAAACTCCGCTGAGAGATCGGATTCATAAGATTGCTACTGAAGTTTACGGCGCTGACGGTGTTGAGTACTCTCCAGAAGCCCTGCAGAAAGCTGAAAGAATGGAAAAAGATCCTGAAATCCAGAAGCTGGGAACCTGCATGGTTAAAACTCACCTCAGTCTGTCCGACAACCCTGCATTGAAGGGTGTTCCTAAAGGCTGGAAGCTCTTTGTTCGCGATATCCTGACCTATAAAGGCGCAGGTTTCGTAGTGCCCGTAGCCGGATCCATCAGCTTGATGCCCGGAACCGGATCCAACCCGGCTTACCGTCGTGTGGATGTAGATGTTGAGTCCGGCAAGGTTAAAGGTGTATTCTAAAAAACGCTTGTTAATAATAAATTAACGTCTAAATATCCCCTTTTCCGTAATTGGAAGAGGGGATATTTTTTTCTTCTTTCGTATAAAAATGTTATAATGAAAGTAAACGAAAAGAGAAAAGATGAAGGAAGAAATTATCAAAGGATACTGTTTATCTCTTAGGCCTGATTTACTGCTGCCGGAAGAGATAAAGAGGTATCTAAGCACAAAAGAAATAGGACAGATAATAGAGCACTTCCGGATTATTGATTCTACAAATCGTCGGGCCAAAGAGCTGGCTTTAGAGGGAGCTCCCCAGGGAACTGTGGTGGTGGCGGAGGAACAGACGGGAGGCAGGGGCAGAGTCAGTAACCGCTGGTTTTCTCCCAGGGGAGGTATCTGGTTTTCGGTTATACTTACACCTGATATAGACCCCCAACAGGCGTCCTTTGTTACACTGCTGGCTTCATTAGCAGTGGTCCGGGGGATTCAGGAGCTGGTTCCTTTACCGTTAAAAATTAAATGGCCTAATGATGTATATCTTAAGAACCGAAAGTGTGCAGGAATATTAACGGAAATTAGTGCGAAAATGAACTTGATAAACTACATCGTTCTAGGTATTGGGATTAACATAAAGATTGATTCAGACTCTATCCCCGGGGAACTGAAGAAGAAAATAATCTGCCTGGGGGACGAAACAGAAACAGAATTATTTTTTTCAGAAATCCTGGCTAAGGTCCTAAGGCAAATAGAGTTATTATATGATCAGGCCCTGGGAGAAGGATTTGGAAAAATTATTGATGAATGGCGGAAGTATGACCTGCTGTTAGGTAGGCAGATATCTGTGGAGACCCCTTTGGAGGTTATCTCGGGACAATCTATTGGAATTAATGAAAAAGGCGCTCTGCTTTTGAAGACTGAGCAGGGACAGATTATAGAGGTTTTAGCAGGAAGTATTATTTTTAAGTAATGGAGGGGGTTGTTAATATGCTGTTAGTGTTTGATGTTGGGAATACTAATACTGTAGTAGGGGTTTACCAGGGGACAGAACTTAAATACAACTGGCGCATATCCACAGATCGACAGAAAACGGTAGATGAATATGGAATGCTAATTAAAGGTTTGTTTGAATATGAAGGAATTTTGATGGAAAAAATCAAAGGGATTGCTATTTCCTCTGTGGTCCCTCCACTAATGCCTACGTTATGTAAAATGACTGAGAAATATTTTAAGCTGAAGCCTATGGTGGTAGGCCCTGGTATAAAGACCGGGTTGAACATTAAAATGGAAAATCCTCGGGAGGTGGGTGCAGACCGCATCGTCAATGCCGTAGCAGCCTATGCTTTTTACAAGGGGCCGTTAATTATTGTAGACTTTGGGACCGCGACTACTTTTTGCGCGGTTTCAGAGGAGGGGGATTACCTGGGGGGAGCCATTGCCCCCGGTATTGGGATATCTACGGAAGCACTTTTTCAAAAAGCGGCTAAACTTCCTCGGGTAGAATTGGTGAAGCCCAGAAGCATTATTGGTAAAGATACTGTTAGCAGTATGCAGGCGGGCATATTTTATGGATTTGTGGGACAGGTGGAGGGAATTGTAACCCGTATGGCTGACACTTTTTCAAAGGCACCTGTTGTGGTAGCTACCGGTGGCTTTGCTTCGTTGATAAAACAGGAATCTAAGGTAATAGACCATGTTCACGCATTTTTAATTCTGGAGGGTTTACGAATAATTTACGAAAGAAATAATATATTTAAAAGATAGTAATATTAGTTAAAAAGAATAAAATATTACAGTGTTTTACGAAGGAATTACAGAATCTGTAAAGAATATACTAGATATAGGTTGTATAGCAGAGAATAGAGAATAGTGGAGGGTGTGGTATAATGCCTTATAAACTTTGTCCCCATTGTAAAAAAGTATCTTATTCTGCTTCAGACCACCCAAATACCAATTGGCTTTGTCCTTACTGCGAAGAAGATATATCCTGTGCAGAGAGTCATAATTCTCTAAAAAATATAAATTTGCTGCAGGAGGAAAATAAGTAATAAAGCAGTAGGAATGATGGGGGCACAAAGGAAAAGAATATTAATACAAATAAAATCCGGATAAATGCTGGATTATTTTTTTATCATCTTAGCTAATTTAGTAGTATAATACATATTATATTACCAAAAAAGTTCTGGAGGTATAATATGGGAAGGATAGCGGTGATAGGCGGAGGTCCCGCGGGACTTTTTGCCGCTTTGGAAGCAGCTGAGAGGGGATATCAGGTTTCCCTCTATGAAAAGAATCGAATTGGAGAGAATATCAACTGTGCCGAAGGTTATTTTGATACCTTAAAACTGCTGGGAAAACCTGAAAGCGGAATTCTATTTAAGGTTAAAAAAATTTTTTTAGAAATGAAAAAGCACTATAAAATAGACTGCGGGAACTTTAATTTGTGGATGATAGACCGAGCTAAGTGGCAGAAAGACCTTGGGGAAAAGGCGAAGGAACAGGGAGTATGTATCAGGGAGGGGATTAAGGTTGAAGAGAAGGATTTGAAGGATCTGCAAAAACAGAACCAGTGGGTTATTGATGCCAGTGGAACAGGATCGGTTACCTCAAAGCTTTACAATTTTAAGGCGGTTTATAAAGAAAGTTCTGCCCGAGTTGTGCAGTATGTGATGGAGGGAGATTTTAGTCATCTGGGAGAAAACATTAAAGTTGGAATTGAGCCTCATTACACCGGGTATTATTGGATTTTTCCTAAAGGAAATATAAAAGATGGATTTAATAAAGCCAATGTTGGTATTGGTTTTCTCAAAAAACCTGAAGGGTTAAGTATACGTTGGGAGTTGGAAAGGGTATTAAAAAAAGAGGGTCTGGAAAATTACCAAATTGTAAAGAAAAGTGGTGGATGTATTTCTGTTAAGGCTCTGGATTCTCTAGTATATGATAATGTTCTATTGGCTGGGGATGCTGCAGGGTTGGTTTCTCCTTTGCATGCAGGAGGGATTGATTTGGCTTGTATCAGCGGAAAGGTGGCAGTTCAGGAGGCAGAAAAGGGTGCCCACAATTATCAAAAACGCTTGTTTGAGATAGTGGGTCTAAAATTAAAGATGGAACAGGATTTGCTGACGTTTTGGGAAAAATTAGACTATGATGCTTTTGAGGAAATATTTGGTGCTGCTGTTGTAGGGGAAGGGAAACTTACTCCAGCAATGCTCTGGAAATACAGAAGTTTTCTCAAAGCTGAGTTAAATATCATGAAATCACTCCTAGCGGGAGTTGTTAAAATGGATTGGCAGGGAAGTTGTCGTGATGGAAATTTACCTTCTTCAGGTCTCGATTGTTAAGTATCACTACAGCGAAAGGCTGCTTAGTTTTAAATATCTGTGTAAATTATCCGAAGGGATAACACGTCCCCGGCTTTTACTTTTATTATTTCATCTTCTGTTTGTACAAATATTAGACCGGTTAGACTGTCTGCTTTCTTGAGAGTTCCTATTATAGATTGATGGATATCATTTTTTTTTCGGAGGATCTCCACCACCAAACACTGCTCCAGAGCTTTTTCCAACAGACGTTGGAATTCTTCCCACTGCTGCTCATCAATGAGGGGTATTGGGAAAATTTCCCTTTTATGCTGTTTCCTGTTTTGACGGTTTAACCCCTCCCGGTGTTCAGGAAGCATCATGCGGCTGCATAAAAATTGTTCTGAAAATTTTCGGCTCATGCTTCGTGTCCTCCAATCTTATGGGCCCGGTCAAAAAGCTGACTTCCTGAGGTTAGGGAGGAAGCTCTGAAAAGGCTGGTGATTCCGAAGCGTTCCCGGACTTCGTCCATGGCTCGCCCCAGCTGGATTTTTTTCTCTTTGTCCTCCAGCAGGGACAGCTGTATGTACTGATCTTCTATCAGTCCGGAAAGGGATACCCCCAGGGCCCGCACCGGCAGGCGGTTCCAGTGGATATCAAAAAGCTTCAAGACTACAGGGTATATATCCATGGTGACGGCGGTAGGTTCCGCCAATTTTTTCTGGCGTGAAAAACCGGTGGGGTTGTTGAAATCCGCCCCCCGGCAGTACAGGTTCACTACCTGGCCTATCTTCTTTAACCCCCGGGCTCGCCGGCATACTTCTTCTGTAATTTCCAAAAGAACCACCTCTATTTTTCCTTTATGGTTATAATCCCGGGGTAGGGTCATGGAATGGCCCACCCCTTTGTGTTTTTCCGTAGAACAGGAGTGGATATTGGAGTAGTCTATGCCATGGGAGTTCAGCCACAGCACTTCCCCATTGATCCCCCAACGGGATTTCATTTTTTCCCGGGGCAGGGCGGCCAGGCAGCCGATGGTTTTTACTGCCATACGGTGCAGGTTCCGTTCCATACGGAATCCCACTCCAAAGAGGTCTCGGATGGGAAGGGGCCAGGTTAAAAAGGCATAGTTTTCACAGTTCAGCTGAAAAACCCCTTGGGGGTTTTTCTTAGCAAACCGATCGCAGGCCATCTTGGCCTGCAGGGGGTTTTCCCCGATACCTATGCGGCAGCGCACTCCGGTTTCCTTCTGTATTTCCTTATTTATGCGTAGGGCCATTTCCTGGGGAGTCCCGAAGAGGTTTTCGCAACCGGTCATGTCCAAGAATTGCTCATCGATGGAATAAGGGGCCACCCGATCGGTGAAGCGCTGAAAAATCTCCGTCATCTGCAGGGAAACATTGATATATTCCTGCATATGTGGGCGAATAAAAACTGCATGGGGACATAAGCTTTTACATTCCCAGGCTCCCATGGCTGTTTCGATGCCGTAAGCTTTGGCTTCCCGGTTGGCCGCCAGGACGATACCCCGGCGTTGTTGGGGGTCCCCGCACACTACCACCGGCTTCCCCTGCAGCGAAGGGTTCCGGGCAATCTCCACACTGGCGTAAAAGGATTCCATGTCTGCCAGTAAAATTATTTTGTGCATAAATTAATCCCACCCTTAAAACGTACGCGTGTTCGTATTAAGAGTATACTACATTTTTTCATCCCTGAAAAGTGGAATCTTGTGGTATTAAATGGTAAGGCCGGTTGTCAGGTTGTCAGGGGGACGGTTCTTCTGGCAACCCCCTGACACACCCATCTTGATGATTAATCTTCAAAGGTTTGGGACATTTCTAAGACACGCTTCACATGATTTTGAGTTTCTTTAAAGGGCGGTATTCCATTGTATCTTTTAACGGCAGCGGGACCGGCGTTGTAAGCGGCCAGGGCCAGCTTCCAGTCCCCAAATTCCTGGTACATGCTGCTGAGGTATTTAGCCCCTGCCTCCAGCTGCAGTTCCGGGTTATTCGCCAGCTCCTCCGGCCTATAGCCTAATAAGGCAGCGGTGGAGGGAATAATCTGGGTAAGCCCTATAGCCCCGGAAGAATTACCAGCATTGGGGTTCCAACCACTTTCTAGAGTGATCAGTCCTAAAAAAATAGACCTGGGTATCTGGAATTTTTCTGCATTGGCAGAGGCCAGGTTTTCTAAATACATGTAATAATTTGTGTCCATTAGGGATTCTCCTTATTTTTTTACAGCATCATATGCATTTGTTTAAGCAGAGGATACATTGGTTTTTAACAATTAAATATTTAAACATCAAAAAAAGCTCTTTCATCAAAGAGCTTTTTTATATTTTGTTCTGTAAGTTGACAAGACAAATTAAACATTTTAGTGACTGGGGTCAAGATTATTTTTGAAATCGGAAGGCTGAGGCTCCCATGGTTAGGAAAGCAGTGCCGAAACCTGTTAGGGCCAGGAGGGGGATGGCTATATGTCCCAAATCAGCCCCCCGTAAGGTTAAATCAATAAAGCCCTGCATAGCCCAACCGGAGGGGACAAGTCTGGACAAAATTTGCATGTAAGAGGGCAGAATTTCTACCGGCCACCAGGCACCCCCCAGCATAGACATGATGATTACCGACAACACCCCTAAAGATTCAGCCTGGCTTTGGGTTCGGCATAGGGAAGCCAGCATCATTCCAAAACCAGTAGAGGCGAAACTTAAGGCAGCTACCAGAAGAATAACTGCCGGCAGATTTTGTCCCCAGTTGACTCCAAATATAAATTGTCCTGCTGTAATCATCAAAATCATTTGAAATATTCCGCTGACCATGAAGCCCAGCATTTTTCCAGTAAGCAGCTGAAACCGGTTCACCGGGGCTGAGAGCAGGCGGGTCAGGGTTCCGTTTCGGCGTTCCTCCAGGAGGGTGGTGGATCCTGACACGATTACTGTCATCATGCCGAACATGACCACATAACCCGGGGATGACTGTTGGTTTCCCAAGGGAATGTCTGAGTCTCTGCTTACTGATATATTTTCCATATGAACATGTACGGCGGGAGAGGGGTGCCATTTATCTGCTGCCTGTTCAAAAAGGTAAATCCACCGCTCAGGGGAGAAATCCTGTCCAATTTGCCCAATTTCAGCAGCAGCGGTGTTGGCTTTTAATCTAAACAGCTGATTGTTTACCAGCTGTTCTACAATCCGAGGGGATTCTTGGAGATCCGCCTGCAAAACTGTAATTTCTACGGGGCGCCCCTCTTGTAAATCCTTCTGAAAACCATAGGTTATAATTACAGCTGCTGGAATTTCCTTGTTTTTTACTAATTCTCGGGCACTATCCTCTTCAATAAGCTGCACCCTGGTGTTTTCAGTTGTTAGAGCCTGGATCAGGTATTCAGAAACATCTGAGTTATCCTGGTCAACAATGGCCAGGGGAAGGATATAGGCTTCTTTAGAACTGCCGCTTTCCCCGAAGGCCATTCCGGTAATAAGGGTCAGAGCCAAAGGGAGAGCCAAAAGGAGCAGATAAGCAGTTTTGTCCTTGGATAGTAATTTAAGATGGTTTAAAGAGATCCAGATAATATTTTTCATAGGATTTTCACTACACCTCCCCGGCAATTCGCCAACTGGCGAAAGCACATAAAATAATGCCTGCCCCTGTCAGGACAGCAGAATGTAATAAAACTGATTCCGGCCCAACTTCGGAAAACATCAGCATAACAAAGCCGTCCATAGCCCAGCCGTTAATGGTAATTTTGGTGAGAGCCTGCATCCAGGGAGGCATAGCAAAGGTGGGGAACATGGAACCTCCCAAGGCGGCCATGGAAAGAACCACAAAGGTTCCTACAGCAGAAGCGCTTTCAGAGGTTTTGACCGAAGCGGCGATAACCAGTCCCACTCCGGTAGCGGCAAAAGCTGCTGTGACGGTCAGCATAGCCACCCCCAGAGGATTGCCCCAATAAACTCCAAATATCAGGGTGGAAACGGCAATAATCACTCCAAATTGCAGCAGCCCCATCAAGAATATTCCCAGGAACTTTCCCCCGGCAATTTGCCAATGGGGAGTGGGTGATTGCAGCATGCGAGCCAGGGTTTTGTCGTGACGTTCCTGTAGAAAGCGAGTGGCGCCGTGGCTTACTGTGAACAAGAGGTACATAACCCCCATGCCGGCAGCATAGTAATCTATGGCTTGAGGCCCTGTTGTGGAGGGGGCCCTTACAAACCCGTCTTCAAAGGAGACACCTATTTCCACCGAGGAAAAAACCTCTTCTACCAGGTCAGCTGTTTCCTGGAGTCCTGTTTCCGGGTTCAGTAGGCTGTCGGGAGGGTGTCCAAGGGAAGCTGTTTCTGCCAGAGTTTCATAGATCACCTGCCGGGCAGAAACTTCTGCAGCAAAGCGTTCCACCACCGATTGGACAATCTGCACCCGGATGGAACTTCCGGGGTCTCCCAGGACTGAAATCTGTGTGGATTTTCCTTCTGCCAGGGAGCTGCTGAAATCTGCAGGAATATTGATCAAGGCTACGGCTTCACCTCTTTGTACTTGTTCCCGGGCCTTTTCCTGGTCATTAATTTCTTCCAGGTTAAACCGGGCGGCCAGTTCCGGCAGGGCGAAAATTTCATCAAATAGCATACTGCCCAGAGCCCCTTCATCCTGGTTGCTGTAGTATATCCGGGAGGGTGGTGTTTCGTTACTCCACAGGGAACCCAGGGCCATCCCCAGGATTAGGGTTAGAATTAAGGGAGTGGCCATAAGGGTCAAAAGAGCTTTTTTATCTTTCAAAAGTAGGATTATGTCTTTAAATGCTATCCAAAACAGGGTCATAGTTCAAAACTCCTTTTAATTTCGCAGAGTCCGTCCGGTCAGGTGTAGAAAAACGGTTTCCAGGTTAGGTTGGTCTACCTTTATGGAGGAGACCAGAAAGCCTTTTCCCGTTACCTCAGCCAGAATGGAAACCAAGGTTTTATTGCTGTCGTTGACGGTTACCTGTAGGGTTGTCCCCTCCAGGGATACCGCCTTAACGGCAGGTATTTTTTCTAAGGCTTTAAAATCCTCCATTGGACGGTTAAGCTCCAGTTTTACCAGGTCCGTATTCCCCACAATCTGTATGAGGTCTGTTGGGGAACCCGAAGCAATAATTTTTCCCAAGTCCATAATGGTAATGGACTGACATAGCTCCTCTACTTCTTCCATATAATGACTGGTATAAACTACAGTCATGCCCTGGCGGTTCAGTTCTTTTATAGTTTCCAGGATATTCCGTCGGGATTGGGGGTCTACTCCCACCGTAGGTTCATCCAGCAGTAAAAGTCCAGGGTTGTGAAGAAGTCCAGCGGCAATATTAATGCGCCGCTTCATCCCCCCGGAATAGTTTTCAATCCGTTCATTGGCCCGCTCAGTTAAGCTTACCATTTCCAAAACTTCGTCTACCTTGCTCTGCAGGTATTTTCCCTTCATCCGGAACAACCTTCCCCAGAACATCAGGTTTTCCCGGGCAGTCAGCGTTGGATAAAGGGCTATTTCCTGAGGGACTACCCCCATTATGTTCTTGGCTTTCATGGGTTCTTGAAGAATGCTGTATCCTCCGATGGTTATTTCTCCGGCGTCGGGGGGAAAGAGCCCGCTCATCATGGATATAACGGTGGATTTGCCGGCTCCGTTAGGCCCCAGCAGGCCGAATATTATGCCCTGGGGGATTTCGAAAGAAATATTTTTCACCGCTATATGATCATTAAACTTCTTTAAAAGGTTACTTACGATTACACAGGGGGAAGACAAAAGGGCACACCTCTTTCTAATGAATATCTTAAAATATTCTTTTTAAATATTTCTAGACGGGGGGTAAGAATACCTTCGATATTTATTGTTTTGTTGTAACATTTAAAACTTTTTCCATAGTATAAAAAGGTTTTATGTTTTATTTTTTTTGAAGGTTAGAGCAGCCGAGTTCATACAGTACCGGAGCCCGGTAGGCTCAGGCCCGTCGTTGAATACGTGCCCCAGATGTCCTCCACATACTGCACAGTGAACTTCGGTTCGTAACATTCCAAACTTTTTGTCTTCTTCGGTTCCCAGGGATTTCTCTGATATGGATTGGTTAAAGCTGGGCCAACCTGTGCCTGACTCGAACTTTGCTTGGGAACTAAAAAGAGCACTTCCACACCCCGCACAGTAATAGGTGCCTTTTTCTTTGTTGTCATGGTATTTGTTTTTAAAGGGTACCTCAGTTCCCTTTTCTCTTAGAACATGAAATTCATCGGGAGACAGTTTTTCTTTCCAGTCTTCTTCAGTTTTTGTGATTTCAAAATGTTTTTTTTGGTTGTTATCTTTCAACATAATTCGTCCTTCCTTTTTCGTTAGTTGTTTTCATATCTATTAGTTTTTTTTGACAAACTATATCTATAATTATATCAATATTATGTTCAATTTAAAATATTTTACAGCTTCAAACAAATGGGGGGGGTTGTATGAGGGTATGGGATATTCACGCAGGCTATTTATCCCGCCAAAGCCTTTTAGGACAGCATGCCGAAATTCATGCCCTGCTGAGTATTTTAGGGGAGGGTAAGAGAGGTTATTCTGCGCATCCAGAAACCCTTCGTTGGAAAGGCCATATGGATAAACTTAAAAACAGACATGACCTCACGGTAAAGGAGATGCTGCTTAGGGGTTTTGGTCATAAAAGCCCCTGCAGCAGGGAATGCCTGTCAGGAACAGGGGAACTCTCCTATGTTGATCCACCGGTAGTCCAAATTAAGATTCTCCGTGAAAAATATTTAAAGCGTAAGCAGCAAGGCCGTATTCCTCTGCCTAAAAATATATACGATCTCTGGAAACATTATAAATATTCAATTATGGCCCGGGGTTATGGTTATCATGAGGAATTACAGTCTCATATAAAAAAAAGTGCAAATCTTTCTATTGCTGGGGAGAACAATCTCATTGTTAAAATAATTTCCATTATGGAAAGACCAGTGACTGAAAACGCTTTAGAAAAGGCAGTAAACCATCTATGGGAGCACTTAATAGATGATTTGCCGCCTCAGGAGAGGGAAGAATACTCCTCTGGACAGGGGGATAAAAATCAACTGTTGAGCTGTATTTTCCAACTGGCTAAGAAATATCAAAAGAACGATTTTTTGTATTCAACAATTTTTTCTGATCTTTTTTAAATTTCATTTTTGTCACAGCATTTGCTGTGAGACATATATTGAAAGTATAGCTTTTAATATGGAGGTTTTAGGATATGAGTTCTGCAAATGTAATACACTGCACAGATTTATTTAGGCCCCACGACGATTTTGATGATGTTGGTGATGCCATGGCAATGTTTGCCCTGCACTGTAAGAAAGAGATAAATTTATTAGCATTTGTTCTTGACCAACCTGCTGAGCAGGAGAGAAGGCCAGGTAGAATTACGGTAGATGAGTTAAATAGTATTTGCGGAACCAATGTCCCAAGTGTAACGGGTTACCATGCTTTATTGAATGTTATACAAAATGCACCAACCAGTGTTGTTGTAACTATAGTAGGAACTTGTACCGACCTATATTGGGCGTATAGGACTAATCCGGGTTTATGCAAAAGTAAAATTAAAGAAGTATGGGTATTTTGTGGAGATGCACAAGAAAACCCTCCTAGAAAACACAGTTTAGGCATAACTCCAGATACTCCTTATGGTTTGGAACATAATGTAGCTGGTGACCCCATAGCTTTTAGGGAAATAATGCGTTCTGATTTAAAAATTGTGTGGGTTCCTTGTTATGACGGTGGAGAGGTTACCAGCCATGCAGTAGGAGTCAATCAAACTCATGGGAGTTATTGGCTGGGGAATTATGGTCAAATGCTTTCAAAATCAATTTCAGGAGTTTTAGAATTTTTTATTAGTGCTCTTTCGGAAGAAAGAGGGGATGGAAATCATTATAACTGGAATGACATAAAGCATCACCATAAGGAATTTTTTGGAGTGAGTCTTTTTAAGGCCATAAGCAAACCAGATAGTGATTATCCTTTTAGGTTTATTACTTCGAATATTAGAGTGAATAATAATGCAACTATAAAGATGGGAGAAGGAACAAAAACTGTCCTTATCTTTGAAAAAATAGACAAGCCAAATTATTATCAAAGAATGACAAGTATAGCAGCAGAATTGTTTTCTAACATTGCCCCGGTTCAGTCATCCCCACAGCCAGAACCGGAGCCCCCAGAAGAGGAGGAAAAAATGAAAATTGTAGAAATTGATTTAAGTTGGAGTTCTCCATTGGTTCCTATAACCAACCCCATTGAAAAACTCATCCAACATCATATGGCACACACTACTTGGACAGTTTTTGATGTTCACAACTACCATAAGAATACAAATGGTTGGAAAGGAATTGGATATAATTATTGGATAGCTTTCGATGGCACTATTTATGAGTGTCGGGGCCGTAATGTTGGTGCTCATGCCGGAGCAAACTGGAACGGCAGGAGCTTAGGGATAGGTTATCAGGGTAATTTTGAAACACAAAAGATGACTGATGCCCAGCTGAAAAGCGGAGCCTGGTTAAATGCTAAGCTGATTCAAGAAGAGGGGTTAAAGGTTGATGATATCATTGGCCATAAAGATGCCACTGCCACCCTTTGCCCCGGAAAAAACTTTAGGATGGAAGAGCTTCAAGCAGAAGTGAAGAAATTACTAGGAGGTGAAGCGGTGGGAACTCTAATAATTGGAGAGCCCCAGGCTGTGGTAGAACAGGCTAAGGCCTGGGCATTAAACAGGGGAGTACACCAGCGATTTATTGATATTGCACCGGTCTACTGGGCCTATGGTAAGCAGACCGGCATCAGGCCAGAGATACTCTATGCTCAATCAGCAAAAGAGACTGCTTTTGGTAAATATCCTGGAGTTGTTCCTCCCAGCCATAATAACTGGGCCGGCATAAAAACTAGAGAAGCAGCCGGGGACAGACCGGAGGACCATCAGCAGTTCCCTACACCGGAGGAGGGCGTGAGGGCACACTTTAATCATATTTCCGCCTATGTAGGGTTGGAGCCTATAGGTGAGCCTCATGGCAGATATCATCTTGTAAAAGGCCTAAGTTGGGCCGGGACCGTTAAAACAGTTGAGGAGCTGGGGGGGAAATGGGCTCCTTCATCGGATTATGGACACAGTATTATCAGGGACTATCTTAAGGATTTGCTGGCCACAGAGATTTCAGATCCGGTAAATCCGCCGGACTGTCCTGTTTGTGAGGAATTAATAGAAGAAAATAATAAGTTGAAAAACGATTTGACCAGGGTTAGTGAAGCGTTGGACCAGATGGAGAAGAGAAAGAATGAGCTGGAAGTGGGGATAGAACATTCTGTCGAAATTTTGAATAATTTAATTAAGATTCACTAAATGTTAATTTATCAAGAAATACAAAAAAACCACGGGAAGTTCCACAACTCCCGTGGTTTCTACGTTCTTTCAATGGTCGGAGCGAGAGGATTTGAACCTCCGACCTCTTGGTCCCGAACCAAGCGCGCTACCAAGCTGCGCTACGCCCCGACGCGCAATTTATTATAACACAGCATCGGGCAAATTGCAATAGGTGCGATGATAGAAGGGTTTGTGGCATATTTCATATCTATTGATAGTTTCGTTATTGACATATACTCTTTATTGATTTATTCTAATACATAAGGGGCATATGTCAATAACGTCATGTTGTACATAATGCTACTCTAACTCTATTGGAGGAATAATTAATGAAAATTGCATTACCATCTCGCCAGAATCTTATAGACGATCATTTTGGTCATTGTGAATATTTTACTGTCTTCACAATCAACAACAACAAAGAAATAATTGCTCAAGAAATCATCACTTCCCCGACAGGTTGTGGCTGCAAATCAAATATCGCACAAACTCTTTCAGAAATAGGTGTGAAAATAATGCTTGCAGGCAATATGGGCCAGGGAGCAGTAAGGGTCTTAAACAACTCAGGGATAGAGGTAGTACGTGGATGTTCAGGTGATGTTAAGGTTGTGGCTCTTAAATGGCTTGATGGAGCTCTTACTGACTCTGGTGATTCCTGCCGTGAACATGAGCATGGATGTAAGTGACATCCTCACGGGGTCAATAGACCCCAAGGATTCCCGCCGGTATTTTCAAAAAAAACATAAAGTCCAAATTTATAAATTCAATTTATAAAAGCGGTATTAGATGTAAATTTAAATCTAGATTTACACTTAATGCCGCTTTTCACTATTGAATAATGATACCTATGATTTTCTTATCCTCCTATAAAAAGAGTCTATGCTTCTACACTACAAAACCACATGCTAAGGTGATATAATTTAGAGGTTAAGATTGAAGGCTTCAGTCTACATAAAATTATATCAGCATTATATTGTTTGTTAGTTTTTACTTTGAGTTTTATCAGCGCGTGCAGTGACACTGCTAAAAGAAGGGACTTAAGACATGACTTTACAGATTAACAGCATTATTAACGAAATAGCTAGCAGACGAACATTTGCTATCATTTCCCACCCTGATGCCGGAAAGACAACTCTAACGGAGAGACTATTGTATCTGGGGGGGGCTATCCGACTAGCCGGTTCCATTAAGGGAAGAAAGACAAAGAAACATGCTGCATCCGACTGGATGGAGATGGAGAGGCAGCGGGGAATTTCCATTACCTCCAGTGTTCTGCAGTTTTCTTACAGTGGGTATCGGATAAATATCTTGGATACACCGGGGCATCAGGACTTTAGTGAGGACACATATCGTACTCTGACGGCTGCGGATAGTGCTCTTATGGTCATTGACATGGCAAAAGGAGTAGAGCCACAGACTGTTAAATTGTTTGAAGTATGCCGTAGACAGGGGATGCCAATTTTCACCTTTATCAATAAGTTGGACCGCCAAGGTAGGGAGCCATTAGACTTATTGGATGAAATTGAAAAAGTTCTGGGTATTGGTTCTTTCCCTTTCAACTGGCCAGTCAGGCTAACTTCCGGTAATTATGGCCTTTATGACCGAAGATTAAAAACTATGGAGCTGTATACAGAAGGACAAAAGAGCGACTTAACTCTTGGGCAAAATTTGGATGAGGATGAAATGAAACATATATTGGGGGCTGAACTTTATGAAACCTTTCGTAATGAAATGGAACTTCTGGATGTAGCCGGGGAGCCCTTTGACGAAGAAAAAATAAAGGAGGGAGCCCTAACGCCGGTGTTCTTTGGCAGCGCTATCAACGGTTTTGGTCTCCAGTCATTTATTTATAAATTTCTTGAGCTGTCCGCACCTCCTGCGCCAAAGAATAGCAGTGTTGGCCTAATCGATTCAGAGTCAAATAACTTTTCAGGGTTTATATTTAAGATCCAGGCCAACATGAACCCTGCGCACCGGGATCGCATCGCTTTCTTAAGAGTATGTTCGGGCAAATTTTCCCGTGGTATGACCGTTTGCCATGTGCGGACGGGAAAAAACATTCGTCTTTCCCAACCACAACAGTTTCTGGCACAAGACCGAAATATTATTGAAGAAGCGTATCCGGGAGATATCATTGGCATATATGACCCTGGCATTTATCAGATTGGAGACACACTGTCCCAGGAGAATTCTTTCCAGTTTGAAAAGCTGCCCCGATTTTCACCTGAACTTTTTTCCAGCGTGACTACCCGTGATGCTATGAAGTATAAGCAGTTTCATAAGGGCTTGTCCCAATTGGCAGAGGAAGGGGCAATTCAGGTTTATAAGGCTGTTGGTAGGGAAGAAATTATTTTGGGCGTTGTGGGGGAACTTCAGTTTGAGGTTTTTCAATACAGACTCAAATCAGAGTATGGTGTGGATGTGATTATGCAGCGGCTTCCGTATCAGCGGGCCCGTTGGGTGAAAGAACCCCCATCAAATTTATCAGGCTTCAAAGTAAAAGATGAGGAGGGTAATCTCGTATTTCTTTATGACAATGATTTTTCATTGGAGTGGGCCATAAGCAGAAACCCCGCTGTACCTTTTATGCATTAGAAGAGCTTCCCAGCAGTTTCTAACCGCTAAAAGACCTCTTCTGAGGTTAGGTGGCAAAATGAACAAGTCTGTCCTGAATGTTTACTGTGGAAAAATTAAAGTGCGACTTAATCCATGTGAAAGCTTTTGAATGGTAGAAAAACACATGGGTTGGGTCGTTTTTATAATACCACTTTTTAAATTCAATGTCTTCTGTGTAAATTTCAGTCATGCAATATAAAGATCCATTTGGTTTTAGAAGGGATCTTAGTAAATCAAATTCTTTTGCGGGGGCTTGAAAATGTTCTATTACTTCACAGCAGGCAATATAGTCATATCTGTCTTGTAGTAATGTGGGGTTGTTCCAGAAAAACGGGTCGTATAGTTTAATGTTAAACCCGTTATCCCGTAAAAGTTTGGATATAACGGGACCGGTTCCTGCGCCAAAATCTAACCCTAAATGTTCTTTGGTAAATTTATTTTGAATAGCAGATACAATGGGTGCAACAAAATTTTGATATCCTGTGTCATGCACATTATTATTGTGCTCTTCATAACGGTTCTTTTCTTTTTCTTTGGACAGGTACGCACCGGCATCTAAAAGTATAGATGAACAATTGCAGCATTTATAGTACTTCTTTTGTTTTTCTTCATAAAAGAAATGGGTTTGGGCGCTGCATAATGTACATTTTCTTTTTAATTCCATGGGCAATCCACCTTCTATTTTTAAAAAAAGAATTATTCTTTGGTATTAATGTCCCCTGGCTCGGAAGCAAAAACTGTTACCTGAAACCACTCACTATTAGCAGAAAAAGGGGATAGAAATTTTAAAATCCAAAAAAATTAAAAAAAGTTTGGCATGTAAAAACAAATCCCACAAAAATCCATGTACTGCCTACCTTAAATGTCATTTTTGCCTAACCTAAATGGAGGATAACTGCCAGCGGTTCAAATCTAATATATTTGTAGGTGTCGTCCATCCTTGCCACAAACTTTCTTGAAGCTTATAAAAACCCTCTGCTTTACCTGATAGGGCTTAAATTCATTTTTTTTAACGTACGCTGAATTGTGGAAGGTGATACGTCTTGGACAAATCCTAACTGGACCATTTTTTCGGCTAATAAAACGATTGTCCATTTGGAATAGCCTTCTGGTGGTACACTGCTGGCCAACAGCGCCAACTGAGCCTCCTGATGGCCGTTGAGTTTTCGTGTATAATTTTTTCTGTTTTTTCGACCCAACGCTCTTTCCAGACCCTCTTCAACAAATCGTTTTCTTACATTAAATACGGTGTTAAACTGACAATGATATGCCTCTGCAATGGTTACATCTGTCCAGTTTTCACCGTACTCTCCCTGGTCTGCTTTTAACAAAATGTTGGCATGCTTTATTTTGTATGCGGGTGCTGTGCCTGTATTAACTATGCACAAAAGTTCTTTTCTTTCATCCAATGTCAGTTTTACAATCCATTTTTTTGCTGACATGATGTCACTCTCCCCTAAATAAATGTTTGATAACATCATAATTTGGATGAGCCTATATGTCCAGTATATATTTAAACAATTTCAAAATCTTGGGCATATAACCTCATCTTTTAGCATATTGTGAATACATAACTTCCGAAACAAAATGAGAAAATGTATAGGTTACGACAGCTCTTCTCGCAACCCATAAATTTACGAGAATCAACATTCCAGATATTTACATAGGAAAAAATTAGGCTCCCTTGACAATATTACTATGTATTATATACTTTATACAAGGAGTATGAGCTATGAACAATTTTCTATGCCAACCATTAGATTTACAGACTGCAGTAAAATTAGTATATAAATATTATAAAAAAAAACAATATTTCTTTTCGAACAAAGCAAGAAGTAGACACTGCCCTTGAAACTATTTTGGCAACTGCCAATGCTAATATGATATGGAGAAAGCTTCCTATAATTCAATTGAAGGATGGCTGTGCAGTTTTTCGCACAGCATATCCGGTGAAAAGTCGGAAGCTTTTATATGTTCTTTCATATTGTAATGATGTTGTTCTATGTGCTGCTACTTTGGGTAGAGATTTAGATGATGCAATGAAGCAAGAAAATATGCGCATGCATGAAAAGGTAGTGCTTGACCAGGTTGCTTCTAAGGTTATGGAAACAGTTATGGAGAGAGGACAGAAACAAATTGGGAGGGTATGTAAGCCGGGGGAAGGAATGACCAAACGCTACAGCCCTGGACACTGTGATTGGCCTATTGAACAACAGAGTATAATTTTTTCTCTACTGCCCCTAAAACTTCTTGGTATCCATCTTTCTCCTTCATACCTGATGAGTCCCAAAAAATCTGTAACGGCATTGATAGGGATTGGAGATCAAGAGCAGGTTAATCATCATGGAAATGCATGTCTTCAATGTGATCAAAAAAAAACCTGTAAATATCGACGATAATCTAAACCAAATACATTAAAGGAGGAATGTAAATGTGAATACCCGTATACATCAATATAAGCCCCTGACGCAGAGAGATATTGAGGAAGTCCACCGGGCAACCATGGAGGTGCTGTCGGAAACTGGATTTGAAGTGCATCAGCCGGAAGCTTTTGCATACTTCAAAGAGGTTGCTGATTTTGTGGATGAACAGAATCAAATTATCAAATTAAAGGAAAAAACTATTAGGGAATTGATTTCTTCAGTCCCTTCCACAGTAACTCTTTATGGAAGAGAGGAGAAACATGACTGTCGGCTTGGGTCGGGGGAAGTATACTTTGGAACAGGTGGTACAGCTTTAAACATGTTAGATTATGGAGAAAAAGAAAGCAGGACTGCCTGCATGCAGGATCTTGAGAATGTGATTAGAATCGTGCATAGGATGGATAACATTGATATCTGTCTGCTTCCTACATATCCCAGTGAATTAGATATTAGTGAGGTTGACGTACATCGATTTAATGCAGGGCTTACCTACACCAACAAACATATTATGGGCGGGGTATACACATCTCAAGGAATAGACGATGTGATTCGTATGGCCGAAGAGGCTGCTGGTTCTCCAGAAGCACTGCGGGAACGGCCCTTCATATCAATCATAACCTGTGGAATCAGCCCCCTTCGAGTGGATAATGAGTATGGAACATTTATGATTCAAGTTGCTAAAGAAGGTATTCCGTTGGCAGTGCCTGTAGAACCTTTATGCGGTGGCACTTCACCCATGTCATTAGCCGGAACCCTTGTAATCCAAAATTGTGATGCTTTGATCAATGTTATGTTAACGCAGCTGGTAAATCCAGGGACACCGGTAATATATGGATGTGTTGCTTCCTCCATGGATATGAGGTCTATGAGTTATTTAGGTGCTCCTGTAGAAAGTGGGTTAATTAATGCTGCAACGGCACAGATGACCCATTACTATGGTATTCCCTATTATTCAACTGCGGGGATTAGTGACTCAAAGACACTGGATGCTCAATGTGGGTACGAATCTGCAATAACCAACATGCTTGTAGGTTTAGCGGGAGCTGATTTTATACATGATGCTGCGGGCCTTATGGAGTTTGCTTTTACAGTAAGCTTGGAGAAGCTGGTGATTGATAATGAAATTATCGGTATGGTTAAACAGGCTATTAAGGGCATTGATGTATCTGAGGAAACCCTTTGTCTTGATGAGATCAAAGAGACTGGACCCGGCGGCAACTTCTTAACCAGCAGAAGTACCCGGAAATTCATGCGGTCTGAACATTATCAGCCTACCCTCAGTGACCGTCAGGAACGTTCATTATGGATTTCAGAAGGGCATATGACAGCTGATCAGAGGGCTCATGAGATAGTCACCGGTATCCTTAAAGAAAAACCAAAGAGGTACTTATTAGTGAAAGAAAAACTCAAAAAATAGTGGAAAGTAAAGGCTTTGAAAGGAGTAAATATGATTATTATAGGAGAACGTGTGAATGCAACAAGAAAGCGTATCAGAACGGCTATTCAGCAAAAGGATACGGTTACCATAAAAGATGAGATAGTCATGCAGGATATGGCAGGAGCACATTATATTGATCTGAATGCCGGGACGGGTTCTGGAGTAATACAGCAGGAAAAGGATGATCTGTGCTGGTTGATTGATATAGCTTTAGAGTGCACGGAGAAGAATCTTGTATTGGATGCAGCAGGCCCTGAAATTCTACAAGCTGCGGCAAAACATTTAGATGATCGAAGGCCGTGGATGCTTAATTCCATTAATGGTGAACTGTCCAGCCGGTCTATGGAAATCATTGAACTTGCTTCTAAATACCAGGTTCCCCTCATAGCTCTGGCTATGGATAAGAAGGGTATACCTCCTGAAACTGATAAAAGGTTGGCCATCTGTGAAGCAATCCTGAATGAAGTGAGAAAAAGAGGATTGTCTGAAGAACTTATCTTTTTTGACCCTCTGGTGATTCCTATTGCAACAGATACCAATCAGGCTTTAGTTACTTTTAAGACCATTGAGAGGATTAATGAGCTTTTCCCTCAGGTAAAGACCACCCTGGGCCTAACTAATATTTCTCATGGATTGAAAAAGCGCTTTTTTGTAAATGGAGCTTTCCTTACTACGGCGGTTTGTTTTGGATTGCATTCAGCGATTTTAGACCCTACTCAAAAAAGTATTCAACAGTCTGTCATCATGGGAAACCTGCTGGCTGGAAAGGATAAGTTCTGTAGAAAATTCTCCAGAGCCATAAGGGTAGGGTTATTTGAGGAAGAGGAGAGATAATTATGGATGAACAAAAACCTACGTATAGAAAACCTCTGTATGTTCAGCCGGTTGAACGGTTAACTCAGACACAGATCAAGAGCATACATAATGCATCAATGAAACTTTTGTCAGAAACAGGTATTAAATGTGCGGGAGAACAGGCAGCAGGAGTATATCACAGCGCAGGGTGCCTGGTAAGTGAAAGTAAAGTCGGGAAACAAAAGCAGTGGAATATACGGTTTCCGGAAGAAGTGTTGAAAAAGGCTCTAAAGCGTGTGCCCTCCCAGGTTATTTTGGGTGCAAGAGATCCTCAAAACACTTTATACTTAAATGCAAATGTTCCTGGTGTTTATTTCGGGACAGGCTCAGAGACTAACATATATTTACGGTCAAAAATAGAACAGTTTGTTAGCACTGGAGGCAGCCAGAATACACTGCAGTACCCTGTATATGAAGAAGAGCCGGGTTCCATATCTGCCTTATGTGAGTCAGCCCGACTCATAGACCATCTAGAACATGCAGATTTTTTTATTAGAAATATAAATATACAGGATCAGGAAATAGATTCGAAAAACAAGGACGTAAATGTCTTTTTCGCTTCTTTACTTAATACTGCCAAGCATGTACAGGGGGGGCTTACTGACCCCAAGGCTCTTCCATTGGTGATTTCCTTAGCAAAAATTATTGCCGGGGATCAGCCTCATCTTCCCTTGTCTTTTATAGTGTGTCCCATAAAAAGTCCTCTTTTTATGGTCTCTGACAGCTCTGAAAAAGTTATAGCCATTGCGAGGGAGAAAATTCCCATGGTGATATCATCTTCTCCTCAAGGGGGGGTAACGGCTCCTATTCAGGAAGAAGGAATAGTAACGCAAATTAACGCAGAAATCCTGGCAGGAATTGCTTTAGCACAATTTTCTAATCCTGGAACACCGGTCTTGTATGGATCTGTTCCCACCCGGGCACGACTTGATACACTTCAAGACTGCTATGGGACAGGAAATTTCATCCATTATGCCATGGGATGCGCCCAAATGGCACGGTTTTATGGAATACCCTGTTATTCTTCCGCCGGGGTAGGTGACGTTAAACGACCGGGAATTCAAGCCATGGTAGAGAAACTTTTTTCTTATAAGGGGGTAGCCTCTGCGGGGGCCCACTATATTCATTATGCTTTTGGCCTACTTGATGGTACAAATATCTTTTCCCCTCTCCAAGCTGTCCTGGATAACGCTTCAATTGCTTTAGTGAAGGATATTCTTAGGGTTCCCAGCTGTGAAGAGCAGCATATTGAAGCAGCTCTAAAGGAAATTATGAAAACTGCGGAAGGTTCAGGGATGTTTACCCGGGGAGTTAGAAAGCAGCTTCGAAGCAAGGTTGTTTCAGATATCTATGAATTTGTCTCTAAGGGGGAGGAAGATCAAGTTTTTATACAGGCTCAAGCCAAACTTGACGCTTGCCTTGTCGATGATTCCAACACCTTGTCAGAGGAAACAATTGCAAAGGTTTATAAAGAAATACCTGGATTATTAAATAAAATAAAGGGAGGTTTATATAATGAGTAATGACGATCTATTGAAAACGTTGGAGAATGCCATTATAATGGGACATCTTGATGCTGATGACGAAGGTTTTGATGGAACTATGGAAGGAACTCCTGGAACATTGGAATTAGTAGACAAAGCTTTAGAAGAGGGAATCGAGCCGCAGAAGATTTTGAAAATTTTTGGAACAGCAATGGAAAAAGTAGGAGACCTGTTTGAGACAGAGGAATATTTCCTTCCCGACATGTTGGCCAGTGCTGAATGTGTGGGTGAAGCCATGGATATTATAGAGCCAAAACTTAAGGCAGGCACTAGCTCTGAAAAAGGCAAATTCCTTATTGCCACGGTGGAGGGGGATTTGCATGATATAGGTAAAAATATTGTTGCTACTATGATCAAAGGGGCAGGATTTCAGGTGATGGATTTAGGTATAGATGTACCGGCAGCAGATATTTTGAAGGCCATCAGGGAATTTAAACCGGATTTTGTTGGGCTTTCGGCACTGTTAACTACCACTATGATTGAAATGGAGCAGGTAGTTAAGCTGATCAGGTTAGAAGGTTTTTCAGATATAAAGGTATTCATTGGTGGGGCACCTACCTCAGAAGAGTTTGCACAAAAAATTGGCGCTGACCATTACTGCCGGGATGTTATGGATGCCATGCATAAGCTGGAACAAATGAAGGCGGCATCATGATAATTTCTGATATACAAAGAATAAAGATGCTTTCTCCTGCTGAAATGCAATCAGTTCATATAGGGACCTGCAGGCTTTTATCAGAAGTAGGGGTTAAGGTTACCCATGAAGGGATTGCTGAAATGCTCATATCCCGGGGAGCACAGCGTAAAGGGGATAGAGTACTTATACCTCAAAATATGGTGGAAAATGCTCTGGCGGAGACTGCCAAAGTTATTCAATTTGATGCACCAGATCCGGCCTATGGATTTACGGTTGATGCTTTAAAAAATCAGGTGAAGTTTGGGACCGGTGGGCAGGCACTCTATGTTGTGCATCGTACTTCCCAAGGATGGGAGAGACGGCCGGCAGGGACAGAGGATTTAAAAAAGATTCTTGCTCTATGTGATCAGCTAAAACAGGTTGATTTTATTACCCGGCCTGTAGAGTGTGATGTCCCGGAAGATCAGATGGATGTAGAAAAGGCTAAAATATTTCGTGAGTACTGCTCTAAACCTATGAATCTAGCTAATCTTATCAAGGTGGATCGTTTAGATGAAGTGCTTGAGATTATTGGTAATTCCTCTTATCTTTCTTTTATCGACTGCCTGGTTTCCAGTCCTCTGGTGATGGATAGTTCTGCCGGGGATAAGTTAATCGCACTTTTAGAAAAAAATCTTCCGGTAGCCATATCCAGCTGTCCCCAGGGGGGGAGCACTGCGCCATTTTCTGAAGTGGGAGAACTGCTGCAGCTGAACGCAGAACTTTTGTTTGGGTTTGTGTTAGCCAATATCATTCGCCCAGGGGCGTCAGTGCTGTATCGAGGGATACCGATTACTTCCAATCTTTATGGGGACGGATCCCCCAGATGGTGCCAACCAGAGAGTATTCGCCGTGTTGCTCTGGCGGCACAGCTGTGTCGTTTTTACAATCTTCCCTGTTGTGGCACGGCAGGGGTATCGGATGAAGCAGTACCTTGTGCACAGGGGATAAGCGAAAAGGTGTTAAGTTGGACCTACGAGATAGCCTCCGGTGCCCATTATATTAACAGTGCCTTAGGAATGCTTCACCAGGTTATGTCGGTTTCTTACTATCAGTATGTGATGGATGATATTGTTTTGGGGATTGTAAAGGAAAAATTTAAAGAACATCAAACACAAGAAATTTCACATATAGCATTAAATGCTGCGGTTGAAGCACTAAGCTGTTTTGGTGTCCCGGTAGATACAGATATGGAAGCCGAGCTGGCTGCCCGTATTCGGCATATTGAAAATCCTCTAGAGCCTTATAGTGATGAATATATCAATGAACAGCTTGCCGTTATAGAAAAAGCGGTAACCCAATCTAAAAGCAGCACGGTTTTTATGACCAAAGCCCGTAAAGGTTTAAGGGGAGGATATCTTTACAGAGGGAACAGAATTGATGTCCCCCTGGATTTGTCCCAGGTTACGGAGAGGTTAGAGTCATTTGGTACTCTTTAAAAAAGAAAAAGAGTTTGGGTGCATAACTTTTAGAATGCTATCTCAAAAATTACTGCTTAAATTAACAAGAAAATTCTGAATTTGAGTCATGACAAAAGGAAATTTAAGAAAAGAAATTGATTATTTTGGGAGGGAAACATATGGCTGGAATAGCAGGTTGTGTTGGTGCTGAAGCTTCAAAAAAAGTAGAGCAAATGATTCAAGAAATAAAACACCGGGGAGTTAGTGAGCCCATAATAAAAACTGTAGCTTCAGGTTGTGCTGGAAGCTGTGTTGGATTTGTTGGAGAAAACTCTCTTGGTATAAGTGGAGAAACAGCGCCATTTGTTATGGTTGACGGAACGCTAATTCGTGATGATAAAAGGCAGGGAGTTTCAGACGCTGATTATTTGAGAGAGAAATATATTCAGCATGGGAAAGAAGCTTTTTCTAAAATCAGTGGAAGTTTCGCCTGTGCCGTTATGGATGAAAATGAATGTATTATTGCCCGGGACCATGTAGGGGCTCGGCCATTGATATATAATGAATCACCCCAAAGCGAGATGTTTTTTGCCTCGGAGGCCAAGGCACTGAAACAGTTTACCGATCATGTTGAAGAATTGCTTCCAGGTCATTATTTTTCAACAAAAGAGGGTCAGAGACAGTTTAATGATTGTGCTCTTACCCTTCCTAAATGGGATACCCCTTTAGAGGCTGTCGGCATAGTGAGGGAACTGTTGATTCAGGCGGTAGAACAGGCGCTCTCCAGCGGTAATATTGGCGGAATTGCTTTAAGTGGGGGGTTGGACAGCTCAATAATATTGGCTATTGCCCATAAGTTTGATAAAAACCTTAAAGCCTTTACCGCTACCTTAGATGAACATCCCGGTGAGGATCTGCAGTACGCAAAGCAGTTAACAGATTACCTTGGGGTGGAGCATCATATTTATAGAATAACTCAGGAAGATATTGAAGCAATCATTCCAGAGGCGGTGTGGTATTTAGAATCCTTCGATGAGGATTGTATAGTGGGGTTTATCGCAAACTATTATACCTCTCGTCTTGCTTCAGAACATGTAAACGGTGTGCTGGTAGGAGAAGGTGCTGATGAGCTTTTTGGTGGATATTTTAGAGAACTGCAGGATATTTCAGACCCTGCTGAAAAAGAGAGAATTGGCAGGAAACTGCTGGATATTTCATATAATACGGCGCTGCGCAGGCTTGACCGGGGATGGATGTCAAACAGCATTGAATACTATGCCCCGTTTCTGCATCCAGCGGTGGTTGCCATGAGCCATAAAATTCCTATGGAGCTTAAGGTTTATCAAGGGGAGGTTTCAGTTGAAAAATGGATTCTTCGGGAGGCTTTTAGAGATATGCTTCCTAAGGAAATTGCGGATCGTCCAAAATTAAGATTTTCCCGAGGGGTTGGAGTAGATGATCAAGTAGATAAAATTGTTCCGGACAACATTGGGGAAAAGGAGCTAAAGGAGAACCCTAAAAGCTGTGGGGGGTTATCTCTGCAGTCTCCAAAAGAACTCTATTTTTATAGGCTCTTTCAGAAACACTTCCCCAAAGGGTTTGAGTGTCTTACAGGCCGATGGGATCCCTTTAAATAAGAAGGATCTTCTGGTAGGCAGGTATTATAAAGAGATTGGCGAAGTATTGGATAGTCTAACTTTTAAAAACACAGCACTATATCCACATATTGCCTTTTTGTGTAAAGGGGAGGAAGCATCTTGAAAGTAACCGTCTGTCAAACGGCACCGCAGCTGTTGGATGTAAAGAGCAATCTGGAAGAAATAATTAGTAAAATCCATTATGCCCGTGAAAAAGGCTCTCACCTGGTGGTATTCCCGGAATTAGCCTTAACCGGCTATTTTGTGGGAGATCGTTACCATGAAGCTGCTTTGCGAATGGACTCAAAGGAGATTCAAACCTTAAAAGCGGCTTCTAGAGGCACTGCTGCAGTAGTTGGATTTATTGAAGAATCACCCTCAATGAATTTTTATAATTCTGCCCTGGTGTTGATTGATGGGAATATTGAATTTGCCTATCGAAAACTAAATTTACCTAATTACGGTGTTTTTGATGAAGGTAAAATTTTTGCCAACGGCAAACAAATTCGTACCTTCGAGTTAATGGGCTTTCATATTTCTGTGTTTATTTGTAATGATATGTGGCACCCAGCTCTGCCTTACTTGGGTATTACACAGAAAGCCGATATTTTCTTAACCCTTCTTAATTCTTCTCAAGGTTCTATGGGGTCAGAATTTAGCAACATAGAAACCTGGGGCATTATAAACACTTTTTATTCCCGTATTTTTGGTATCTATAACATTTGTGCAAACCGGGTGGGGCAAGAGTTCATAGACGGCCGGTGCAGCAATGATTTACCAGTTTGTTCTCCGGGTAAGACTGACAATTCCTCCACAGAGGAAACGGACTCCTCTTATCGTTTTTGGGGCGGCAGCGAAATAGTAAATCCTTTTGGTAAAACTATAAGCAAGGCTCAGCTTTACAAAACCGATGAAATAGAAGCCAATATCTCCCGAGAGTTATTGCGTCAAAAAAAGATTTTACTGCCTTATGTTAAAAATGATGATCCCTATTTCACCTGTCGTGAGCTGTCCCGTATACTATATAAGCCAAATCCAGGCAGACAAACACTCTGATGTTGTGGCAGGGGCCAAAGGGTAGGGTAGGGTAGGGATATTAAAAAAAGTAGGACTAAGAATTGAGGCTCAGCAGATTTTGCTGGGCCTTTTTACTATGAACGATTTTAAGAGCAGGTTAAAATAGTCAACTTTCTCATTTTACGCTTCTTAATGGGGAATTAAGGCTATTTTCATAAAAAATCATCGAAATCAAGGGAGAGTAAGGAAGAGCCATTCATACTTATTCTTAGAATATTATATGTGGCATATGCTCTTTTAGCAGGATATATGCTCCAAATTGTTTTGTAATGAGTCGTTTGACCCACCTCTTTGTTTAAGGTACAGTTATTATGTGAGGCAATTATTTTCATACTTGAGGAGGAATCATGGCTAAAATTTCGGTAAAACATCTTACTAAAATATTTGGCAATAACCCTACTAAAGCTTTAGCATTGATGGACCAGGGTATTCCAAAGGATGAAATATTAAATAAAACTGGACAAGCTGTGGGCATAAAGGATGTAAGTTTTGAAATTGAAGAAGGAGAAACTTTTGTGGTAATGGGGCTTTCCGGCAGCGGAAAGTCCACGCTAATTCGGTGTCTTAACCGTTTGATTGAACCTACTAGAGGCAAGATATTTGTGGGGGATGATGAAGTTACAGCCATGAACGAAAATGAACTTCGTTTGTTTCGCCGGAATAAGCAGGCTATGGTCTTCCAGCAGTTTGCTCTCTTTCCACACCGAAATATTCTTGAAAATACTGCGTACGGTTTGGAAATACAGAACGCCAGTAATTCTGATAAGGCCGATAGGGCTCAAAAGGCATTGGAGTTGGTGGGTCTAAAAGGGTGGGAAACAAATTATCCGGAACAATTGAGCGGAGGTATGCAGCAGAGGGTTGGTCTGGCCCGGGCTTTAGCAGTAAATCCAGAAATTCTTCTTATGGATGAGGCTTTCAGTGCGCTGGATCCCTTGATTCGACGGGAGATGCAGGACGAATTGTTGGATCTTCAGCAGAAAATGAACAAAACCATTGTATTTATAACCCATGACCTGGATGAAGCATTGAAGATAGGTGATAGGGTGGCATTAATGAAGGACGGGGAGGTGGTCCAGATTGATCCCCCTGAATTGATTCTTACCAACCCTGCCGACGAGTATGTGGCCAAATTTGTGGAGGATGTTGATTTATCAAAAGTCCTGACCGCCGAAGGGGTTATGATTCACCCCAAGAGCGTGGCTTTTCCTAAAGATGGCCCCAGGGTAGCGCTGCGAAAGATGAAGGAGCAGTGTATAAACAGCCTTTTTGTGGTAAACAGGGCTCGCCAGCTTTTGGGTTATGTTACGGCAGAGGATGCTGCTAAAGCTGCTGAGCGTGGGGAAAAGGAATTAACTGGGATTATTAAAAATAACTCAGCCAAAGTATCCCCCGAAACCACACTCAATGAGCTGTTTGAAATATCGGCTGCGGCAGCCATTCCCATAGCCGTATTAGACGATGAAAAAAAATTGCTGGGCATCATTATAAGAGGAGCTATTTTGTCAGCACTCGTTAAGGAGGCTGTATAAATGTATAATCCCCTTGACCTGATTCCCAGAGTTCCTTTAGGAGATTGGATCGATACTTTTATTAATTGGCTCTTATTTCATGTTGGAGATTTTACCAGGGCTCTGGCAACAATACTAAGGTCTGCTATCAACAGTTTTAACGATGGGTTGATGTTGATTCCACCTCTTTTGCTGATAATATTTTTCAGCGTAATTGCCTGGCGTATGAGCAACCGTTCAGTGGGATTGTTTTCCTTTTTTGGGCTGGTTCTTATTTATAACATGGGTTTGTGGGCAGCTTCTATGGAAACTCTTGCCATGGTTCTTTTGGCCGCTACCTTATCCATTGTTATTGGACTTCCGGTAGGTATTGTTGCAGCTCGCAAAGAGCTGGTTCACCAAATAGTTTGGCCCATATTGGATCTTATGCAGACTATGCCGGCTTTTGTGTATTTGATTCCGGTAATATTTTTCTTCAGGCTGGGAGCTGTCCCGGCAGTTATGGCTACAGTAATTTTTTCCATGCCCCCGGTAATAAGGTTAACCGGTCTAGGTATTCAGCAGGTTCCCCGGGAGTTGGTGGAAGCATCCGAAGCTTTCGGCTCTACAGAGTGGCAAAAACTGGTTAAAGTACAGCTTCCTTTAGCTCTGCCCACCATTATGGCAGGGGTTAACCAGTGTATTATGCTCTCTCTATCCATGGTAGTTATTGCTGCCATGATTGGAGCAGGGGGGCTGGGAGGAGCAGTATGGCGCTCTATTCAGAGGCTGGATATAGGGGGCGGTTTTGAAAGCGGCCTGGCTGTAGTGGTGGTAGCCATTGTCCTGGATCGGGTTACTCAAAGAGTTAGAAAAACTAATTCAAGCAGTTAAGTAACCCAGGGATTTTAAGCAGGTGATAAATAGGCGTCAAAATACCAAAAAGGTATTTAAAAAAAGAGGAGGGTTTAAATGTTTATGTTTGGCAAGAAGAAGTGGTTATCTCTTGTGGTGATCCTGTTGGCAGGAATGGAGTGGTATCATTTTAGTTAAGTAACAAAACTCGTAATTCTGGAAATAATAACCCAAAAAGAAAGAGGTGTCCAGATGCGAGTATATGATAAAGAATTTAAAGAAGAAGCCATTAAGCTGTCCGGTGAAGTAGGTCCGACAGTAGCTGCTGAAAAGCTGGGAATTCCAGTCACTACTCTTTACACATGGCGAAGCAATGCAAATCGTTATGGAAATATGGCTATTGTCGGCAGTGGTCATAAGCGTGTAGATCCAAAAACCGCTGAAATCAGAGCATTAGAAAAACAACTCAAGGAACTTGAAGCAACCAATGATATTTTGAAAAGAGCCCTGGCTTTTTTCGCAATGAGCCAAAAGAAGTAGCTGCACGAGAACTGTTTAAGTGGATATGCCTGGAAAAAACCCAAGGAAAATCTAAGCACAGCATAAAGACCATGTGCGAGGTATTAGGGGTTAGTGAAAACGGATTTTATAAGTGGTTAAAAAGACAGTCCAGGCCCTACAAATATGATGCTCTTTTGGCAAAGATTCTTCAAATTCGTGCAGACAACCCGGACTATGGAGCGTATAGGATATATCTGCATTTACAACTTTTTCAGGACTATAAGGGCAGTTATTATCTAATCCTCGCGCTCTGTAAAAAACACCATCTAATGCTGAAGAAAAAACGTCACAGCAAGGGGATAACCAAGGCTGATCTTGCTGCACAAGCTAGTGAAAACCTGATCCAGCAAGACTTTACAGCTGAATCACCTAATGAAAAATGGCTGAGTGACATTACAGAAATTCCAACGGCTGACGGTAAGCTTTATGTAGCCGCCGTAATGGACTGTTTTGATGGAAGCATTGTCGGACTAAAAATGGCTAATCACATGCGCGCTGAGCTTTGCGTCGAAGCTTTTACAGCCGGTGTCAAAAAACATCAGGCATATGGTATGATTTTCCATTCAGACAGGGGGAGTCAATACACTAGCACACTTTTCCGTCAAACCCTTGCCCGATATGGAGCAATACAAAGCATGAGCAACACAGGTAAATGCTTTGACAACGCACGGATGGAGTCTTTTTTTGCCACACTGAAAAAAGAAAGCATCTACAAATTTAAAACTGAAACCATGAAAATGGAAACCGTCAAAAGCATCATATTTAGATTTATTGAAATCTACTACAACCGAAAAAGAATTTACACTACAAATGGAGGCTACCCACCCTTGGTCAAGCGTTCGCTCTATTATCAGGAAAACTTATCCCAGGCAGGGTAAACAGTATTCAGGGGCTCTGCCCCCGAACCCCCGGAGTTTTTTCGCTTTGGTTCTCCCAGGGATAGAAAAGAAGACAACCAGGGTTTATTAAACGATTCCCCTGGCTATCCCTGGCAGAACTCTACAGGCCGCTCGTGTTGCTCTCCAGCAGAGCACTATTCTGCCTGTAGATAAGAGCCGTAAATAGTATTTCCAAAAGGAATCCATTTATTAACGAATCCAAAAATTACGAGTTTTGGGGCTAACCCAAATTTGACAACTCCAGAATGCTTATTTTCAGCCTATCGGGTTGCAATGGAGAAGATGCAGCTGGTAATGGTAATGGTGATGATGTTGAGGATGTTGAGGACAATGGAGGAGTAGTAGAAGACAAGGGTGACGTAGAAATCCTATATGTTGAATGGGAATGTGCTACGGCCAGCACCTATGTAGTTAAAACAGTATTGGAGGATCTGGGTTATAATGTTTCAGTAACTTCCGTTTCCGGTCCTTTAATGTATAGTGGGCTGGCTTCCGGAGATGGTGATTTCATTACTACCGCCTGGCTGCCCATAACTCATGGTGAATATGTATCAGAATACGAAGATGGTATTGATGAAGTGGCTACCAACTATGTAGGCGCCCGCTTAGGCTGGTTTGTTCCGACTTATGTAGACATGGATTCCATTGAAGATATTAATGACAATCTGGATAAACTTGGCGGACAAATTATCGGAATTGATCCCGGCGCAGGAGTAATGGGACTTTCTGAAACTGCTATTTTAGAATATGGTTTGAATGCTGAGTTAGTAGAAGGCAGCGATGCTTTAATGGTTGCAGCCCTGCAGGATGCTATTTCTCGTGAGGAATGGATTGTAGTAGTCGGTTGGGAACCCCACTGGAAATTTGCTGCATGGGATCTGAAAGCGTTAGAAGACCCCAAAGAAGCTCTCGGTGGCGAAGAGTATATTGCCTCCGTAGCCCGTCTGGGACTGGAAGAAGATATGCCTGAAGTGTATGCGATACTGGAGAACTTTAATTGGACCGCCGCTCAAATCGGAGAAGTTTTAGAGATGAACATGGAGGGTGGAACTCCTGAAGGTAATGCTAGAATCTGGGTTGATAATAATCAGGATGTAGTCCAGAATTGGCTTCCCTAAAATAACCAAAATAAAAGAATGAAAAATTAGGACAATGGCTTGAATAATAACTAACACAGTTAAGGGAACTGCTTCACCAGCAGTTCCCTTAACTGTGTACGGGGTTAGTGCCGCAGCGCATTGTTTCAATGCAGGTCAGGTGTTAATGAATCTTCTACAGGGTTTTGCTTCTTGACAGGATAAGGGACCCGTGTTAAGATATTTTTACGTTGTATTATAAAAATGATTTTCATAAAAACTCTTATCCAGAGCAGGTGGAGGGACTGGCCCCGTGAAACCCGGCAACCGGCCGACTGACCTAAATTGATTGGTACGGTGCTAAATCCAGCAGAATGAAAGTTTCTGGAAGATGAGAGGTGTAATGCTGAAGCCACCATTAACCTTCCATCTTTTGGAAAGGTTTTTTTAATGATTGGCGGATTTACAGTTTGATATAAGGGGAGAAATCTAAAGAGGGAGGGGTTTATTTGAAGGTTAACAAAACGTATGAAGAGATTAACGAAAAAATTAGAAAGGGCGAAGCTGTTGTTATGACAGCGGAGGAAATCATTTCTGTGGTAGAAGAAAAAGGATTAGAAGAGGCTGCCCGGGAAGTAGATGTAGTCACTACGGGGACATTCGGCCCTATGTGTTCCTCCGGGGCCTTTTTGAACCTGTGCCACCCCATGCCCCGAATAAGAATGTCTGAAGTTTATTTGAACGGTGTCAGTGCATATGCAGGAATTGCTGCTGTTGACGCATATCTGGGGGCAACGGAGATACCAAAAACAGACTCGGCTAATCAAAATTACCCGGGAGAGTTTAATTACGGTGGAGGACATGTTATCGAGGATCTTATTGCCGGCAAGGAAGTTTTTTTAGAGGCCTATGGCTATGGAACAGATTGTTATCCCCGCAAGAAGCTTGAGACCTATATGAAGCTTGAGGATATGAATGAAGCTTTAATGTTTAACGTCCGTAATGCTTATCAGAATTATAATGTGGCCGTGAATTCATCTGATAAGACTATATATACTTACATGGGTATTTTGAAACCAAAGCTGGGGAATGCCAATTACAGCACCTCGGGTCAGCTAAGCCCACTGTTTAATGATCCCCTTTACCGTACAACAGGTATTGGGACCCGGATTTTCCTGGGCGGAGGTATCGGTTATGTTTCCTGGCATGGAACACAGCATAACCCTTGTGCGGCCAGAGATGAAAACGGTGTTCCCAAGGGGCCTTCCGGTACGCTCTCTGTTATGGGAGATATGAAACAAATGGATTCCCAGTGGATTAGGGGGGTAAGCTTTTTAGGATATGGAGTTTCCTTGATGGTGGGTATTGGAGTACCTATTCCTATATTGAATGAGGAAATTCTAAAAAACACAGCAGTTAAAGACGAAGATATTTTTGCTCCGGTAGTAGAGTACAGTGAGGGGTATTCCTATGGGAAAAGGGGCCCTTTGGGAGAAGTGACTTATGCACAGTTAAAGTCTGGTATGATTAATATTGATGGAAAAGAGATTCCCACCGCTCCCTTATCCAGTTACTCTAAAGCCAAGGAAATTGCAGAGATATTAAAGGCCTGGATAACAGAAGGAAATTTCTTAATTGCGGAACCGGTGGAAAAACTGCCCTCAATTGATTCCGGGAAGAAATTGAATCCCATAACAATTCGCACTAAGGGGGAGGAGATTAAGTGGTAAAGCACAAAATTGTACTGTTATTTCCTGCCACTGTAGTTGAACAGCCTTTCTTGTATAATCTGGTTAAAGATTATAACTTAATTATCAACGTTCTCAAGGCAAATATTAATCCAAGAAAACAAGGGATGCTGGTGCTGGAACTTGCAGGGGAAAAAAATGATTATGAGTCCGGAATTAATTTTTTGCAGGCTAGAGGAGTTAAAGCCAAGCCGCTGGAACAGCAGATTGTCTGGAATTCTGACAGCTGCACCCATTGTGGGGCCTGTACTGTAATTTGCCCTACCTCAGCCCTGGAAATGATCAGACCTGAGATGACCGTTAAGTTTGATGGAGAAAAATGCATTGCCTGTGGCCACTGTCTAAAGGCCTGTCCGGTAAGGGCTGTGGAGGAGCATTATTAAGGAGAATTAGCATGTCTTACGATATTCGTTCTTACAGGAATATCAATCACAAGGGAGATTTGTCTTCTTTTCAGATAACCGTTAAGGAAACAGATCTGTTTGTGCTGGTGGATTCAGGTAGTTTTAACGGGGATTTGATTCATAGGGTGGAAAGCACTCTCTGGCATCATCGGCAGGAATTAGAGAGTTTCATTGACCGGGAGAAGGATTTTAAAACCTCTTTGGTGCCATACCTTATTTCTGCTCAGGCTCCGGCCATAGCTCTGATGATGGCCCGGGCGGCTAATACTGCAGGAGTGGGCCCCATGGCTTCTGTGGCAGGGGCTTTTGCGGAAGTTGTGGGTAGGGAATTAATGCCCCATGTGCAAGAGGTGATTGTTGAAAACGGGGGAGATTTATTTTTAAAAGTTAAAAAGAAAAGAAAGATCTCTGTTCTGTGTGGCAGTCATTCCCCCTTCAGCTGCCGGTTAGCCCTGGAGATTAAGCCGGGTGATACTCCCATGGGGGTATGTACTTCCTCGGGAGTGATTGGCCCCTCTCTGAGCTTAGGAAGGGCAGATGCTGTGGTGGTGGTATCTCCCTCTGTCCCTTTGGCAGACGCAGCAGCTACTGCCCTGGCAAATCAGGTAAAAGAGGAAGAAGACATTGAAAAAACCATCGAAAAAGCTAAAGAAATTACCGGGGTAAAAGGAGTATTAATTATAAAAGGGGATAAGCTGGGTCTCTGGGGAAAAATTAAAATTGTTTCACCAAAAAGTAACGGAACTATGACATAAGATTAGATGATAAATAAACTTAAACAAGATGTATTAAAGGAAAACAATGGGGAAACTATCTAACTCATCAGATGTCACTTCTGCTTGCAAAATAGAGTTTTTCATAATATAATATGTACTGCAAATGGGCCGGCATAGCTCAATAGGTAGAGCAGCTGAATCGTAATCAGCATGTTGGGGGTTCAAGTCCTCTTGCCGGCTCCAAAAAATAAAAGTTTTCAGACATAGAAAATATTCTATGTCTATTTTTATATGACGAGTAAAGTGCAAATTGTAGGGGACGGTTCTTTTGACAAACAAATTTTTTACAATCAAGATAATGAATGGATTGCCGGAAGAACTGTCCCCTTGACAACCCATGACAACTTTTTTGGCATAGATGTATTATTTTAAATGGTTTGGGCAAGATATTAAGTAGTACAAAATAAAGGAGGAAATGAAAATGACTCAAGAGGTTATAGATAACCTGACAATGGAAAGGGATCAGATGTTGGATGATTTATTAGCCACAGGGGAAGAGAACAGAGAGGAACTTCTGGAAAAGATTATAGAAATTGACGAGGTAATCGAATCTTTAAAAAGCCAGGGAGATTACTTAGAAAAATAGGAGTTTCATAAATATATAGGTAGAAGAAAGGGGCTGCCACTAAATCTTAACATTTGGCGGCAGCCCCTTTTTATATTTCATTAGTTAAAAATTTTACTGTGGGTTATTTTTTCTATATCGTTTAAGGTGTTGCATGGATACATTTTAATTAGGGCCTGAAAAGTTTTGGTGCTCTTTGATTTTTCCCATTCTTGCTCCGGCAGAGTATTCAACCAAAGTATATCTTTTACGGATTTTTTAATGGCCTGGAGCTCCTGCAGAGTATCGTCAATGGCTTCAGTCTTTGTATCGCTGAGAATAATAATATAGGCATCGGAGGTTAACAGTGTGGAATAATTTGTTCGTAGGGTGCTCAGGGACTTATGAAGTCGGGTTCCACCTCCCCAAATTCTGCTCTCATTCATAATGTCTACCATCAACTGGTTAAAATCGCTGCCGGGATGAAAATGATGGCTGATTTTTTCCAGGTCATCGGAAAATATAAAGCTTTCGATTTGCCCCAGCACCGAATGTATACCGTAGATAAACTGTAGTACCAGGGAAGCATAACGAGCCATTGAACCGGATACATCGCATATGAGAATCAGTTTGGGTTTTTGGATCCTTTTGCTTCGGTATTTTAGTTTGAACATTGTTCCGCCGTAACGGATATTATCCCGGATTGTCCTTCTTAAGTCCAGGAGCTGGTGCCTTCTGCTGCGCTTGTATCTTCGGCTGATTCGAGTAACCAGGTGTTTAGCCAGGCGTCGGATAAGCAGGTTAGCTTTGGGGAGGTCTTTATCTTTGATATGCTGCATATCTTCATACATCAATGATTCGTCTCTGCTAGGAGCAGAATGGTCTAAATCCTCCAGAATATAATCCAGCTGCTCATCTCCTGTGGATACCCTATCTTTCAGGTCCACCTGATCTTGGTGGGAGTGCAGCCATTTTCTTAAAGCCCCTTTAACTACATTCTCAATCAAGGATTTAACAGTGGGCTCCCAGATTCGGGATTTGCCCTCCTCTGCCTTTTTTATATATTCTTTAATTTTACTTTTGTCCTCTTGATCCATCTGGCTGTATAGATATTTTTCTTCTTCTGACAGCTCAAGCTTTTCTTCTTCAAAAGTAAGATCCTGTTCGGCCTCTTCAATCTGCTGTTGTTTTTGTTTCTGCCTCATCTGGTGCTCAATCTGCTGTCTTTCCCGTTCCTCCAGAGGCGCAAAATAGAGGTCAAAGGTGTGGTCAAAGATGTCTCTTTCCCCTTTTCTTTTGACTAAAATTGACCGCAGGGCTATTTTAAACTGTTCTCGGTCGGAAAAATCAATAAATGTCAGGGCATTTAGAGCGTCAATGACTTCTCCGCTGCCTACTTTAATACCCGTTAGACGCAGTAGATGGGTAAATCTTACAATATTTGCCTCTAAGGTTTTATCCATTTTAACACCTGCCTTTAAGAACGGGCGAACTCATCCAGGGCCGCCGCCCCAATCTGTTTGTTGAAGGATTCAATATCCGTTTTGGTTTTCAAAAGGATGTTTATGGTCTGCTTAACTACTTTTTCGCTGAGGCCGTCTTCATTTAAAGTTAGGAGAGCTCTGGCCCAGTCCAGGGTTTCGGCTATGGAGGGTTTCTTTTTTATTTCTGTGTTTTGACGTATTAAATTAACAGCTTTAGCAATCTGCCGGGTTAGTTTATCGGTTATTTCCGGGACCTTAGCTTTAATGATGGCAACTTCCCGTTCCACCGTGGGAAAGTCTAAAAAAAGGTATATACAGCGGCGTTTTAAACCGTCGGAAAGTTCCCGTTCATTGTTGCTGGTCAAAACAACCATTGGAATTTTTTCAGCTATCAGGGTCCCCAGTTCGGGGACTGAAACTTGAAAATCTGAAAGGAGTTCAAAGAGAAACGCTTCAAACTCTTCATCTGTTTTGTCCACTTCATCAATTAATAAGACGGGTTTTTTTTCTGACTGAATGGCCTTTAATAAAGGACGCTCCAGCAGGTATTCCCGGGAGAAAAGGTCGTCTTCAACATGGTCGCAGGATGGGGTTTCTTTCATAATCTGTATTTTTAACAGCTGTTTTTGGTAGTTCCACTCGTAGAGGGCTTTGTTTTCATCCAGGCCTTCATAGCACTGAAGCCGAATCAAGTCTGTATGAAAAATCTGGCTCAGCACTTTCCCCAATTCAGTTTTCCCTACCCCAGGTTCCCCCTCAATTAGTATGGGTTTCTGCAGCTTAAGGGCAAGATATACTGTTACGATAACTTCGGGGTCACTTATGTATCCAACTTCCTCAAATCCATTTCTTATGTTTTCCATAGTAATTTCCACGGAGGACACATCCTTTCACCATTCTCATGTAATAATGCTAATTATACTATATCATTAAAATGACTGCAAAGGCTGCATTGATTTTGAGTTCGAATATGTTATAATAGTAAAATAAAGGAGGTTCATCTATTGACCAAAATTACCTTTTACGGTCATGCCTGTTTTTTATTGGAAAACCAGGAAACTTCACTGATATTTGATCCCTTTTTGGATGATAATCCTCTTTCACCGGTCAAGTCCGATGAGGTGAAAGCAGATTATATACTGCTTACGCACTGGCATGTGGATCATTTAGGGGACACCTTCAAGATAGCCAGAGCTCATAATTCCATGGTAATATCTACCTTTGAACTGGCTAAAATCTGTGAGGCCAGGAAATACCGGGCTCATGCCATGAACCTGGGGGGTAAGCATAAATTTGAATTTGGTTTTGTTTGGGTAACCCCTGCTTTTCATAGCTCGGGCATTCCAGGGGGACACGCCTGCGGCTTTATTGTTAAGTTTTTCGATCATGTGATTTATCATACTGGAGACACCTGTCTGTTTGGCGATATGAAGCTTATGGGGGAGCTGGAGGATATAGATCTGGCCCTGGTGCCTATCGGAGATAACTATACCATGGGAATTTCCGATGCTGCCCTGGCAGTAGAATTTATTAAACCTAAACAGGTTATTCCTATGCACTATAATACTTACCCGGTAATTCAGTGTGACCCTAATGAATTTAAGAAAAAGGTTGAGGAAAAGACCCCGGCACAATGCATTATCCTGGCACCGGGGGAGTCCCATACCCTTTAAAATATCTAAAAGTTTCCATCATTTGCTTTTTTTATTTTTGTTTAATATAATGAATGTGGTTGTATTTACCTAATGGAAAGGGGATATAAAATAATGCCAAAACAAATTGCCGTAGCAGGGAAAGGCGGCACAGGAAAAACTACTCTGTCGGCACTTATAATCAGATACATAATTGAAGAAAGACCAGGTAAATCTATTTTGGCTGTGGACGCCGATGCCAATGCAAACCTTAATGAAGCTCTGGGACTGGAGGGGATTAACCCCATTAGTGATATCCTGGCAGATATTAAGGACCCCAAAAAGGTTCCAGAGGGAATGACTAAGGATATCTTCGTGGAATACCGTCTTCACTCGGCCATGGTAGAGACAAAGCATTATGATTTAATTGTCATGGGAAACCCCCAGGGACCCGGGTGTTACTGTTTCCCCAGCGATCTTTTGCGGAAACACCTGGAAAACCTCAGGGATAACTATGATTATGTGGTAATGGACAACGAAGCCGGACTGGAACATATAAGCCGCAGGATTATGAGTGATATAGATACTCTGCTGGTAACCAGTGACTCTTCAGCCCGGGGTATCCGCTCTGCCGGCAGGGTTCATGACATTGTAAAGTCTGTGAATTTAGATGTCAATCAGATGGGGCTGGTGGTTGGCAGGATAATGAATGAGGGAGATGTGGAATCCCTGCAGGAAGAGATTGAAAAAACCGGTTTAACCCTGGTGGGAAAGATCCCCATGGATCCCAGGGTATCGGAATATGACCTTAAGGGCAATCCGCTTTTTGACCTCCCGGGAGATTCTCCTGCTTATTTGGCTGTAAAAGAGATGTTAGACAGGCTGAATATATAAACCTTAGAAGGCAGCCCTGAACGAAAGTTTAGGGCTTTTTATTTGAAAGGAGCGGTTTATTTTGTTAAACAGCGTAGAGATTCAAAAAATTATTCCTCATCGTCCTCCCTTTCTTTTGGTGGATCAAATACTAAAATTAGAGCCCGGTGTAAAAGCGGTGGGGTTAAAAAATGTTAGCATTAATGAACCTTTTTTTGTTGGACATTTTCCTGACTATCCCGTTATGCCCGGGGTGTTGATAGTGGAAGCTATGGCTCAGGTAGGTACAGTGGCTCTGCTTTCCATGGAAGACAAAAAAGGAAAACTGGCCTTGTTTGCCGGGATAAATGGAGTGCGTTTTAAAAGACAGGTGTTTCCCGGGGATCAGCTAAGGATTGAAGTGGAGCTAAAGAAAATTCGAGCTTCCATCGGAAAAGGGGAAGGTAGGGCATATGTAGGTGATAATTTGGTTGTCTCGGGGGAGCTTATTTTTGCAATAGCCCAGGCATAAGGATTGATATAGGCTAATTTTATAGAAGTAAAAAATTTTTTTTATTTAACAAATTTGCCTCATTTTATAGTAAAATAACCATATATTAAAAGAGTAAATTTATTTAAAATTTATAAAAGGGAGGGGGTAAAGGATAGTAAGGTAACAGGAGTATAATTTGTTTAAAGATTCATTTTTTATTTTTAAAAAAAAATATTTTGTAAGGAGGAAGGAAAGATGAATGAAGAGGCTTTATTATTATCCTTTTTATTAGGACTGGGAGCTTTTTTATTTGTATTTGCTGTAATTGGTCTTATCTGCTACGTCTTATTAGCCATGGGACTTTACACAATGGCCAACAATAAAGGTTTGGAAAATCCATGGTTTGCCTGGGTTCCCATACTGCAGTTTTATATTTTGGGTCAAATTATTGAAGAAATGCGATTTGGGAATTTTGAAGTGCCAAATGTTCCTGTGGCTTTAGTGGTTGCTGCTGTGGCGCCTGCGATTTTGGGGACAATACCTTTGATAGGATGGCTTATATCCTTGGCCAGTATGGTGATATTGTTATATTCTCTTTACCTTTTGTTTGATAAGTATAGCGATAATGCGGTCTTAAAAACGGTTCTCAGTGTTGTTCTGCCATTTTTAGGGCCTATTTTTGTATTTATGATGAGAAATGAAAGTCCCAATTCTACCATAGATTCTATTAACGTTTAGAGGCAATAATATTATATATATTATTTTTTGAGATTAACACCTGTCAAAGGTGTTTTTTTTTATATATAGAAATGAAGAAGAGTAAAAAATTTTTTGACAGGGTAAAATATTTATTATATGATGGTTTAAGACCGTTTAAGCAAAATTTTATACTCTTATCAAGAGAGGTGGAGGGACGGGCCCGAAGAAACCCGGCAACCGGACTTTTTTAGTCAGCGGTGCCAATTCCCGCAGGATTATATTCCTGGTAGATAAGGGGGCTTGTATTATCATACAAACCTCTTTTAAAGAGGTTTTTTATTTTGATTTATTATATTAAGGAGGTTTGTTCAATGATTAAACTATTTACGTCTGAATCAGTAACAGAGGGACATCCAGATAAAGTGGCGGACCAGATATCAGATGCTCTTTTGGATGCTATGTTGGCCCAGGACCCCTTTTCTCGGGTTGCTCTGGAAACTACGGTGACTACCGGTCTGGCGTTGGTGGTGGGGGAAGTAACCACCAACTGTTATGTAGATATCCCCAGAATTGTTAGGGATACAGTGAAGGAAATTGGTTACACTCGAGCAAAATACGGTTTTGACGGAGATACCTGCGCGGTGCTCTGTTCCATAGATGAGCAGTCTCCAGATATTGCCCTGGGGGTGGATCAATGTCAGGAGTCCAAATCCGGCATTATGACAGAGGATGAGATTGAGGCCATTGGGGCAGGGGACCAGGGTATGGTTTTCGGCTATGCTGTAAATGAGACTCCGGAACTGATGCCCCTTCCTATATCCCTGGCTCATAAACTGTCCAAAAGGCTGGCTGAAGTGAGGAAGAGCAAGATTCTTCCCTACCTTCGTCCCGACGGAAAAAGCCAGGTTACTATTGAATACGAAAATGATCGGCCCAAGAGGGTACATACGGTTATAGTCAGCGGTCAGCATAAACCAGGGATTCCTATGGACCAAATTCAAAGTGATATTATTGAAACAGTAATTAAGGAAACCATTCCTTCGGAACTGCTGGACGACCGCACTATATTTCATGTAAATCCCACCGGCAGATTCGTGGTGGGGGGGCCCATGGGGGATGCTGGTTTAACCGGAAGAAAAATTATTGTGGATACCTATGGCGGAACCGCACGGCATGGGGGCGGTGCTTTTTCCGGCAAGGACCCCACCAAAGTTGACCGATCCGGCTCTTATGCCGCCCGTTATGTGGCCAAAAATGTTGTAGCTGCTGGATTAGCTCACCGATGTGAAGTGCAGATCGCTTACGCTATAGGAATAGCTCGACCGGTTTCTATTATGGTTGATACCTTTGGCACTCATGTAATTAGTGAAGAGAAAATTATCCAGCTGGTTGAAAAGCATTTTGATCTTAGGCCGGGAGCTATTATTCAAGATTTGCAGCTGCGCAGGCCTATTTACAGGCCTATTGCGGCTTACGGCCATTTTGGCCGGGAAGAACAAAACCTTGCTTGGGAAAGTACTGACAAGGTGCATCTGCTTAAGGAAGATGCAAAATTGAAGTGAACTCTTTTCAGCAAGCTAAAAACATCGGGGAATCAGGGAGACTCTACTCCACCAGATTTTAAGCCGCACCTACCCTAACGCTTAGAGGTGGGGGTCTTATTAAAAAATTCACAGTTAAAAAACACATTTGATATAAATATGGGGATTTATGTCGTAAAAGGAAGGATTTATTGTGGTGGGTATAGAAGTCTTAAAAATACTCGTGTGTTCCTATGATATTACCGTAATTTATTCTCAAGGGGGAGTTTTTTTATGCAGCCTATCGGAATTTTTATTGCAGATAGTCATGTACTGTTTCAAATAGGGCTGCAGAAGATATTCGAGAGAGAGAAGGATGTCTGTATTTTGGGAATAGCGGCCAATGTACGGGAACTGAATCATAGGATAAATACTGCCCGCCCGGATATATTGTTATTAGATCTTGATTTACCTGGGATGAAAAACTTTGATACCATGAAACAGCTGTTGAGAAAATATCCTAAAATGAAAATCCTGGTAGTGGCAATAAAGGAGGAAGATTCTCTGTTAGCTCAGGCGATTCAGGAGGGAGCTTTTGGTTATGTATTAAAGAGTATAGAGCCTTCCCAGTTAATAAATATGATTGAGGAAATGTCACATAAGTCAAACGGAAGCGATCCTAAGAAATTGACTAAGAGGGAAGCTGAAATATTGGATTTGATGTCTCAAGGAAAAACTAACAAGTCTATTGCCCAAACTTTATACATTAGTGAGAAGACTGTTAAAAATCATGTGAGCAGTATATTCAAAAAGCTGGAAGTAGCTGACAGGACACAAGCGGTTATTCAGGCTGCCAAACGAGGCCTGGTAGTACTATAAAATTTTTAATGGAAATTTACGAATATGTATAAATAATTTCTTCTACCAAAGTTTTTTTAAATTACTGACCTATAAAATTCTAATAATAGATAAAATTAAACACCGAGACAGGTTTATGTCGGTGTTTTTTTATTATTTTAAAACCAATTATAATTAAGGTGCTGCCAGTGGCAGAGGGAAGGAGGTGTTTAATTTTGCCTTTACAGGTACTGCCCGGTTACTCCCGTATTCAACTGAGGCTGCAGGTAGGAACTGTTGAAAGCCCGGCTTACCGTACCAGAACTTACAGCAATGTAAAACATGATAGTTCTGACCAGGATGTTTATGACGTAGCTTTTGCCCTGGGGAATCTACAGCAGTATGATGTGGATTCAATTATCCGGATAAATGAGAATCAGTTAACTGCTTCTTAAATCAAACCGGCATAAGACAAAATAGTGTTTTTTATGGGAGGTGAAGTTTTGGAGGAAGTCAAAACGTTACAGCTTAGTTTTCGAAATGATGAGGGCAGAGCAGTAACTTTTAGTATCGCCAATCCTGTGGAACCGCTGGTTCCCCAGGAGGTGGAGGATGCCATGGATTTAATCATAACAAAAAATATCTTTGCGACAACAGGGGGAGATATTGTGGAAAAAGTATCTTCTAGATTAATATCCCGGGGAGTTTCCAACGCAGTTTATTACTAAAAAAGGGGGGGTATCCCCCCTTTTTTTACGCAAAACACTTGTTCTTTCAAGGTTCTTTCGTTACAATAGAAGTGTAAATAAGAAGTGTAAATATTTTGAAATATATGATTTATAAAAGGCTGTGATTATAATTGTCAGTGATTGAGGGTACGCTTCAAAGGATTACATATCGGAATGAAGAAAATGATTTCACCGTAGCTAAGTTAATGCCCTTGAACAAAAATCAACCGGTAACGGTAGTGGGTGTTTTACCCTCGTTATCCCCGGGAGAATCTCTAAAGCTTGAGGGACAGTGGGTAGTTAATCCCAAATTTGGAAAACAGTTTAAGGTGGAGAACTTTCAGAGTATAGTACCTAAAACACTGGAGGGGATTGAAAGATACCTGGGTTCCGGGTGTATCAAGGGAATCGGCCCCGTAACTGCCAAAAACCTGGTTGCCTGTTTTGGACAGGAGGTTCTGGAGATAATCGAAAAACATTCGGATCGTTTATGTCAGGTGGAGGGCATCGGTGAAAAGAAGGTGGAGATGATTACCCAGGGTTTTGAAGAGCAGAAGGATATGAGGGAGGTCATAATGTTTCTTCAGGCTTTTGAAGTTACCCCGGGACTGGCGGCAAAGATTTATCGGCATTATGGCAGGGATACCTTGAAGTGTATTCAAGAAAATCCCTATCGGTTGGCTGAGATAATGGGGATTGGCTTTAAAACTGCTGATAAAATTGCCCTTAAGCTGGGAATGGACCCCCGTTCCTCCCACCGCATCAAAGCTGCTGTTAAGTTTGTATTGTGGGGAGCAGCGTCTCAGGGACATGTTTTCCTGCCTGAGGAGGAAGTGTTTCAAGATATTCAAGGTCTGTTTTCCCAGGGAGATGTAGATATTCCTTTAGTGGCAGAACAGATTCAGACCTTGGTGAAAGAAAAAGAGGTATTTATCCAGTCACAACCGGAGGATAATCAGAAGCTAATTTATCTGGCTCCTTTTTATTATGCAGAAAAAGGAGTAGCCAGAAGGATTTTAGAATTGACTTCCTGGCAGCGAAGCCTGGATCAACCAAGTAAAATGCTTCCCATAGACAGCGGATATAACTTAACCTCTAAGCAGCATAGTGCCTTGGGCAAAGCTATGGAGGAAGGGGTCCTAATTATAACCGGAGGTCCGGGAACGGGAAAGACTACAACTATTAAGGCTTTAATAGACCTTTTTGAAAAAAATAATCTTAAGGTAATGCTCTCGGCTCCCACAGGACGTGCTGCTCGTCGCATGTCCGAGGCTTCCGGCAGGGAGGCGAAAACCATACATCGCCTGCTGGAGTATAGTCACCAGGAGGGGGAGTTTCGTTTTTTGAGAAATGAGGAAAATCCACTGAAAACCCAGGTGTTAATAGTGGATGAAGTTTCCATGGTGGACCTCCTTCTTATGTACCACCTGTTAAAGGCTCTACCCATGGGGAGCAAGCTGGTGCTGGTAGGGGATATGGACCAACTACCCTCAGTGGGGGCGGGCAATGTCCTGCGGAGCCTGATTGGTTCTGGAGTTATTCCCGTAGTAACGCTAGATAAAATTTTCAGACAGGCCGGGGAAAGTCTAATTATTGTCAATGCTCACCGTATTAATCGGGGGGAATTTCCGGTTACTAATGAAAAAAATAAAGATTTTTATTTTATACAAGAAGAGGATCCCGATAAAATCAACCAGGTTATTTTGGACTTGTGCAAGTACCGGATTTCTAAATATATAAAATTAGACCCTTTGGAGGACATTCAGGTGATTACCCCTATGCGCAGGACACTGGTGGGGGTAGAAAACTTAAACAAACTTATGCAGAAGTCTTTAAATCCCTCCAATTCGGGGAAAAAAGAAATAATGTCCGGGGGAGAGGCCTTTCGCCTGGGGGATAAAGTCATGCAGATTAAAAACAATTATCAGAAAGAAGTATATAACGGAGATATTGGGAGAATATCTGCAATTAATTCTGAGGAAGGGGAACTGCTGGTTACCTATCCGGACGTAATCGGCTCTAGGGAGGTTCAGTACAACTTTAATGAGTTGGAAGAGCTGGTGCTTTCTTATGCTATTTCAGTACATAAAAGTCAGGGCAGTGAGTATCCGGTCGTTATTCTTCCCCTGATTACTCAGCATTTTATGCTTTTACAGAGAAACCTGTTATATACTGCTATTACCCGGGCCCGGAAATTAGTAGTGGTGGTAGGCACCAGGAAGGCTCTGGCTATTGCCCTGAAGAATAACCGGGTTGAACAGCGATATACGCTATTGGGAGAAAGGCTTAGCGCTGAACATGAGGTTTTTTAAATCCTGGCTGGACTATCTTTATCCTCCCCGCTGCTGCCTCTGCCGAAAGTTGATTGGCAGGGGGGAATTTTTGTGTGTTTCCTGCCTGGAAAGCATTTCTTTGAAACCCGGTATTTGTCCCTATTGCGCTTATTTCTATGAAAGTGAGGGAGAGTGTCCAGAGTGCAGTCATAGAAAACTATACATAGACGGTATGTATGCCCTGGGCCCATACCTTGGGAACTTAAAGAGGTTAATTCAGGTTTTTAAATATCAGGAGAAAAAAGAGTTGGCTGAGTTCTTTGCCCCATTACTGATTCAGGGGATTATCTCCCGGGTTGATTCAGGTCAATGGAGGGTTCCCTGTGGAGTAGTTCCCATCCCCCTGCATATCACTCGAAAGGAGCAGCGGGGGTTTAATCAAGCGGAACTATTGTCAGAAAAGATTGCCTCTCATTTGAACCTTCCCCTTATGAAGGTCTTGTCTAGAGTAAAGGACACGGAAAGTCAGGCCCGGTTGGGTAGAAGGGAGCGGATATCTAATTTGCAGGGGGCTTTTTGTCTGGTAGAGGGAGAAGCCTCTCAGTTAAAATGTCTGCTGGTGGTAGACGATATTTTTACCTCGGGGGCTACCATAAATGAGGCTGCCGGGGTTTTAAGGCAGGGAGGAGCGAAGTATCTGTATGCAGCTGTGATTGGAAGGTAACGCTGCTTTTGATTTGACAAATAATATGGGGTAACTTAGTGATTAAGGAGAACTCAGAAAAAAAGTCTAAACAATATTGAAATTCCATAAATATTAAGGGGTTTCTTTTTAATTTAACTTAACAATAATTATAGGTTTTTAGGTAGGATTTTTTTGCCTGAAAAGGGAATAGTATATGTATTATGAGACCCTGAAAGGAGTGAGGCTTGTGAAAATAAATTTACGCGGAAAGAATATTGAAGTCACTGACGCTTTAGGACAATATGTGGAGAAACGAATCGGTAAACTAGATAAGTTTTTTGATACCGAAACCGAAGCGCAGGTGTGCCTCAGCGTAACCAGGGAAAATAATATTATTGAAGTGACCATTATGCTAAATGGTATGATTTTAAGGGGGGAAGAATCTACCCCGGACATGTATGCTTCTATTGATCAGGTAGTGGAAAAATTAGAAAAACAAGTGGAAAAGTACAAAACCAAGATGAACCGTAATTTACGACAGAAATCCGTAAAGAGAATGATTAAAGCTGATCCTGAAGAAAGTGTATTATTGGAAGATGAGCCTAAGGTGGTAAGGGTGAAGCGTTTTGCCATGAAGCCTATGACAGTGGAAGAGGCCATCCTGCAGATGAATTTATTGGATCATGATTTCTTTTTATTTTTTGATGCGGACGTGGAGGCGGTAAGCGTGATTTATCGCCGCAAAGATGGTGATTATGGATTAATTGAACCGGAAATATCTTGAGGTTTCTGCCGCAGGTAGGCCCGGCTCTAAGGAAGGAATATTATTTTCCAGTGTTTTAGTAGTAAAAAAGGGATATTAAATTAAACAGTAAAGTTTTTGCTGTTTTTTAAAAATTAAATATAAAATTAGGAAGGGTTGTTCCAGAGTTATTCTCGGGGCAGCCCTTTTTTTCTTGGGCTGTGCTGCTGATAAATACCTCTTTTATCAATAGATGTAAAAGCTATAATAATGACTATTTATCTATTTTATTTTTTAAATTGTTTTGATGTATTATGATAAATGGAAGGGTTTTTTTTGGTTTTGTGGAATTTAGAGAAGTGAACTTTTTTGATAACCTTAGGGGAACCTGGGGTGATGATTTTGGAGTATTTTTAGTTAGAAAGGGATGTGAACCCATGGGCGAAAAAGTTAAGGCCGTTATTTTTGAAGGAGGGAACCCCCAGAGTGTTCCGGAAAAGCTGATGTTTGAGGTTCGAAATGCTATTCTTTTGGACAACCTTGAGAAAATGAAAAAGGTAAGGGAAATTGATAAAATATTTCTTTCTACCAATTATAGTGATTTGGCCAGGGATGCTGCATCCCTGGGGGTTGAGGTCATAGAAAATAATGAAGATAATTTTCATTTTGGTACAATGCTTCAGAAATTCATCAATGAATATTCCATGGAAAATGTTTTCTATTTTGGCGGTGCCAGCATTCCACTGATTCAACCGGAGGAACTGAGGGAAATCTGCAAAATTCTACTGTCTCGTCCAAAAGTACTCCTGTCTAACAATTCTCAGTCTGCGGACCTGGTGGCTTTTAGGCCTGCTTCTATGATAAACCATATAAATCTGCCTCCCATGGATAATATGCTGGCTAATGTATTACGGGATGAAGCAGATTTTGATTTGGAGTTAATGCCTCTTTCCCTGGGAATCGTATTTGACCTGGATACACCTATGGATATACTGCTTTTGGCGGCAAGCTCTTATACCGGGGAGAGAACCAGGGAGGTAATTGGGAACCTGGATTTAGATTTGGACCGAATTTTTAAGGCAAAAAAAATATTGGCGGGTTATTATGAAGATATTGTGCTGATGGGCAGAGTAGGGGCTCACATCATAGCTCATATAAATACTAATTTAAAATGCCGGCTGCGGATTTTTTCTGAAGAGAGGGGAATGAAAGCTCTAGGCCGCATGGACCAGGGGGAAGTTGTAGCTCTGATGGGGTTTTTTGTAGAAGAGGTGGGCATAGATAAATTTTTTGAATATATAGAACGAACTGCCGCCTGTGCTTTGATTGACAGCCGGGTTCTTTTCGCTCATTTTAAGCTGGACCTGACAGAGACGGATCGTTTTTACTCCGACCTGGGAATGTATGAAAAGCTTCAGGATCCCTTTGCCCGGGAGTTTACCCGGCGGGCTGTAGAATCAACGGTGCCGGTGCTGCTGGGGGGGCATTCCTTGATATCCGGAGGCCTCTGGGCTCTAGCTAATGAAATTATAAAAGAACTAAAAAATTAGAGATATTTTCATGTATAGGCAGGAATTTACTCTTATTTAATAGAATATTAGCCATAGAAAAAATTGTCTTTATATAGGAGACCTTAGCTTATGGAAGGAAAAAAGGAATGGAAACCGGAGGAATGTCGAAAGCTGATAGAACAGATTGACGATGTTATCTCCTCAAATATTGTTACTAGTGAAGATGGCTTAATTGAGCAGGTCCATGTACTGGCCCGGGACAGACGATCTCCCAAACAAATTGTTCGGGATATAGAATCTTTGGTTCATGCGGAATACAACCTGAAGCTGGATTATAAGAAGGTCAGTGTGGTTCGTGTGGATAACGGGTTTAACAGTATTGTGCCGAAGCGGCTGAAATTTTGTGGAATTTCTTTCAATCAGAATGGGCAAAAAGCCAAAGTCAAGGTATGTTTATCCCACAATTCTGAGATTTTTGAGGGTTATACTGAAGGCCCTTACACCAAGTCCAACTACATCCGTCTGGTAGCTGAAGCTACTCTGAAGGCCGTGCAGCTGCTGCTGAAAGATAAAGTAATTTTTACGCCGGAAGAAGTTATGTCTTTTAATATTAACCAGCATAAGATAATGATGGTTTCCCTGAGCATGATTAACCAGAACTTCGATGAAGAAAGCTTGGTGGGATGTGCATTTATAAAGGGTGATGATAAAGATGCCGTGGTGAGGGCTACTTTAAACGCTCTCAACCGAAAGGTTTAGGTTTTAAGACAAATTAATAGAAAAAATGGGCCGACCATACCATAACGAAGAAATAATGAAGTGTTCTTTCCGAGCGGAGCGGTTTTCCTGCCCAACAATTAGCGGAGTGGGTAGAGTAACCGTGAGGGAGGAATTATTAAAATGGCAAGAGTGATTCGTGTACTTTTGGCGGTGTCAGGTTTGTTACTGGCTGGCGGTGCTAACTTTAAGTGGGGTTGGTAATATAAGCATAACTGGTCGGCCTTTTTTTTATACGAGGAGAACTCTTCATGTCATTTCGGGAGCAACCTTTTATTCTTAAAATTTATATAATTGCTGTAATAGTTTCTGGAGTTGCTTTTTTATATTTTTTTCAGCCGGAATGGAGCCCGTCGATTGTTGTAGGTTTTCTTTTTTTTGCTGCTCTAAATATTGCCTCTGAACATTTGGCAGTGCAATTACCTAAAGGAGAGAGTTTTGTATCTGTAAGTTTGGCATTTACCTTAGCAGCTATTTTAATATTTGGCCTAGAAGTCGCTGCCTGGGTTGCCTTTTTTGGGATTTGCACCTATAAAGATATTATATCTTTTAAAAATTATTATTATCGTACGTTGTTTAATGGTTCACAGGTAGCTCTGGCTGCTGGGGTGGCTGGAATTGCCTATGGTTATTTAGGAGGAGTGCCCGGGGTGTTAAATTTTCCTGGGGATATTTTACCTGTAATAGTTGCTTGTATTGTTTATTTTCTCATAAATGCTGGAGCTATTATTGTGGTTATGTCCATTTCTCAAGGAGTTTCCATGTGGGGTATGTGGTTAGTGAACTTCCGATGGGCGATTCCAAATTACGTTGCCTTGGCGCCTTTAGGCATAGTTATTTCCGTAGTATATTTACAAATTGGCATCGCTGGTGTGCTTCTTTTATTAATCCCCCTGCTTTTGGCCCGCTACACCTTTCTGCAGTATATGGATATGAGGCTGACCTACCTGAGCACCATAAAGGCTCTTACCAAGGCCATAGATGCCAAGGATCATTACACCCACGGACACTCGGAAAGGGTGGCAAAATATTCAGTGGCTATCGGCAGGGCTATGAAGCTTCCGGATGATTATCTGGAAAAGCTGGAGTATGTGGCTTTGCTTCATGATGTGGGAAAGGTGGGAGTCAGTGAATCTATTTTGAACAAACCGGACCGTCTGCTGGCGGAGGAACTGGTGGCCATTCAAGAACACCCTGCTATCGGGGCCGAAATTATTAAAGAGGTGCGATTAATTTCAGATTTGGTGGATGTGATCCATTTTCATCATGAACGGATTGATGGAGGTGGATACCCTCTAGGTAAGAAGGGGGATGAAATTCCAATGGGGGCAAGGATTGTAGGGGTAGCTGATTCCTTCGATGCTATGACCACGGAAAGAGTATACCGGAAGGCTTTAACTAAAGAAGAGGCCCTGAAGGAACTGCAGCGCTGTGCCGGAGCCCAGTTTGACTCCCAGGTGGTAGAAGTTTTCGTGGGGCTTATGGAAAGGGGAGGGCTGGAATAATGATTCTGGAAGGGGTTATCCTGGCACTAGTAATGGGCTGGCTCAGGGGCGGCAGACTTAAGAATCTTTTGAATCTGAATCTAAAGGGGTTGAACCTGGTAATATTGGCCATGGCCATGCGTTATGCAACCATTTTTTTGTCTAGAAGCATAGACTTTTTTTTCATAAATGGCGGGATTATTCAGATAGCAGCCTATGGAGTGCTTTTTTTAGGTATATGGCAGAGCTGGCAGTATATTGAATTTAAAGCTATAGGTGTGGGTTCTTTTGCCAACTTTTTGGCTATCGCTGCCAACGGGGGGAAAATGCCGGTTTCTTCTTCGGCGCTGAACTCTGCAGGATTGACACTGACCGAAACCGGGACTCACATATTGATGAATGAAGGCACAAAGTTTGCCTGGCTCTCGGATGTAATACCTCTGCCGCCTCCTTATCCTTTAACCATGGTGATAAGCCTTGGGGATATCGTGATTTTGCTGGGGGTAATGCTCTTGGTTCAAAATGCTATGCAGGAGGACAGCGGTCTTGTTTTTAAAAACAATTAATGGTAAAATAATTTAGGGGACTTTCATAAAAGTCAAATCAAAGGGAACCCAAAGAGGTTCCTTTTAACTATATAAGCATTAATTATTATCCCAATCAGGGAGGGGTCTGTATTGCTAAATTTTATTAGTAAGCTTTTGGGAAACAGTAACGAGGGACAGATAAAGAAATTAAGGAAAACAGTGGATCAAGTGAATTCTTTTGAACCGGAGATTTCTCTGCTTTCTGATTCACAGCTCAAAGATAAGACCAAGATATTCAAGGAGCGGCTGCAGGGGGGAGCAACCCTGGAGGACCTGCTTCCAGAGGCTTTTGCTGTGGCCAGGGAGGCCGCCAAAAGAACCTTGGGAATGAGGCCTTTTGATGTTCAGGTCCTGGGGGGCATTGTGCTGCACCAGGGCAGGATTGCAGAAATGAAAACCGGGGAAGGAAAGACACTGGTTGCAACTCTACCCGCTTATTTAAACGCCTTAACGGGTAAGGGAGTGCACATCGTTACAGTAAATGATTACCTGGCTCAAAGGGATAGTGAATGGATGGGCAGGATTTATGATTTTTTGGGACTTAAGGTGGGACTGATCGTCCATGGGCTTACCCCTGCTCAACGCAGGGAATCTTACGCTGCAGATATTATCTACGGCACCAACAATGAGTTCGGTTTTGACTTTCTGCGGGACAATATGGCTGTTACCTACGAGAATCTGGTTCAGCGGGAACTGAACTATGCCATTGTGGATGAGGTGGACAGTATCTTAGTGGACGAGGCCAGAACGCCCCTGATTATCTCCGGGCCATCTCAACAGTCTACGGACATGTATCAAAAGTTTTCAAAATTTGTTCCCCGGCTAAAAAAGGATGAAGATTACACGGTGGATGAAAAGGCCCATACAGTTATCCTCACTGAGGAGGGGGTTGCCCATGCGGAACAAATTTTAGGAGTGGAGAACTTATATGATGATGTTCATATGGAGCTTTCCCATTATTTGAACCAGGCATTGAAAGCCCATGCCTTGATGAAGAGGGACAGGGATTATATTGTAAAAGATGGGGAAGTTATTATCATAGATGAGTTTCGTGGGCGGCCCATGTATGGGCGGCGCTACAGCAACGGGCTTCATCAGGCTATTGAAGCTAAAGAGCGGGTTAAGGTGGCTAAGGAAAGTCAGACCCTGGCTACCATTACGTTTCAGAACTATTTTCGAATGTATGATAAGCTGGCGGGGATGACCGGGACAGCGGCTACAGAGGAGGAGGAATTCACTAAGATTTATGGTTTGGATGTGGTGATTATCCCCACCAATATGCCCATGATCAGAGAAGATCTTCCAGACGTTATATACAAGACACAAGAATACAAATACAAGGCGGTGGTGGAGGAGATACAGCGCCGTCATAATTTAGGCCAACCTTGTTTGGTGGGAACCATTCATATTGAGAAATCGGAAAAACTCAGTGATATGCTGAAAAAAAAGGGGGTTCCCCACAAGGTCCTCAACGCCAAGCATCATGAACAGGAGGCAGAAATTATCACACGGGCAGGAGAGAAAGGGGCAGTTACTATCTCTACCAATATGGCCGGAAGGGGAACGGACATTGTTTTGGAGGAAGGAGTTACTGCCCTGGGGGGCCTCCATGTATTGGGTACGGAAAGGCACGAGAGCCGGCGAATTGACAACCAGCTTCGAGGCCGTTCCGGGCGCCAGGGGGATCCGGGATCCTCACAGTTTTTCATTTCCCTGGAGGATGACCTGATGAGGATTTTTGGGTCGGATAATGTTAAGGGCATTATGGATAAGCTGGGGATGGAAGAGGATATGCCCATTGAACACTCCATGATTAGCAAAGCCATTGAATCAGCCCAAAAAAGGGTAGAGGGTAGAAACTTCGATATTCGGCGCCATGTTCTAGAATATGATGAAGTTATGAACCAGCAGCGGGAATTAATTTATTCGCAACGGCGCAAAATACTGGAAGGGAAAAATCTCCAGGACAGCATCTTGGAAATGGTGGAATCCATTATAGAGGCTTGCTTGGATCTGTATACCAATGAAAAGGTTTATCCGGAGGAGTGGGATATGAAAGGGTTGTTAGACTATGCCAACAACATTTTTGATCCCTTAACTCCCCTGACAGAAGAAGACCTGGCAGACCTTGACCGGGAGGAAATCCGTGAACTGCTGCAGCAGAGAACATATAAGGCTTATCAGAAGAGAGAAGAAGAACTGGGTTCGGAAATGATGAGAGACCTGGAGAGGGTTATTCTCCTGCGCATGGTGGACAGCAAGTGGATGCAGCATATTGATGCCATGGATGATTTAAAGCAGGGAATCGGCCTTAGGGCTTATGGACAGAGAAACCCTTTAATTGAATATAAATTTGAAAGTTATGAGATGTTTGATAACATGATTAAAAGTCTGCAGGAGGATGTGGTCCGACTGCTGTTCCGGGTTCAGGTAGTTTCCAACATGGAGAATAAACCGCCAGAGATAACCCAGGAGATTTCCTCTGGAAATGCTTCTGGTTCGGAACGTAAAAAGAAAGAGCCGGTCAAGGCAGAAAAAATCGGAAGGAATCAGCCCTGTCCCTGCGGTAGCGGGAAAAAATATAAAAAGTGCTGCGGCAGCTAATAACTTAAGGGGTTTAGATGATAAGTAGAGGAGGGATTTAGCTGGTGGATTATGGAGAAATTAAGGCAAAGTCAGTCTTATTGAAGGAAAAGCTTGAAGAAATGAGGGCTTCTCTTTGACCTGATCAATAAAGAGCAAAAAATAAGTAAGATAGAAGACAAAATGTCTTTACCGGGATTCTGGGACAACAATGAAAAGGCTCAGCAGGTTATAGATGAATTAAACACTTTAAAATTTTCTGTGGACCGGGTAAAAACTCTGGAGAATATTTTGGAAGAGGTAGAGGTAATGATGATTCTCCGGGAAGAGGAAGATGACCAATCTTTGGAGGAGGATATTACAAAGATTTTGCTCCAGGCTGAGGAGAAGTTGGATTCCTTATTTCTTTCCATGCTGTTAAATCAGAAATATGATGACCATAATGCCATCTTAGCCCTTCATCCTGGGGCTGGAGGTACTGAATCCCAGGATTGGGTGGAAATGCTTTTTCGTATGTATACCCGCTGGTCTGAAAAAAAAGGTTATCGGGTAGAGATTTTAGATATGCTTATGGGAGATGAAGCAGGGCTAAAAAGCGTTACTTTTTCTGTGACCGGCAAAGATGTATACGGTTATTTAAAGTCAGAAAAGGGAGTGCACCGCCTGGTGCGGATATCTCCTTTTGACAGCTCCGGCCGCAGACATACATCTTTTGCATCGGTAGATGTTATGCCGGAGGTAAAAGAAGAAAGCGGCGAGGTTGAGATTAATCAGGAGGATTTACGGATAGAAACCTTTCGGGCCAAAGGTGCCGGTGGTCAGCATGTTAATAAAACTGATTCGGCGGTGCGCATTACTCATATTCCAACAGGTATTGTGGCCCAGTGCCAGAACGAACGTTCACAGCATTTTAACAGAGAACAGGCCATGAAAATCCTGAGAGCTAAGCTGGCTTCCCTCTATCAAAATGAACGGGAGCAGCAGCTGGAGGAAATTCGAGGAGAGCAGAAGGAGATTTCCTGGGGCAGCCAAATCCGTTCCTATACATTTAACCCCTATTGTCTAGTAAAAGATCATAGAACCAACGCTGAACTAGGGAATGTGCAGGCGGTAATGGACGGGGAAATTGATTTTTTTATCGACCATTATTTAAGACAGAAGGCATCGGACAGAGAATCCGTAAAATAGTAAGCCGTTACCTTAGACGGCAGATGCCCCTTACAAATAATCAATTAGGGGAAGTATTTAGTGGAAAAAGCAAAAAAAATTCTTCAGGTGATTTTAAAAGCGTTATGGCCGATAATGGGAGCCCTGATTGGGTCTCTTATTATGACCCTTGGGTTGAACATGTTCTTGATTCCTAACATAATTGCTTCCGGGGGGGTCAGCGGATTAGGTATTATTATTTTTCATGCCTTTAATATCCCTGTAGGCTTGACTATACTTTTTTCCAATGTACCGCTTTTTATTGCTGCCTGGAAGTACTTAGGCATGAAGTTTGTAATCAGAAGCCTTGCGGGTTCCTTGTTTTTACCTGTTTTGGTGGAGGCTTTAAGTTTTCTCCCGGTTTTAACGACAGATCTTCTGTTGGCCTCTATTTATGGTGGAATCCTTTTGGGTATAGGCTTAGGGATTGTTTTCAGAGTTGGGGGTTCTACAGGAGGGACAGCTCTGGCTGCACAGCTTTTAAATTATTCAATTGGTTTATCAACTGGTCAAAGCCTTTTGGGTATCGACTTTGTTATTATTGCTCTGGCCGGGCTGGTATTTAGTGCAGAGTTGGCAATGTACGCTCTTATTTCCCTGTTTGTGACCAGCAAAGTAATCGACCTGGTTCAGGAGGGCCTGGGTTTTGCCAAGGCCTGCTATATTATTTCTGAAAGTGGTCCGGAGATTGGCCAGGCTATTCAAACAGAATTGGACCGGGGATATACAATTTTAAAAGGGCAGGGGGGCTTTACTGGCCAGGAAAAGGAGATCCTGCTCTGTGTGGTTTCCCAGGCGGAGGTTACCAGTTTAAAAAAGATTGTTTGGCATATAGATCCCGGTTCCTTTGTCATTGTTAGTAATGTTCACGAAGTGCTGGGGGAGGGTTTTCAGCGGTATTGATGCCTACCGTAATTGAGATAGTATAATTATTTTTGCTCTCTAATAATGAAGGTTTTTCAATATCATGATAATTGTCCAATAAATTTATAAAAAATGCATCATACATAATCAGTAGGAGGTGTAAAATGGCTAATACAAATCAGGTAGATTTTAATTATTTAGCAAAGAAAGCCGTTATTTTAAGAAAAAACATCCTTCGCATGATTGGTGAAGCCGGCTCAGGCCATCCTGGAGGCTCTCTTTCTGCGGCGGACATTTTAACAGTTCTGTATTTCAAGGTTTTGAAGGTTGATCCGGATAATCCTCGGGATCCCGACCGGGATCGTTTTGTATTGAGCAAAGGCCATGGTGCTCCAGCCCTGTACGCAGCTCTGGCGGAAAAAGGATTTTTTCCCCAGGAGGAGCTTTGGAAGTTAAGGAAAATTAACTCTTTCCTTCAGGGACATCCGGACATGAAAAGGGTGCCGGGGGTAGAGATGTCTACCGGTTCTTTAGGACAGGGCCTTTCTGCCGCCAATGGCATGGCCCTGGCAGCCCGGGTGATGGGAAAGGACTACCGGGTGTTTGTGCTGCTGGGGGATGGAGAATGCCAGGAGGGACAGGTTTGGGAAGCAGCTATGACTGCAGCTCATTATAAATTGGATAATTTAACTGCTTTTCTGGACTATAACGGGCTTCAGATTGACGGCCCTTGTGCGGAGATAAAGTCCCCCCTATCTTTTAAGGAAAAATGGGAAGCTTTTGGGTGGGAGGTAATTGAAATAGACGGACATGATTTAAAGCAAATATGGGAGGCCTGTCAGGAAGCATTGACTGTAAAAGAAAAGCCCACTATGGTGGTTTGCCGTACGATTAAAGGCAGGGGGGTATCTTTTATGGAAAATATGGTGGACTGGCATGGGAAAGCTCCTGATAAGGAACAGTTGGAGAAAGCTCTCAGTGAATTAGAAGGAGGGTCAGGCGGATATGAAGCAAAAAATTGCCACCCGTGATGCTTATGGAGAAGTATTAGTAGAATTGGGAAAAAAGAACTCATCTATTGTGGTCCTGGATGCCGATTTATCCAAGTCAACTAAAACTGCTGATTTTAAAGAAGTTTTCCCCCAGAGATTTTTCAACATGGGAGTGGCGGAGGCAGATATGATGGGGACAGCAGCAGGTTTTGCCGCCGCGGGGTTGCTCCCCTTTGCCAGTACTTTTGCTGTTTTTGCTGCAGGTAGAGCATACGATCAAGTAAGGAATTCCATTGCTTACACTGGCCTAAATGTAAAAATTGTAGCAACTCATGCCGGGATTACTGTGGGCGAAGACGGGAGTTCGCATCAGTCTGTTGAAGATATTGCCATTATGAGGGTTATGCCCAACATGACTGTAATAGTGCCGGCAGATGGTCCGGAAACTAAAAAGGCAGTAGAGGCGGCGGTGGAGTTGAATGGGCCGGTTTATGTAAGATTAGGCCGTATGGGGGTTCCGGTATTGTTTTCTGAGGAGGAACCTTTTGTAATAGGAAAAGGAAAAATTATTAAAGATGGTTCAGACATTACGATTATTGCCATAGGAATTATGGTAAGCATCGCCCTGGAAGCTGCTGAAACCCTGCTGCAGCAGGGGGTAAAAGCCAGGGTAATCAATCTTCCCACTTTGAAACCCTTAGACGAGGAAATTATTATCAGGGCAGCTCAGGAAACCGGCGGCATTATAACGGCAGAGGAGCACAGCATTATTGGCGGCCTGGGTGGAGCCGTTTCGGAGGTTACTGCGGAAAACTGTCCGGTTCCCGTAAAAAGAGTGGGGGTTAGGGATACCTTTGGAGAATCCGGCTCCCCGGAATTACTGCTGGAGAAGTATGGATTGACTTCTAAAAACATTGTAAAGGCAGCGCAGGAACTTCTTAACAAAAGATAACAAAAACATACTACAGAATACATAATGCAAGGAATAAAATAGTTATAAGTTATTAATCCCAATCTCTTTTGGCGAGATTGGTTTTTTTTATACAAAAACAATAACTTTTTTGTTAAAAATAGTAATTTATAAAGGAATTATAAATAATTTGTCGAATAGGTAAGTCGAAGTATCTTAGCATTCTAGGAGTGTATAACATAAATGATCCAATTGAATAATGTGACAAAAAGATATCCCAATGGACTGGAAGCTCTTAAAAACATTAGTTTAACTATTGAAAAAGGAGAGTTTGTTTTTTTGGTAGGGCCAAGTGGAGCCGGCAAGACGACAATTTTAAAATTATTGTATAGGGAGCTTTTACCTACCAACGGCAGCATCAGAGTTCTGGGAAGAGACGTAGTTAAATTAAAAAAAAGTAGAGTTCCTTATTTCCGAAGGAATATAGGTTTAGTATTTCAAGATTACAGGCTTTTAACCGATAGAACTGTTTATGAAAATGTGGCCTTTGCCCTCAGAGTAATAGAAACACCAGGTAGGGAAATAAAAAAAAGAGTTCTGGAGTCTCTGGCATTGGTGGGCTTAGGGGAAAAATTTAAAGTTAAACCTACGGAGCTTTCTGGTGGGGAACAGCAGCGGGTGTCCTTGGCCAGGGCTATTGTTAATCAGCCGGCTATAATTTTAGCAGATGAACCTACGGGAAATTTAGATCCCGAAACCTCTAAAGATATTGTTAACCTGCTCAGGGTAATTAACTTGAGGGGTTCTACAATTGTTATGGGTACCCATGACCAGGAAATTGTAGACCGCCTGCGTAAGAGAGTGGTGGAAGTTGAGGGAGGCATGATTGTCAGGGATCAGCTGAAGGGGGCTTATCGAAATGAAGCCTAGAACATGGGGTTATTTTATTTTAGAAGCGTTACGAAGTATTTTTCGAAACACTTGGATGAGTCTGGCCTCGGTGGGAGTCGTAATTATTACCCTTTTCTTATTAGGGAGTTTTATGCTGTTGAACTACAATATCGATTTCTTGTCCTCAGATATTAAATCGCAAATTGAAGTGGTGGTGGTTTTAGATGAAGACTTACCCAGGACACAAGTTGATCAGCTGCATACAAAAATTAAGGGTTTTGAAGGAATCCAGGAGGTGACCTTTGTTTCCAGAGAGGAAGCACTGGAAAGGCTCAGAATTCAGATGGGGGAACAGAGCCATCTGTTGGAGGGTTATGAAAATCAAGGCAATAACCCCTTATGGGATTCTTTTGAAGTTAAAACTGTTGTTCCTGAAGATGTGCCGAAATTGGCCGGAGAAATAGAAGGGCTTTCGGGAGTAGTCAGGGTGGATTACGGCAGTGAAGTTTTAGAGAAGCTGTTTTCCATTACCCGTATACTAAACTGGGTTGGAGTTGCCTTCATGATTGGGCTGGCTGTCTCTGCCACGTTTTTAATTGCCAATACTATTAAGCTGACGGTGTTTACACGAAAACAGGAAATTACAATTATGAAAACTGTGGGTGCCACAGACTGGTTTATTCGCTGGCCCTTTGTGATTGAAGGGCTGGTGTTGGGGGTTATAGGGTCCCTGGTGCCGGTAGTGGGATTGTTTTACGGTTATCGGTATATAGTGGAATGGGTGGCCATAAATATACCTTTTTTAAGTCTAATGCCGGTGATGGATGTATTTAATTTTTTGCTTCAGACTCTTTTTATACTGGGGATTGGATTGGGAGTGCTGGGAAGCAGTTTTTCCCTTAGGAAATTTTTAAAAGTATAGCGACGGGGGGATGATCTTGCAAGGAAAAAAGGAAAAAAAAGCAATTCATATTTTACTGGTATTACTTTTTTGTTTTTCCCTTACAGCAACAGCCTTTGCGGGTACCATAGGTGAAAAACAGGATGAATTGAAGGATGTGCGGGGTGAAATAAGCAATAAACAGGGTGAACTGAAAGAGTATAAGTCCCAGGAAGATAGACTGCTGTCAGAAATTAATGAAATTGACTATCAGCTTAAGCAGGCGAAAGAAGAATTAGCAAAGATAAATAATGACATCAATAATATCGAAGAGCAGATTTTAGTAAAAGAAATGGAAATAGAGGAAAAAGAAAAAGAGATTGCAGAGGTGTTGGCCTGGCTGGAGGAACAGGATGAGCTGGTAAAAACAAGAATCAGGGCAATCTATGAAAACGGTTCCCTAAGCTATCTGGAGGTACTCTTTACATCATCAGGATTTAATGATTTTCTAACCCGCTTTAATTATATGAAGAGTATCTTAGACAGTGATGTAAGTCTGTTTAACCAGATTAATCAGGAGAGGGAAAAACTTGAAATCCAGAGGGCGGAACTAAAGTTTCAGAAGGATGAACTGGAAGGTTTCAGACAGACACTGCTTGGGTTAAAAAGATCTCAGTTGGACAAGCAGGAACAAATTGACCGGCAGTCCAGGGAAAGGAATGCCCTGCTTTCCCAGGTGAGGCAGGCTATTGACGCTCAGGAAAAAGCGATTAGGGATCTGGAGGCCGAATCAAAGCAGATTGAACAATTAATCAGGCAGATGCAGGATGAGGCAAGAAGGCAGCAGGCAGCTCCCACTGGTCAGCTATCCTGGCCGGTTCCTGAGTACGGAAGAGGTTGGATTACCTCCCCATTTGGATATCGGGTTGATCCTATTACCAGGCAGGCGGGTTCTTTCCACGGTGGAATTGATATAGGTATTCCCCACAGCCGCTGGCCGGGAAGTTCCCACTATAATGGGAGTCCCGTTAACATTGTGGCAGCGGAAAGCGGTACTGTTATTTTAGCAAGGTATTACGGCGGCTATGGAAATTGTGTAATCATTGATCATGGAGGAGGGTTAACTACTGTTTACGCTCACGCTCACGCCCTTCATGTTTCCAACGGCCAGCAGGTTAGCCGGGGACAGTCACTGGCCATTGTGGGTTCCACCGGTTCCAGTACCGGGCCTCATCTTCATTTTGAGGTGTGGGTAAACGGGACAAGGGTAAATCCTCTTAATTATTATTAATCAACGGTTCTAGCTTCAAGGGTTTAAGCCAATGGCAAGTAACTAATAACAGTCATGATTAATGCAAAAAAAATTAGAAAGAATACATATGACAGCCCCTTTCGAATATAGAAAGGGGCTAATGTTATGGCGGATTAATCTTTACAAATTATTGTTCAGATAATACATGAAAGTAATTCACAAATTATTCATTATAGCTACAGTAGCAGAAAAATTCTGCAGGATTTAAGAGGAGTAGATATTAAAAAAAGTGTTTATTAAAATTATTATTTAATATTTATTTAATATGTTATAATTTTTAATAGAGATAAGCTGGTTTTAAAGCATTCATATTCTGGAAAGTTGGTGTTATTTTAAGAAATGAGAGATAAAAAAATTATGATTGCGTTGCTATGTATGCTGGTTTTTGTCAGTAACATAGCAACGTATCATTTTACCAGTAAACATTTTTCTGGCCAAGATTCTGCTCTACTGGAAGAGCTCTTGCCTGGAGAAGAGGAAGTTCAAGCTGAAAGGGATAATTCTTATCCGGAGGAATTGGAATTATTTTTAAAAGTATACCAATCCCTGATCAGCCGGTATATTGAAAAGGTTCCACCTGAGCAGCTGCTTAAAGGAGCCATCCAAGGAATGGTTGGGTCCTTGGGGGACCCGCAGACTTATTTTTTAGATGAGGAAGAGCTGGAAAACATTCATATTAAAATATCAGGTTCTTTCAGCGGGATTGGCATAGAGGTTTCGGTAGTAAATGACCGAATAACGGTAATTGCTCCCATAAAGGGAAGCCCGGGGGAAAAGGTGGGGCTGGTCTCCGGGGATCAAATATTGGCGGTGGACGGGGAAAGCCTGGAGGGGGTTTCTCTGGTGGAGGCTATAAGTAGAATTAGAGGGCCGGAAAATACCCAGGTTAATCTCACCATAAAAAGAGAGGGATTCAGTGAATTCTTTGAATTTGAAGTTAAAAGAGAAAATATAGTATTGGATACGGTGAGTTCTAAAATCCTGGAAGGTGATATAGGTTATATACAGGTTACCAATTTTGATGAACATACCGGTTACAATTTCAAGTATGAACTGGAAAAGCTGGAGGATGAAGATATTCAGGGGTTGATCCTGGACTTAAGGAATAATCCTGGTGGAGTACTGCAGGGGGCGGTTGAACTGGGAGAACTATTAGTCCCACAGGGACCCATAACCTTTATGGTGAATTCCGAGGGAGAAGTGATCAGGTCTTACTATTCTTCAGCCCGGGCCAAAGAATACGAAATAGTGGTGCTGGTTAATGCGTATTCAGCCAGTGCATCTGAGATTATTGCTGGAGCGCTTCAGGATACTGATGCTGCTGTGCTGGTTGGAGTTAATACCTACGGTAAATCAACGGTGCAGACTATTGAAAACTTTTATGGCGAAGATGTGGGTTTGCGGTTAACCGTAGCTAAATATCTCACTCCTGAGCACAGGGATATTCACAGCGTTGGACTGGAGCCGGATATTTATGTTGAGCTCCCCGAGATATTTAACTATTATCGTTTTCCTTTTACCAGGGAGCTCTCTTTTGGAAACTATGGAGATGATGTTAAAATTTTTCAAAAAATGCTGGAAGGCTTAGGCTATAATTTTGAGATGGAAGGGTATTTTGATGAAAAAACTGTTGAGAATTTAAAAGTTTTTCAAAAAGCTAATAATTTAGGCCCCAGTGGAATACTGGAAAGCACCACCTTAAGAGTACTCTATGAAAAAGTGGAAAAAGAGCTGGCAGGTTTGGATACACAGTTGAACACCGCTATAGAGTATATTCAAGGTTTGGCGGAAACTGTTCCGGAGCCATAAGGCTGTATTTTTCAGGTATATACATTTACAAGAGTTATTAAATTCAAGTGGAGAGGTCGTGGCCTTTGGATGAATACTGTAATAGAGATGCTTGGCATGCTTTCTAATAGTTTTTTGTACACATTTGGGAATTTTATATTCTGGTTGGTGGTTTTACTGGTAGTTTTTCAATATAAGAAAACTGTTGGCATGGAGGTTAAAATGTTCGGGGTGCCTAAAAACAGTATACTGCGCCAAACATTAGTTTCGGCAGGCTTTGGTATTTTAGGAGGGATATTGGCCAGTGTCATGCTGATTATTGTGGGCATTTCGTTGGATCAGGTAGGAATTATATATCTGTGGCCATTGGCTATTTTATTTATGTTTATAAATCCTCGCTATATCTGTTTTGCTTATGCCGGGGGGATTATTGGACTTTTGAGTATGGTATCTAAAGGCCTTTCCCCGATTCTTCCCAATAATATTTTTTTAGAGGGGTTAATAAACATAAACGTTCCCGGCTTGATGGCCTTGATTGGCATCCTGCATCTGACGGAAAGCCTGCTCATTGCCTTAAGCGGACATATAGGAGTGAGCCCTCTCTTTATTAAAAATAATTCCGGCCAGGTGGTAGGGGGGTTCAGCCTGCAAAAATTCTGGCCTCTGCCTATTGTAGGTTTAATTACTATATTGGTGCCTGAGGCGGTGCAGCAGCTTCCGCAGGGCCTTGAAATGCCAACATGGTGGCCCTTATTAGGTTCTTCTCAAATTTTAGAAGAAGGGGTCAAGGCTGCTTTTATGATGCTTCCCATCGCTGCCGGATTGGGTTACGGCGATATTTCTATATCCTCCTTTCCCCGGGAAAAGACTCTACGCTCGGCCAAAAATTTAAGCGGTTACAGCCTCCTTCTGTTGGGACTGGCTATTTTGGCATACTACCGGGTAGAATTAATGTTTTTAGCAGTTATTTTTGCCCCCCTGGGCCATGAGTATTTAATTATCAAAGGAAACAGGGAAGAATTCTCCAAGGAACCAATATTTGTTCCACCGGAAAAAGGCATTAAAATTTTAGACACACTGCCTGGTTATCCTGGCCATAAGGCCGGTTTAAGCAGCGGGGATGTTATTATGAGGATAAATGATTGTATTATGGAAGACCGCAGCGATTTGAACCGCTGCATACAGTCTGAAGAGAAGCATTTTACCCTGTGGGTAGAAAAGGTCAATGGGAAAAAAGTAAAGTATCGCATTAACCTGGAATCCTCTCCGAAAAAACTGGGGATTATTTTAGTTCCCGATTCTCAGACTTCCACATATGTGGAATTAAAGCAGCGAAGCCTTTTGGATTCCCTTAAGGAAAGGCTGCCCAGAAAGAAATAGGTTTATTAACAGATGGATAATAACTGCTAATGGGTATATTTTTTAAAAAATTGCAAAACTATACTTGCATATTTATTAAATTCAGAATATAATGATAAGAGGAATATTCAGAAAATTTAGAACTTAGAGACAATTTTTTAAATATTGTCAAAACTAAAGCTTTATCAGGGAATAAATCTTTCTTTTGGAAAATAGGAATAGAATTATACATAAATTATAATATTTTAACTTTAAATGATTTTGTTTATGCAAAAATTTAAAGTTAATTAAATATACTTATGCTTCAACAATTGTTTCTCCCCTCCATATATTTTTTGGGGAAGGGCAGGGCTGCCTTTCCCCCACTTTTCTAAAAGTGTTCTCTAGAAACTGAAGAGATGCAAAAATATAAATACTATTACAAAGGAGGTGAAATAGTAATATTCCATAGCATGATCTTTAGATTTAATTTATTTCTTGAGTTTATAAGAGCCTTTGGCTGTGGAAATATTCGGAGGAAGTATGGGTGGAACTATGGTTGTAAATAGAGAGTTATTACAAGTAAGACCATAGTGGGATAACTTGGCAGGGAGGTGTTAGTTGAAGAAGATTCGTCTATAAGACTAAAGGGTTAGTTATTATCGGTTCGTTATCACATTGGGTTCATATGAAAATAACAGCATCTACAGCCGAATTTTTGTCAATAGCAATTGACTTGTAACATAATATTTCTTGACTCATTTTAGTTTGTTATAACCTCAAATTAACTTAGAAGAGGAGTGAAATTATGTCAAATCAAAGCACAGGTAACAGAGGAATGGTAGTCGCCCTTGCAGGTATGGGTGTTAACCTTTGCCTCGGGGTGCTATATTCTTGGGGAGCTTTTCAGGGTGTCCTGGTTGTTGAACCATTAAACTGGACATCAACTCAATCACAAATCCCTTATATGATTGCTTGTTTCATTTTTGCAGTTTCAATGGTTCCCGGCGGCCGCCTTCAGGATAGGATTGGTCCCAGGACAGTTATTATAGCAGCTGGTGTGCTGGCCCTAATAGGTATGGTCTTGTCAGGCTTTTTAATTACACCGGTGGGATTGTCAATTTCTTTCGGTATTGTATTCGGTCTGGCTATGGGTTTTGGTTATGCGGCTCCTACTCCAGCAGCCGTAAAGTGGTTTGGCCCTCATAAAAGAGGTCTAATCTCCGGTATTGTGGTCAGTGGTTTTGGTTTGGCCGGAGTATATGTAGCACCTCTGTCCAGGTATCTTTTGGCACAGTTCGGCCTTGCAAATACTTTTATTATTCTTGGTATTGCTTATGGTATTATCATTATTCTGCTGGCTCAGCTTATTTCCAACCCACCCGCAGGGTACATTCCAGAACCTCCTCCTGAACACCTGGCTTCTAAATTTGCCGCTAAAGCCAAGGGCCTGGTGGTTGACTGGGATTACAAGCAAATGATGAAAACTCCGCAGTTTTACGGTTTATGGGGCATGTTTTGTATCGGAACCTTTGCCGGTCTCTTGATTATCGGTCAGCTTCGAAGGATTGGTATCGAGCAGGCAGCCCTAAATGATGGTTTAGCTTTCTGGTTGATTTCCATGTATGCAGTATTTAACTGGGGTGGACGGATCGGCTGCGGTATTATTGCAGATAAATTAGGTTTTAGAAATACTTTAGTGGCCATGTTTATCCTGCAGGTTGCTGTTTTTGCCTTGTTCTCCACCTTTGTCACGGCAGTACCCCTCTTTATCGCCACCGCATTAGTTGCTTTTGCCTTCGGCGGGATGCTTACCATCTTCCCGGCTATAACAGCTAATTACTTCGGTGTTAAAAACCTGGGTGTAAACTACGGTTTAGTATTTACAGCCTGGGGCGGCGGAGGAGTTTTTGGCCCGCTGGTAGGAGGTCTCGTTCGGGATGCCACCGGAACATTCGGAGTTGCTTACACAATTTCCGCTGTTCTTAGTGTTCTCGGCATAATCCTGGCGGTAACCATGAAAGCTCCCAAAGACATCCAGGAGGAAGAGCAGTTGACTGCCTCTTCATAAGCTATCACGCTCAAAGTTAATTAAAAACATAAGCAAAGAGAAAGGCTGCCGGTGATAATCTTCCTGGCAGCCTTTCTCTTTGTCAATGTTGTCAAGTTGTCAAGGGGCGGTTCTTCTGACAACTTTTCAGTACAGCCGTTTCGTTGTCTTTGACTTAAGTATTTGGTATAATTAGTTTTAAGTAATAACAAATATTAGCAAGCTGGGTAGAGCTATTTAACCGGTTGATTTTTTGTTATAATTAGACTTGAGGTGTTTTCATTGGAATTTAAACTAGTTTCAGATTATATTCCCGGGGGAGATCAACCCCGGGCAATTAAAGAGATAAGCCGGGGGGTGTTCTCCGGGCTTGACCACCAAACCCTTTTGGGGGTAACCGGTTCGGGTAAAACTTTCACTATGGCCCAGGTTATAAATGAAGTTCAAAGGCCTACGCTGGTCATGGCTCCCAATAAAACTCTGGCAGCTCAGCTTTGCGGTGAATTTAAAGATTTTTTCCCAGAAAATGCCGTAGAATATTTTGTTAGCTATTACGATTACTATCAACCGGAAGCTTATCTTCCCTCCTCAGATACCTATATAGAAAAAGACGCTTCTATAAATGATGAGATTGATAAGCTGCGGCATTCGGCAACCAGTGCACTGCTGGAACGGCGGGATGTGATTATTGTAGCTAGTGTTTCTTGTATCTACGGTTTGGGTTCTCCGGAAGAGTACCGGGATCAGGTTCTATCTTTACGGGTGGGGATGAACCGGGAACGGGAGGATATATTAAGGAAGTTGGTAAGCATGCAGTATTCCCGCAATGATATTAAATTTGCCCGGGGTAATTTTCGGGTCAGAGGGGATATACTGGAGATATACCCGGCTTCTTATACGGAAAAGGCCCTGAGGATAGAAATGTTTGGCGATGAGATAGAAAGGATCCGGGAAATTGATGTGGTTACGGGGGAAATGCTGGGGGAACGTCAGCATGCGGCTGTCTTTCCGGCATCTCACTATGTTACCTCCCGTCCTAATATGGAACGGGCCATTAAAGATATTGAGGAGGAGCTGGAAAGCCATTTGGAGGAATTAAACCGGCACAGCAAACTGTTGGAGGCTCAGAGGCTGGAACAGCGGACCCGGTATGATTTGGAAATGTTTCGGGAAGTGGGTTTTTGTTCAGGAATTGAAAACTATTCCCGGCATTTAACAGGCCGGCCGCCGGGGAGCAGGCCCTATACACTGTTGGATTTTTTCCCTAAAGACTACCTGATGATTATTGACGAATCTCATGTCACCGTACCGCAGATTGGTGGAATGTACCAGGGAGATAGATCCCGCAAACAGAATTTGGTGGACCATGGGTTCAGGCTTCCTTCGGCAATGGACAACCGTCCGCTGCGCTTTGAGGAGTTTGAAAAGATGGTCAACCAGGTGGTTTACACCTCTGCCACTCCGGGGCCTTACGAACTGGGCTGCAGCCGGCAGATTATTGAACAAATTATCAGACCCACCGGCCTGGTGGATCCCCAGGTGGAGGTCCGCCCTGTGGAGGGGCAAATAGAAGATCTTTTCGGTGAAATTCGCAAACGGACGGAGGCTAAAGAGAGGGTACTGGTCACTACCTTGACTAAAAAAATGTCAGAGGACCTGACTAGTTATTTTAAGGAAAGGGGCATTAAAGTCCGTTATCTGCATTCTGAGATTGTAACTCTGGAGAGGATGGAAATAATCCGTGACTTAAGACTGGGGGAATTTGACGTGCTGGTGGGTATTAATCTGCTTCGGGAAGGCCTGGACCTGCCGGAGGTCTCCCTGGTAGCTATCCTGGATGCGGATAAGGAAGGGTTTTTACGTTCTGACCGTTCGCTAATTCAGACCATCGGACGGGCCGCCCGGAATGTTCATGGTAAGGTAATCATGTACGGAGATACAATAACCAGGTCCATGAAAAAAGCTATAGAAGAGACTAACCGCAGAAGAGGGCTGCAGGTTGAATTTAACCAGAAGCATGGTATTACTCCGGAAACTATAAAAAAAGCCATCAGAAATGTTATTGAGGCAACCCGGGTGGCGGAAGAGCCCTCTGGTTATATAACTATGAGTGAATTTTCCGAATTGTCCCGGAAGGAAAGAAAGAAGCTTATGGATAGCTTGGAGAAGGAAATGAAGCAGGCGGCTAAGGAACTAAGATTTGAAAAGGCATCAGAAATCAGGGACATTCTTTTTGAACTAAAAAGTCCAGTCCGGGAGGAGAAAAAATGAGCAGAGATTATGTGATTATCAGGGGCGCCAGGGAGCATAACCTGAAAAATATAGATGTGGAGATTCCTAAGAACAGCCTGGTGGTAGTAACGGGCCTCAGCGGTTCAGGGAAATCCTCCCTGGCTTTTGATACCATCTATGCAGAGGGTCAGAGGAGATACGTGGAGTCCCTTTCTGCTTACGCCCGGCAGTTTTTAGGTCAGATGGATAAGCCGGATGTGGATTATATCGAGGGGTTGTCTCCGGCAATTTCCATTGACCAGAAGGCAGGAAGTAAGAACCCCCGTTCTACCGTGGGAACCATCACCGAGATATATGACTATCTCAGGTTGATGTTCGCCCGGGTGGGCAGGCCCCACTGCCCCAACTGTGGGGATCCCATTGCCCAGCAGAGTATTGAGCATATGGTAGACCGGATTCTGTCCTATCCCCAAGGTTCAAAACTGCAGATTTTAGCGCCTCTGGTTCGGGGAAGAAAAGGAGAATATCAAAAAACTTTTAACGACATCCGTAAAGATGGTTATGTCAGGGTCAGGGTAGATGGTGAGATCCGAGAACTCCAGGAGGAAATTGTCCTGGACAAAAATAAGAAGCATACCATTGAAGTGGTAGTGGACCGGCTGGTGGTTAAAGAAGGGTTGGAGAGAAGGCTGGCGGATTCCCTGGAAACCTCCTTGAACCTGTCAGGAGGGCTGGTGATTGTTCACCTTTTAGAGGGAGAAGAACAGATCTTCAGTCAGAATTTTGCTTGTACGGACTGTGGTTTCAGTTTTGAGGAATTAACCCCCCGGATGTTTTCTTTCAATAGTCCTTATGGCGCCTGTCTTCGCTGCAGTGGGCTGGGGTTTAAGCTGGAGGTTGATCCAGACCTGGTGATAAACAAAGCTCTCTCCCTTCGGGAGGGAGCCATAATACCCTGGAATCGAACCAAGCATTATACCTATTACCAGCAGCTCTTGGAATCAGTTTGTGAGCATTATCATATTGACCCGGACCTGCCGACAAAAGATCTGGATTCTAAGGATATTGACTTCCTGCTCCGAGGTTCAGGAAATGAAAAAATTCACTTTTCCTATGCAGCCACTTCAGGAAGACAGCACAATTATTATGCAGTTTTTCCCGGTATTATCCCTTATCTGGAGAGGCGTTACCGGGAGAGCACCTCGGAATACGTCCGGGAGGAAATCACCCGGTACATGAGCAGCCGGCCTTGTCCAGAATGTCAGGGCACCCGCCTTAAAAAGGAAAGCTTATCTGTTCTGGTGGGGGGGAAAAACATATCGCAAGTTACCTCTTTTAGCGTTTCTCAATGTTTGGAATTTTTTGAGGGATTGGAGCTTTCGGAAAAGGAGAAAATGATTGCCCGGTTAATACTGAAGGAAATCAGGGAAAGGCTGCACTTTTTAGTAAATGTGGGACTTAATTACCTGAGCCTAAACCGGAAGGCGGGGACTCTTTCGGGAGGGGAAGCCCAGCGGATTCGCCTGGCTACACAGATTGGATCAGGGCTTACCGGGGTGCTGTATATTTTAGATGAACCCAGCATAGGGCTGCATCAGCGGGATAATCTGAAATTGTTAAACACCTTGAAAAATTTGCGAGATTTAGGGAACACTCTGATTGTGGTGGAGCACGATGAGGAAACTATTTGGAGCGCTGATTACGTTATTGATATCGGTCCTGGTGCCGGGGACCTGGGTGGGGAAGTAGTAGCTGCAGGGACTGTTGACGAGATCCTCAAGAAACCCCGTTCCATCACCGGACAGTATCTGTCTGGGAAGAAGGAGATTCCTCTGCCCTCCAGACGCAGGGAAACGGGAGAAAAATGGCTGCAGATTAAGGGTGCCGGGGAATATAATTTGAAAGATTTGGATGTGGAAATTCCTCTAGGAGTGTTTATCTGCGTAACCGGTGTTTCCGGGTCAGGGAAGAGTACTCTGGTTAACGAAATTCTGTATAAAAAATTAGCCCAGGAGCTTCATCGGGCCAAGTCAAAACCTGGTAAACATAAGCAAGTACTGGGGATAGAACATCTAGATAAGGTGATCGAGATTGATCAGTCACCCATCGGTCGTACTCCCCGCTCTAATCCGGCTACCTATACCGGGGCATTCACTTACATCCGGGAATTATTTTCTCAGGTGCCTGATGCCAAGGTCAGGGGATATAACCAGGGCAGGTTCAGCTTTAACCTGCGGGGGGGACGGTGTGAATCTTGTAAGGGAGACGGAATTATAAAAATAGAAATGCACTTTCTGCCGGATGTTTATGTCCCTTGTGAGGTGTGCAAGGGTAAAAGATATAACAGGGAAACACTGGAGGTCACCTACAAAGGCAAAAACATAGCTCAGGTGCTGGACATGACTGTGGCCGAATCTCTGGATTTTTTTCAGGCAATTCCTAAAATTAAGAGAAAGCTGCAGGTGCTTTATGATGTGGGATTGGGCTATGTGAAGTTGGGTCAGCCGGCTACTACACTGTCCGGAGGGGAAGCTCAAAGGGTCAAATTGTCGTCAGAGCTGAGCCGCCGCAGTAACGGAAAAACCCTTTATATTCTGGACGAGCCCACTACCGGCCTGCATATTGATGATATCAAAAAGCTTTTGAGTATTCTGAACCGATTGGTAGATGCTGGGGATACCGTGATGGTGATTGAACACAACCTGGATGTTATTAAATCTTCCGATTATATTATAGACTTAGGCCCTGAAGGGGGAGACCAGGGAGGATGGGTGACAGCCAAAGGGACCCCGGAGGAAGTGGCCCAGGAGTTGGAATCTTATACAGGGCAGTATCTAAAGTCAATTGTGGACGGGGAGCAGGGGCAAAAAATGGAGAGCGCAGCAATTCCCTGCAAGGAAATACAATAATATGTAAGAAAATAGGATTAGGGTTGTCAGGGGGAAAAAGACGTGAGGCTTGAGGATAGACCTGTAAACCTGCCGGATCAGCCGGGAGTATATATCTTCAAAAACAAAAATGGGGAAGTTATATACGTAGGGAAGGCTGTCTCCCTGCAGAATAGGGTTAGATCTTATTTTCAAAATAATTCTCTGGACACCAAAAGTCAGGCTATGATGGGGCATGCCCGAGATTTGGATTATATTGTGACCGGGACGGAAGTAGAGGCTTTGATTTTAGAAAACAGTTTAATTAAACAGTATAAACCTAGATACAATGTCAGCCTGAAGGATGATAAGCAGTACCCTTATTTAAAGATTACGCTGTCGGAAGAATACCCTCGGCTGCTTCTCACCCGAAAGATAGAAAAAGATGGTTCCCGTTATTTTGGTCCTTATACCAATGTAAAATCCTTAAGGGAGACCCTGAAGGTATTGAAAAAAGTTCTGCCTCTGCGCAGCTGTAAAGAAAAATTTCGGGTCAGGGGAAAAGAAAGGCCCTGTTTGAACTATCACTTAAAATACTGTCTGGCTCCCTGTCAAGGAGAGGTATCTCCGGAGCAGTATGGGGGATTGGTAAAGGATTTGACTCTTTTTTTGGAGGGAAGGCAGGAAAAACTATTACGCAGGTTGGAACGGGAGATGCATGGGGCGGCGGCGGAACTGAATTTTGAAAAAGCTGCAGCCTTAAGGGATAAGCATCAGGGCCTTAGTGGTTTGGTTTCCCGACAGAAGGTAGTTTCGCCTAAGTTGAAGGATTTGGATGTAATTGGTTATTCCCAGGCTGAGCAGGAAACCTTTATGCAGGTTTTTTTGATCCGGCAGGGGAAGATTGTGGGCAAGGAACAGTTTACCTTGACCAATACTCAAGGGCTGAAAGCAAGAGAAATCCTGACTGCTTTTATTAAGCAGTACTATAATTCTTCCACGGCGGTACCTGCAGAGATTTTGACACCGGCAGTAGTTTCCGAAAAAGAAGTTTTGGAGTCCTGGCTTTCTCAGAGGAGGGGAGCTAAGGCAGCAATTCTTTGTCCACAGAGAGGATTAAAAAAAGAATTAATCGACATGGCTGATCAGAATGCGATTTTATTTATGGAGGAAAAAGCGCAAAAGGAAAAAAACATTATATCTCTGCTGAAAGAAGTGAAACAAATTTTAGGCCTTTTAGAAATTCCATTTCGTATTGAGGGGTTTGATGTGTCCAACCTTCAGGGAAGTAAAATTGTAGCTTCCATGGTGGTTTTTGAAGGGGGTATCCCACTGCGCAGTGCTTACCGCCGCTTTAAGATGGAGGAGCAGCAGGGCCCCGATGATTATCTGGCCCTTAATTCTGCCCTGACCCGGAGGCTAAAAGGTGCCCTACGGGAGCAGCAGGAGGTATCTGAAGGGCATCTTACTCTGGACTCTGCCAAATTTCTTCCTCTTCCGGAGCTGATACTTATAGACGGCGGGAAAGGACAGCTTAAAGCTGCTTTGGAGGCACTGCAGGAACTGGAATTCGAAAGTCAAATAAACCTGGTTTCCCTGGCGAAAAAGGAAGAGCACCTGTTTCTTCCAGGGGAAAAATCTCCCCTGGTGCTGCCCTCTAATTCTTCGGTACTGAAACTCATGCAGCAAGTTCGAGATGAGGCACATCGATTTGCTCTTTCCTATCACCGTCTCCTGCGGGATAAAGATGCAATGAATTCAGTTTTAACCCGTATTAAAGGAGTGGGAGAAAAACGACAGAAGAATCTTTTGATGCATTTTGGAAGTGTTAAAAAAATAAGCCAGGCCTCTGTGGATGAACTGTGTTTAGTTCCGGGCATGGACTCAAAGACAGCTCAAGAGATTTACAGTTATTTTAATGCATTTTTTAACAGATGACAGTGTGCGTAAATCAGGAATTAAGGCTGTGCAGGTAAAGCCGGACTGCTGCCGATAACTTTTCACAAAAGACCAACTGAGAGCTATCTATATTTTCTTTTTTCATTTCAGGGTAGAGCAGGTAAGTAGCAAAGAGGTCTGCACAAAGTTCTTCCATAAATTTTTTTCGATAGTTATGTAGAGAGGTGATCTTAGAATCAGAACATTTTTTTTCCAGCAAAGAAATAAGGTAGACAAAGGCTTTTTTGCTCTTGAAATGGTTTTTCCTTAAATTAAAAAGAATGTGTCCAATTTCGTGCAGTATAATATGCCGTTTAAGAAAGGTAGAATAGTCGTTTGCAAAAAGAATAACCGTGTGGAAGGAATTTAAATAGCAGGCGGGAGCCTTTTCTTCATAGGGAAGAGAGCACAACAGCAGGGGATATTTGTTCATTTCTAAAAGGCCGGTATTTAGGCCTCTCTCCCGGGCCATTTTTAAGGTTTCCATTATAAAGGGAAGAGATACTGTGCTGCTGGAAGGAACCGTATTCATGCCGGCCAAAAAAGTTTCAATATATCGAAGATTAGAGGCGTAATAAAATAGTATTTTTTGGATTGAGTTAATTTTTTGCTGAGCTGGACAGGGAGTACACTTTACCAGCAGACGAAGCACACTGAGATTAGCTGCGGGTAGTCCCACTGCTATCAGCAGTCCCTCCTGGCCTACTGTTCCTTTTGCAATCATATCCCTATAACTTAGAGCCAGGTCTTTACCGGAGGTATAAATGATTTCTAATTTATAATTTTGGTCAATTTCACTGTCCATTAAAAAGGCAAGGGATTCTTTGATATAGTCCAGTGCCCATTCTACAGGTTCCCTTTTTTTTAGTTTTTCGGTAGTAGTTACAATCATTGTTTGCACTTCCACTTTTTCTTTTTTATTCTTTACTAATTCTGGCTAAAGTATGATAGAAGGTTTTAAAATAAAGGTATAATTCACACTATTGTCGAATACTTTAGCCCAAGAAATAATTACTGGGGAGGAAAGAATTGATGAAAGGATTAATCATACGCTGGGTACTTAATGGGCTTGCGATTTATTTAACTGCCGGTATCATTGAGGGTATAGCCATAGATGGTTTTATTGCCTCATTATTTGCCGCTTTTGTTTTGGGTTTAGTAAATGCTGTGATCAGGCCTATCTTTCACGTTATTGTGCTGCCCCTCAATATCCTCACCTTGGGCCTTTTTACTTTCGTGGTTAACGGATTTACTCTATGGGCTGTGGCCGGCACAGTGTCTGGATTTACAGTGGATAATGTTTTTTTTGCAGGGATTTTTGGAGCGTTAGTGTTAAGTATTATCAGTGGATTATTAACGGCACTGGTTAAAGATAGAAAAAGGTAAGTTGTATGTCTAAAATAACAGATACAGGAGTGTTATTATATCATGAGTTTTAAGTTACTTGCTTTGGATCTGGATGATACCCTTTTGAACGAAGAATTTGTTATATCCGAAAAAAACAAAAAAGCAATTCATGAAGCTATTAGAAAGGGAGTTACGGTAACTCTGGCTACGGGAAGAATGTTTCGTTCTACCCTTCCATATGCTCAACAGCTGGAGTTGGATGTGCCGTTAATCACCTACCATGGAGCTCTGGTGAAAACAGCTCGGACCCAAGAGCAGATATTTCATTGTCCTGTGCCTCTGCAGGCGGCTCTGGAGATTATAGATTTGTTGGAAGAAAATGGCAATCATCTGAACCTTTATTTGAACGACGAACTTTTTGTCCGGGAGGACAACGAGATGATCCGTCTTTATGTGAGTATCGCTGATGTTGACTACCAGTCAGTGGGTAACCTGAGGGAATTTTTGAAGGTTGAGCCTACTAAAATGACTATGATTTCCTCTGAGGAAGACACTATAAAAAGTTACTGGAATCTGTTTTCTCAGAAATATAAAAATCAACTTAAAGTGGTTCCTTCTAAGCCCTATTTTTTAGAGATAACTAATGCTCGGGCTACTAAAGGCCAGGCATTAAAGGCGCTGGCTGATTCCCTGGGTGTAAAAAGGGAAGAAGTGATAGCCATAGGGGACAGCTATAACGATATTGATATGTTAGAGTATGCAGGGCTGGGAGTGGCGGTGGAAAATGCCCGGGAAGATGTGAAAAAAGCAGCTGATTATATTACGGCGTCCAATATTAACGATGGGGTAACCCAGGTAATTAATAAATATATATTAAGGTAGGGGAGATTTTAAAATGAGACTGGTAGCTGACCTACACACTCATTCTATTGCCAGCGGTCATGCGTACAGCACGATAAATGAAATTGCTGAAGCTGCAGCCAGGAAAGGGCTGTCCATGGTAGCAATTACTGACCACGGGCCGGCTATGCCCGGGGGTCCCCATGCGTATTACTTTGGTAATCTTCATGTTCTTCCGGAGGAAATCTGTGGTATAGAAGTATTAAAGGGGATTGAAGCGAATATTATAGATCATCAGGGAAACATTGATCTTTCCGCTGAATATTTGAAGAAGTTGGACATTGTTCTGGCGGGCTTTCATGCCATCTGTTATCCCGGCGGCTCAAAGGAACAGAACACCAGGGCTATGATTAAGGTTATGGAGAATCCACAGGTGGATATAATTGTTCATCCCGGAAATCCTAATTACCCCATTGATGAATACCAGGTGGTGGAAGCTGCTATAAAACATAACACTATGATAGAAATTAACAATAGTTCCCTGACGGTCAGCAGAAAGGGCAGCTGTGAAAACTGTCAGAGAATTGCCCAAGTGGCAAAAGAAATGGGGGCCAAAATAGTAATTGGCAGTGACGCCCATACCAGCTGTCATGTAGGGAATTTTTCAACTTCGCTGGAAATGATAATGGAAGCTGGATTTACTGAGGAAAAAGTTCTTAATTCCTCCTTGGACAAGATTAAGGAGTATCTAGGGGAAAAAGGAAGAAAGAGGTTTGTGGACGGGTAATTTTCTTAAGGTATTTTAGATACACAGGTGTTGTTTTTAAAAATAATTATAATAAGGCTTTCCTTTTACGGATAGCCTTATTTTTTTCTGCTCTCCGGCAGAAGGCTTCCAGCCTCCACAGGTGGGAGATGAATGCCGGAATATACATAATTGGAGAAATTACCAACCCTAAATTGTAAGTAAATGTGGAGGGATTTGCACGGTTAAGGTGAATGGAATATTTACTTAATGATAAACGAAACATAAATATAAGCTAAGGAATTGTGGTAAAAATTACCGTATAAAATTAAATTATTAGAAATGAGGCGAATCGTTTGGAGCTTTTTGCAGATTATCATACTCATACCCGGCACAGTCATGGAAAAGGCACCGTAGAGGATAATGTGCGAGCAGCCATAAAAAGAGGTCTCCAGGAGGTAGCTATCACTGACCACGGCCCCGCTAATATTCTGGTGGGAATAAAAAGTGCCAAAACTCTGGACAAGATTCAAAGTGAAATTGAAATATGCCAAAAAAAATATCCGGAAATTAAAATACTGTTGGGAGTGGAGGCCAACATTGTCAGTATTGATGGGGATATTGATATCCCTTCACCTTACATTAAGAAGTTGGATATACTTTTAGCCGGGCTTCACACCGGTATTATTTCCCGGGATTTAAAAAGCGGCGTAAACTTAATTGCCAAAAATTGGTTGTCACGATTCATTGATTCTTTAGGTGCTAAGATGCGCTATATTAATACCCTTGCTGTAATTAGGGCGGTGGAGCGTTTCCCTATTGATGTGGTGGTACACCCGGGATTGAAACTTAACATTAATACCCATGTTCTAGCTGAGGTTTGTTCCCGTCGGGGAACCGCTTTGGAAATAAACAGCTCTCACGGTCAAAAATCCTCAAATTTTGTCAAGTCAGCGGCAGAGACTAAGGTAAAATTTGTAATTAACAGCGATGCCCACAGCCCTGAGGAGGTAGGCAGGCTGGAGGAGGGTGAGAAAATTGCCAGAGAACTGAAACTGGACCCCGCAAGGATCATAAATACTAAGAATAACTTTTGAATAGGACTAATTTGTGAGTGAATCTGTTTTAGCAAACAAAAGCATCGGGGAATCAGGTGGAGATTCTACTCCACCTGATTAAGACCCTCACCTACGCTTAAGCTTAGAGGTGGGGGTCTTATACTCAAAAAAAAGAGATAAAAAAAATCAGGCATTCTCATGAATGCCTGTAAATATTTTTAAAGGAGGTAATAATGATAAGGGCGGCAAGCCCTTGTTTACATAATACAGCACTTTACTGTTTTTTGCAAGGGGTTGTCTGAATTTAGCCACAATGTAATTGATTAATGAAACCAGGAATTATATAATGAAAATGTAGGTTTATAAAATTATTATAAAATATTATTAAAAATTTAAAATGAGGAGAATTCAAGGGATGAAACCTGTAGACGTGGGGGAAAAAATACGGTTTGTATTAATTACTGGGTTGTCAGGGGCAGGCAAGACGGAAGCAATCAGGTGTTTTGAGGATTTGGGATTTTTTTGCGTAGATAATTTGCCCCCAACTTTTATCCCTAAATTTGCTGAGCTCTGCCTTCATTCTGAAGGGAAAATTAGCAGTATAGCCCTGGTTTGTGATGTCAGGGGCAGGGAGTTTTTCCTTAATCTCATGGAGGCTTTAAAGACCATGGAATCAATGGGTTTTCAATATGAAATATTGTTTTTAGAAGCTACTGATGAAAGGCTGATACGGAGGTTTAAGGAAACCAGAAGGAGGCACCCCCTGGCAGAGCAGGGGAGTATATCTGAAGGGATCAAAGAGGAAAGAAAGCTTTTAGAAAAATTTAAAGGGAAAGCGGATTTAATTATAGATACTACTGACCTGGCTCCCAAGGAATTAAAAGAAAAAATAAAAGAGTTTTTTTCTAAAGAAAGGGATAAGAACAGTATACTGGTCTCGGTGGTATCTTTTGGTTTTAAGTATGGAATTCCCATGGATGCAGACCTGGTTTTTGATGTGAGGTTTTTACCCAATCCACACTATGTGGATTCTCTTCGTCCTTTGACCGGAAATGATTTTTCAGTCAAAGAATATGTGTGGCAGTGGGTTATAACCAGACAATTTTTTCAAAGACTCAGGAGTTTTTTAAAATTTTTAATTCCCTGTTATGTTCGGGAGGGTAAAACTCAGTTAGTGATTGCCATTGGCTGTACAGGAGGCAAACACCGCTCGGTAACTATCTCAAACGAACTTAGTAATGTGTTGAAAGAATATAATTATCAGACAACCTTGGAACACAGGGATATTTTAAAGAATTGAAAGTCATGTCACTTAAAAATTATTACTGGCGGGGATTAACCCTGCTTATAAAAGGTTGATAAACATGTCATTTTCTTTTAGAGTGAAGAATGAGTTGGCTAGAATAAATTTTAAGGGAAACTGCTGTCTGAAGGCCGAGCTAACGGCCTTTATTCATATGAACGGCAGCCTGCAGATTACCCATAGTGAGATAGCTTTAGTCGTTCACACGGAAAACCCGGCGGTAGCCCGGCGGATATTTCTTTTCTTTAAAAAAATTTTTGCAGTGAACAGTCATCTATTGGTAAAAAAGAAAACCAGGCTGAAAAAAAATAATATGTACCTGGTGAAAATCTCGGGGAAAGAAATGGTACAGGAAATACTGTTGAGCCTGAAAATAATTACCAGGGAACAGGATTTGAGCGGATTCAACAAAAAAATTGCCGGGGAAATAATTGGTAAAAAATGCTGTCGAAGAGCATATCTCCGGGGAGCTTTTTTGTCCAGGGGTTCCATAAGTAATCCAGACACATCTTATCATCTGGAAATAGGAGCGGAATATGAAGAGCAGGCCGGAGAAATAAATTTTTTGTTAGAGTCCTTTGATATTGAGGGAAAGGTGATCCCAAGGAAAAGCAGTTACCTGGTCTACCTGAAAGATAGTCACAAAATCCTTGAGCTTTTAAATGTTATAGGGGCTCACCAAGGGATGTTTTATTTTGAGAATGTTAGAATACTTAAGGAAATGCGCAATAATATTAACCGTTTGGTGAATTGTGACACAGCTAATTTGAATAAAACGGTGACTGCTGCTGTGAACCAGCTGGAGAGCATAAGGAATATAAGTCTGGAGATAGGATTTGAAAATATACCCAATTCTCTGCGGCAGGTGGCTGAACTCAGAATAAAATATCCCCAAGCCACTCTTCAGGAGTTGGGGGAGATGTTTACCCCTCCTTTAAGTAAATCGGGGGTGAATCACCGAATGCGAAAACTGGAAAAAATGTCCAAAAATATTAAAAAATAAAAATTGTTAAGAAAATACAGTATAGGCAGGAATTTAATACTAAGAATAGAATTAAATTTAAATAGAATAACATAATTCATTAAAAGTGATGTACTAATTAATTTTGTTTAGTAGTTCTAAAACAGCTAGAGGATACAATAATTAATTAAGGAGTGCATTACAATTGATTAGGGGAGGAATAAGTTAAAAATGGTCAAAGTTGGAATCAACGGGTTTGGTCGAATAGGCCGTGGATGTATCAGAGCTGTTTTTGAGAATCATAGGGATATTGAAATTACAGCGGTAAACAGCACTCGGGATCCGAAAATCCTGGCTCATCTGCTAAAGTATGACTCAATATACGGAATATTTCCACTGAGTGTAGCGGCCGGAGACGGTTGTCTGATTATTGATGGGAAAGAAGTAAAAGTGTTGGCGGAAAGGGAGCCTTCAAAACTGCCGTGGGGAGAACATGGAGTAGATATTGTACTGGAAGCAACCGGTGTCTTTCGGAGCAAGGATGAGGTGCAGGGCCATTTGAACAATGGTGCTTCAAAAGTTATTATTACAGCGCCGGCAAAGGACGAAGATATTACTGTGGTAATGGGAGTTAATCATCACAAATATGTTCCGGAGCATAAGGTGATCTCCAATGCCTCTTGTACCACCAATTGTTTGGCTCCAGCAGCAAAGGTGCTTCATGAAAAATTTGAGATTAAAAGAGGTTTAATGACTACCATTCATGCGTACACTAATGATCAGCAGATACATGACTTTCCTCATTCTGATTTGAGACGGGCCAGGGCTGGAGCACTCTCCATTATACCTACTTCTACCGGAGCGGCCAGGGCTTTGGGACTGGTTATGCCGGAATTAAAAGGGAAACTGGATGGATATGCGTTACGGGTGCCTACTCCTACGGTTTCAGTAGTGGATTTGGTGGTGGAACTGGGAACCGGTACCGGGGTAGAGGAAATTAACGAAGCTTTACGGGAAGCTTCGAAAGGGTTTTTAAATGGAATATTGGCAGTATGTGATGAGCCGCTGGTTTCTGTTGACTATGTGAAAAATTCTTATTCCTCAATTATAGATAGTTTATCTACTATGGTAATGGGGGATAATATGGTGAAGATTGTATCCTGGTATGATAACGAGTGGGCTTACTGCTGCAGAACTTTAGACCTGGTTCTTTATATCGCCAGAACAGGATACGCTGTTTGAAAGGAGCAAATAGAGATTGAATAAAGTAAGTGTTAAAGATTTGGATGTCAAGGGTAAAAGAGTATTGTTAAGAGTAGACTTAAACGTTTCCATAAACAAAGATGGGGAGATTATAGAGGAGAACAAAATTCGTTCCAGCCTCCCTACCATTCAGTATCTGGTTGAGCAGGGAGCTTTAGTGATTATTGCTTCCCATCTGGGCAGGCCTAAGGGTCAGGTGGTGGAGGAGCTGCGCATGGATCCCGTGGCCAAAAAATTGGCAGAGATGTTGGGAATGCCGGTGTACAAAACGGATAATGTGGTGGGAGAAGAACCGCTGAAAGCATTGGATATGTTGAAGAATGGCGATATCCTGATGCTGGAAAATATTCGGTTTCACCCGGGAGAGACCATCAATGATCCACAGTTAGCCAAGGAATTTGCCCGGCTGGCTGATTTCTATGTGAATGATGCTTTTGGTACCTGTCACCGGGCTCATGCCTCCACGGTGGGGGTGGCTGAACTTCTGCCTTCTGCTGCAGGCTTAAACATGGAAAAGGAAATTTCTGTGATGAGCAAAGTGATGGAAAACCCTGAAAGGCCACTGGTGGCCATCTTGGGAGGAACAAAAGTTGCCGATAAAATTGGGCTGATCACTCATTTTATAGATATCGTGGATGTGCTGCTAATCGGAGGAGGTATGGCTAATACTTTTTTAAAGGCCAAAGGATATCAGATGGGAAAATCTTTTGTAGAAGAGGATAAGGTAGAAGCGGCCAAAGAAATACTGGCTATGGTTGAGGGAAAGAAAGCAAAATTTGTTCTACCTGTAGACTTTATAGCTGCCAGCGAAGCTTCGGAAAATTCTGATCAGAAGGTAGTCGCGGCAGATTCAATCCCATCGGATTGGATGGCTTTGGATATAGGCCTTGAAACAGTAGACTTGTTTCAGGAATATTTAGATACAGCCAAGACGGTAATCTGGAATGGCCCTCTGGGTATGTTTGAAATTGAAGATTTTGCTCAGGGCACCGTAGAGACGGCTCACTTTATTGCAGATCTGGAAGCGGTTAAGGTTATAGGTGGAGGCGATGTGGTGGCTGCTGTAGAACGGGCAGGGGTTGCCGACAGAATGACACATATTTCTACGGGTGGAGGAGCTGCTCTGGAGTTCTGGGAAGGGAAAGAACTCCCTGCACTGTCAGTTTTACCAGAAAAAGTTAAGGTGTAAAAATTCCCCGCCCTTTGTTAGTAGGGGCGGGGCTTTAGTGTCAAGGTTTGTCAGAAGAACTGTCCCCTTGACACTTGCAACATAAAGAGGAGGTATTTTATTAAAGTGCGCAAACCTGTAATTGCAGCCAACTGGAAAATGTATAAAACGGTTTCTGAAAGCAGGGAGTTTGTAAAGAAGGTTGTCCCTGCCTGTGAGTCATTTACCGGTGTGGAAGTGATTTTATGTCCCACCTTTCTATCATTGGCTAATATGGTGGAAGATCTGAAAAATACTTCTATTAAACTGGGAGCCCAAGATTTATTTTGGGAAAAGGAAGGAGCTTATACTGGTGAGGTTTCCCCATACTTACTATCTGATCTGGGTGTAAGTTATGTGATTGTTGGACATTCTGAAAGAAGAGGTTATTTTGGGGAGACGGATTCACAGGTGAATGATAAAGTTAAAGCTGCCTTTTCTTTTAACATAAAACCAATTTTTTGTATTGGGGAGAGCCTGGAACAGAGGGAAGAGGGGATTACTAAAAAGGTTATTGAAAGGCAGCTGGAACAGGGCCTTTTGGGGGTAGATTCATCCTCAGCCGCTGATTTAACTATTGCCTATGAGCCTATCTGGGCTATTGGAACCGGCAGGTCTGCCTCTGTAGAGGATGCCCGGGAGGTTATTGCATTTATTCGGCAGTGGGTATTTGATAATTTCTCACCCGAGATAGCCCAAAATATTCCTATCTTATATGGGGGCAGTGTAAACCCTGACAATCTTGAGGATCTCCTTGCCCAGGAAGAGATTGATGGCGCCCTGATTGGTGGGGCCAGTCTTAAGGAAGATTCTTTTATAAAAATGGTGACTGCTGCCAATAATTTCTAGTAATTGTTGTTTTAATCATTAGCAGCTTTTAAATATCTGATGTTTTATTATATTCTAATATATTTTGAAAGGAGAACCATATGCAGAGGCCAAAACCCCTGGTTCTTACCATATTGGATGGGTGGGGCCTGGAAACTGGCCTGGAGGGAAATGCTATTGCTCTGGCCAGGACACCTAATATAGATTCATACCAAAGTCGTTACCCTTATACCAGTTTAGAGTGCAGCGGAGAAGTGGTAGGGCTTCCAGAAGGACAGATGGGTAATTCTGAAGTAGGTCATTTAAATATTGGCTCCGGCAGAATTGTTTACCAGGATTTAACCAAAATAAATGTAGCCATACGAGATGGTAGTTTTTTTAAAAATCCCGCACTATTAAATATAATCCAGCAGGTTAAAGAAAACAAATCTTCCCTGCATCTCATAGGGTTGGTGTCCGATGGAGGAGTGCACAGTCACCTTCGTCACCTGTATGCTCTTCTGGATTTAGCTAAACTACAGGGTCTATCTAAAGTTTACATACATGCTGTGCTGGATGGCCGGGATGTACCTCCGGCAAATGCTAAAGAATATCTGACTGATCTCAAAGCTCGAACCAAGGCTTTGGGAATTGGTGAGGTGGCCACAGTCAGTGGGCGTTATTATACCATGGACCGGGATAGGCGGTGGGAAAGAATTGAGAAATCTTACCAAGCTATGGTATTGGGACAGGGGGAGGTGGCGGCCAGTTCACTGCATGCTGTGGAAAAGGCATACGAGAACGGTCAGACTGATGAGTTTGTGCTGCCTACGGTAGTACTGAATGAACAGGGGGTACCCCGGGGATTAATTAGGGAAAAAGATGGTGTGATTTTTTTTAATTTTCGGCCGGATCGGGCCCGGCAGATAACCAGGGCCCTGGTTGATGATAAATTTCCTCATTTTAATCGAGGAGAAGCTCCTCCTCGGGTAAATTTTGTCTGTTTTACCCTTTATGATATTACCATTGATACTCCCGTTGCTTTTCCACCGGATAATTTGACCTTAACTCTGGGAGAAGTGTTGTCTTGGGAAGGTTTGAGCCAGCTAAGGATTGCAGAGACTGAAAAATATGCCCATATAACCTTTTTCTTTAATGGTGGGCTGGAAGAACCATATCCGGGGGAGAATCGTATATTAATTCCTTCTTCCAAAGTAGCTACATATAATCTTAAACCTGAGATGAGTGCCTATGAGGTTACAGAAGCCGTATTGGAAAAGATAGAAGAAAACATTTATGATGTGATTGTGATTAATTTTGCAAACCCTGATATGGTAGGACATACCGGTATCCTTAAAGCTGCCATTGAGGCAGTAGAGGTGGTGGACTGCTGTGTGGGTAGAGTTGTGGAGGCTGTTTTAAACCGAGGGGGGGTTGTACTGCTTACTTCTGACCATGGAAATTCAGAGAAAATGATCGACTTACAAACCCGGCAGCCCCACACAGCCCATACCTCCAACCGGGTACCGTTTTTCTTGATTGGGGATAATTTTAACATTCAATTAAGGGGAGAAGGAATTTTAGCTGATATAGCTCCTACTATTTTGGAAATACTAAATATAGAGAAGCCCCGGGAAATGACCGGGCAGAGTTTAATAGCGCAAAAGTAAGTTAAAAGTTACTAATTACTGCAGTTGGGTTAAGAGCATAAGGCTATATATACTTAGAAAAAATTAAAAATTAAAAATTTATAACAGGAGGATATAGAATGACCACAATTATTGGAATTGAAGCTAGAGAGATATTAGATTCCCGGGGGAATCCCACAGTGGAGGTAGATGTTTACTTGTCCAGCGGTGCTTTTGGCCGGGCTGCGGTGCCTTCGGGAGCTTCTACCGGTAAGTTTGAAGCGGTGGAACTTAGGGATGGGGATAAACAACGTTACCAGGGTAAGGGTGTTTTAAAAGCTGTTGAAAATGTGAAAAAAATTATTAGACCGGAATTAGAAGGAAAAGATGCCCTGGATCAGAATAATATTGACCAATTATTAATAGAGTTAGATGGGACTCCAAATAAAAAGAATCTGGGGGCTAATGCTATTTTGGGTGTTTCCATGGCTGTGGCCAGAGCAGCGGCGGAAGCTCTGGCAATCCCTCTGTATCGTTACCTGGGGGGAGTAAACACCAACATTCTTCCTGTTCCCATGTTTAACATTTTAAACGGAGGTCAGCATGCCGATAACAATGTGGACATCCAGGAGTTTATGGTCCTGCCTACGGGAGCCCCCAGTTTTAAGGAAGCTCTTCGCATGGGGACCGAAGTTTACCATCATTTAAAAATGGCTTTGGTTAAGGAGGGGTTAAGTACTTCTGTTGGAGACGAAGGTGGATTTGCTCCAAATCTTTCTTCCAACGAGGCGGCCCTGGAGGTTATTATTAAATCCATTGAAGCTGCAGGATACAAGCCCAAACAGGATTTTCACCTGGCCTTGGATGTAGCGGCCAGCGAAATCTACAGGGAAGGCACGTATCACCTGGAGGGGGAAGGGTTGGAAAAAACTTCTGAAGAGATGGTAGATTACTACCTGTATCTTTTAAAGAATTATCCCATTATTTCTATAGAAGATGGGTTGGATGAAGAGGATTGGGAGGGCTGGAAGCTTTTGACGGACCGGGTCGGTAATCAGCTTCAGATTGTAGGGGATGACCTTTTTGTAACCAATCCGGAAAAACTATCCAGTGGTATTTCCCGCAGGGTTGCTAATTCCATCTTAATAAAACTGAACCAAATTGGTACCGTTACAGAGACCCTGGATACTATTGACCTGGCCAAACGTAATGGCTATACCTGGGTGATTTCCCATCGTTCAGGGGAAACTGGGGATGATATCATTGCTGACCTGGCTGTGGCTACCGGTGCTGGACAGATTAAAACCGGGGCACCATCCCGCTCTGAACGATTGGCAAAATACAACCGTTTATTAAGGATTGAAGAGGAATTGAATCAAACAGGATTTTATGCCGGAAAAGAAGAATTTAAAAAATTTGGGCTGAAATAATAATGCTGAATTTATACCCTTTTATGATATGAAAAATATTGTTAAGATAGTGTTTTAACAGGTTTAGAAAATTTAAAAAAATTCAGACAAAGTATTAAAAAAAGAAGGAATTTTTATGGCTTCTTGCGAATTATAACTATGTCCCTTATATATTTGGACCTTTAGGTATGAAGCTTTATTATTTGGTTTAAATAGTAGGGTTCCCGGAATTTCCGGGGTAAAAAATGTTTATGGAGACTGGCCTAAAGTCAGCTCTATTAACCTTATATTACTTGGCGCCTTCGGGAGCCCCGGGAAGACATTCTAAGGTCAAGTCGATCCCGGAAAACCTCCTGCTGTGCAGGGGGAGTTAAAGCGTACCACAGAGTTAATAAGTCCAAGGAGGTGATTTGTTTGCAAACTGCTTTAACCGTTCTATATCTAATAGTATCTGTTGCATTGATTTCAGCCGTTCTCCTGCAGTCGGGAGGGCAGGGAGGATTAACTGGAGCTATATCCGGAGGCAGTGGCGGCCAAGCTCTGTGGGGAAAGAAGAAAAGCAAGGAAGAGCTGCTTGGAAAGATTACTGCTTATCTAGCCGCAATTTTTATGATATTTTCAATTATTATAGCTATTTTTCATGTGTAAGGTACATTATTTTGAAGGAGGAGGAGAATAAATATGGATATTGAGAGCTACATAATCTTAGCACCCATTGCGGGAGCAATAGGACTATTGTTTGCTATGTATCTATTTAACAAAGTCGGAAAAGCTGACCCCGGCAACAAGACTATGGTTGATTTGTCAGACGCCATTCATGAAGGGGCCATGGCTTTTTTAAACCGTGAATACCGCAGTCTGGCTATTTTTGTTGTAATTTTGGTAATTGTGTTGGGGATCTTTATTGACTGGGGGACTTCTATATCCTTCCTGGTGGGAGCACTTGCTTCTGCTACTGCTGGATATATTGGTATGAAGATTGCTACCAAAGCCAACACCAGAACTACCCAGGCTGCCCGTACCGGGATTAATGAAGCCCTGGTAGTTGCTTTTTCCGGCGGGACCGTTATGGGCCTTTCCGTGGTTGGATTGGGCCTTTTAGGTCTTGGTGTTTTATACTTGATTTATGGTGACCCTGAAGTTATTAATGGATATGCTCTGGGTGCCAGCTCCATCGCTCTTTTCGCCCGTGTAGGCGGCGGTATTTATACCAAAGCTGCTGACGTGGGTGCAGACCTGGTGGGTAAGGTTGAAGCGGGAATTCCTGAGGATGATCCCCGGAACCCTGCCACTATCGCTGACAATGTAGGGGACAACGTAGGTGACGTAGCCGGAATGGGTGCTGACCTCTTTGAATCCTATGTAGGTTCTATTATTGCTGCTTTAACCCTGGGTGTTTTAGCTTTTGGAATGGAAGGGGTAGTGCTGCCCCTGATGGTTTCTTCCACAGGAATTATTGCTTCTGTTATAGGATATTTCTTTGTGCGGGTTAAAGAGGGAGCCAGTTTAAGCGCAGCTCTGGAACGGGGCACTTATGTAAGTGCTGTTATTGTTGTCATTGCTACTTTCTTCCTTTCCAGGTCTCTGCTGGGTGCAGAAGATGGAATGGGTGTCTTTATTGCTGTTATTGCTGGCCTTCTGGCAGGGGTTCTTATTGGTAAGATTACCGAATACTTTACCTCTGACCACTATCCTCCCGTTAAGGGAATTGCTGAAGCTTCCAAAACCGGCCCGGCAACCAACATTATCGCTGGTTTGGCTGTAGGTATGAAATCTACCGCCCTTCCTATTATTGTGATTGTAATTGCTATCCTGGTGGCCTTTAAGTTTGCGGGCCTCTATGGAATTGCTATTGCTGCTGTGGGCATGCTGTCTACCGCCGGTATGACCATTGCTGTTGATGCTTACGGTCCTATCGCTGACAACGCCGGTGGTATTTCCGAGATGTCAGAATTAGGTCCAGAAGTTCGTAAGATTACCGACCAGCTGGACTCCTTAGGAAACACCACTGCTGCTATTGGTAAAGGTTTCGCTATTGGTTCTGCTGCTCTAACTTCACTGGCCTTGTTCTCGGCCTTTACTCAGGCAGCTAACCTGGATGTTATTGACATCACCAGTGCAGAAGTTATTTCCGGTCTGTTAATTGGTGGTTTAATGGTGTTCTTGTTCTCCGCTTTGACCATGGAAGCTGTTGGAAAAGCTGCTTTCATGATGATTGAAGAAGTGCGGCGTCAGTTCCGGGAAAATCCTGGTATCATGGATTACACAGCTAAGCCCGACCATGCAAAATGTGTTGATATCAGCACCGGGGCTGCTTTGAAAGAGATGATCGTACCCGGTATCATGGCCGTTGTAGTTCCCCTCTTTATCGGTTTTGTGTTGGGAGCACAGGCCTTGGGCGGACTTTTGGCTGGTGTTCTGGTAACTGGTGTTTGTATGGCTATCAACATGGCTAACGCCGGTGGTGCATGGGATAACGCTAAGAAGTACATTGAAGGTGGAGCCCATGGCGGCAAAGGAACAGAAGTTCACGCTGCAGCCGTTGTTGGTGACACTGTAGGTGACCCCTTCAAGGATACCTCCGGTCCTTCACTGAACATTCTGCTCAAGCTGGTAAGTATTGTAGCCTTGGTATTTGCACCATTGTTCTAAATATACAGATTATTAAAAAGGCAGGCAAAGTTCTTTGCCTGCCTTTTCATTGTACTTTTTTTCCGAACTGGGTGACTCGCAGGCTTCTATTTTATGGGAGCTAACATATTTCAATACCCAGAAGGTTTCTCTTTTACCAATTTTTCTATATAATAGAGTAAGACTGTAAAAATTTATCTCTTTGCAGGATCGAAATAAATAATTAATCATACTTTTGGCTAATTGTGGGGATAATGTTATATTATCCTTTGGAGAAGGGGGAAAAATATGTCCATCAAAGAAAAGCTTTTAGATTATATGAGAGAAGAGGCTTATAAGCCTTTAAATCTTGAAGAGTTAGTCACCTTGATGAATACAGAGAAAAAAGATATTAAAAAATTTACCAGACTGTTGAAAGACATGGAAGAGAACGGAGAAATAGTCAAGACCAGGTTTAATCGTTATGGGGTTCCCGAAAGAATGAATTTAGTAGTTGGATACCTGCAGGCTCATCCTCAAGGTTACGGATTTATTCTTCCGGAACAAAAGGATCAGAGAGACGTTTTTGTAAGTCCCAATGAAATAAACGGCGCCATGCACGGGGATCGAGTAATTTGCCGTCTATTAAAAAAATCAGATGATAAAAGGCCTGAAGGGGAAATCATCCGTATATTAGATCGGGCTAATAAAACCCTGGTGGGCACTTATGAGTCTTCCCAGAACTATGGTTTTGTGGTGCCCGATGAACACCGGATTATACAAGATATATTTATACCTAAGGGCTGTTCCCGCCGGGCAAAGAATGGGGACAAAGTAGTGGTGGAAATTACCGCATGGTCGGAAAAAAGAAGAAACCCTCAGGGGAACGTTATCGAGGTACTGGGTCATAAAAGTATGCCCGGGGTAGATATTACCTCCATTATTAAGAAATTTAATCTTCCGGAGGAGTTTCCCTCAGAGGTTTTGGCGGAAGCACAAAAGTATTCCGACGAGATTGATGATTCGGAATATGAGCAGAGGAAAGATCTGAGGGACATGCTGATAATTACCATTGATGACCAGGAGGCTAAAGACTTAGATGATGCTGTATCCCTTGAGAAAACGGGGGAAGGTTATCGTTTGGGAGTGCATATTGCCGATGTTGGTTATTATGTCAGAGAGGGAAGTTTTTTAGACCGGGAAGCATTTCAGCGGGGGACCAGTGTGTATCTGGTAGACCGGGTAATTCCTATGTTACCTCCTCGGCTTTCCAATGAGTTATGCAGTTTAAATCCCAATATTGACCGGTTAACCTTAAGCGTGTTAATAGACATGAGCAATGATGGAAAAGTAATAAATTATGAAATGTATGTCAGTATAATTAATATTAACGAGAGAATGACCTACCAGAATGTAAATAAGATAATTGAGGAGAACGACTCGGCATTAAAGGAAAAATATCAGGAAATTCTTCCCATGCTGCAGAACATGCAGGAGCTGGCCAAAACTATAAAGAAAAATCGGCAGATCAGAGGTTCACTGGGTTTTGATTTTCCGGAAACCTATGTGAAACTGGATAAAGAGGGACACCCTATTCATGTTGAGGAAAGGAAAAGGGGCGTTGCCGAGAGTATGATTGAAGAATTTATGATAGCCTGTAATGAAGTGGTGGCAGAACACTTTTATCATCTAAAAGCTCCATTCCTATACAGGATTCACCCGGACCCTGATGAAGAAAAAATTATAAATTTTAGAGACTATATAACCAACTTTGGGTATACCTTAAAGGGGAGTCTTAAAAATCTACACCCATCCACGCTGCAGAATGTTTTAGAGCAGGCTCAGGGTAAGAAGGAAGAAAAGATTATTCATACCATTCTTTTAAGGTCTATGAAACTGGCCCGTTACTACGAGGTGAGGGAAAGGCATTTTGGGTTGGCTTCTGAATTTTATTCACATTTTACTTCACCTATCCGACGCTATCCTGACTTAGTAATACATAGAATAACCAGGGAAATTGTGAAGAATGGTGCACTTTCTAGTAAAAAAATAAAGAAATTAAAAAAAGACCTTCCCAATATCGCAGAGCACTGCTCTACCCGGGAGAGGATGGCCATGGAGGCGGAAAGGGAGAGCCAGGATCTGAAGAAAGTAGAGTACATGGAGAAAAAGGTGGGACAGGTATTTCCTGCTATTATCAGCAACATAATGAACTTCGGTATGTTTGTGATGCTGGAGAATACCATTGAGGGACTGGTTCATATAAGCAGTATGACCGATGATTACTATCATTTCATCGGCAAAGAATTTTCCCTGGTAGGGGAAAAAACCAAAAAAACCTACTGTATTGGCGACCCGGTTAAAATATTGGTCAGTAAAGTAAATCGGGAAGAGAGGAATATTGATTTCTTATTAGCAGATTAAAAGGAAATATGAACTTGGTTCTCCTGCTTCATAAGGTGACATAACCACAAGATAGCACACGCAGTACATATCGGCACAAACTACAGCCATTGACATGGACTTGAAATGATGATACAATCTTTTAAGTAGTGATTTAAATAATATTTTTAGTTCACAGAAAAGAAAGCTGCCCTATTTGTCCGGGAAAAGACAGGTAGGGTTAACTTTTCCCCGGAGAGATGAAATGAGTGAGAACAGTTTTGCCAAAAATCGAAAAGCAAGACATGATTATCATATTGAAGAAACCTATGAAGCAGGCATTGTGCTGCAGGGCACCGAAGTGAAGTCTATTAGAGCCGGCAAGGTAAATCTAAAAGATAGTTTTGCCCGGGTTGATAGGGGAGAACTATTTTTATACAATATGCATATCAGCCCTTATGAGCAGGGAAATATAGCAAATCATGATCCTTTGCGCACACGAAAACTGTTAATGCATAAAATGGAGATAAAAAGGTTCATCGGTCTCATTAAGGAAAAAGGCTATACAATAATCCCCTTGAAATTATATCTTAGAAATGGCAAAATAAAAGTAGAGCTGGGTTTGGGCAAGGGGAAAAAACTCTATGATAAGCGAAAGACGCTTCATGAAAAAACTGCTCAGCGGGAGATTGAAAGGGCATTTAGGGAAAGGCAGAAGTAAGAACAACTAAAAAAAGTTTATTATATTTGGGGGCGTAAGGATTCGACGAGGGTGGTATAGGTAGAAGTTGCGAGCCCGGGACCGTGACCCGGTCAAAACATGGAAAATAAAACAACTGCAAACGATAATTACGCTTTAGCTGCTTAGATAAAGCAGCCGTCCACCCGGTTTTTGCCTGTGAAACCGGTGCTGGGCGACAAGTAGCAGGCTACCTGTCTGAAGGTGCTCATATTCAGAACCAGGGAAATTACCCGAGCTAGTGACCGTCTATTCCCTGTCTTGAGGTAAAACGGCACGAAAAGAAAAATCAAGACTATGTTCGTAGACGCTTCTGCTGGTACATTTTCGGACGCGGGTTCAATTCCCGCCGCCTCCACCAAATTTAAACTCAAATTTTGATACAATGAAAAGTCCTTGCTGCAAGGGCTTTTCAGGTTTTTTGGAGGAATAATCAGCTAAAGCACTGGCATATATGCACCTTTCTGCCAAAATGTATGCACACCCCGGCTCTGAAAGAAATTGAGAAAATTAAAAGTTGTTACTTAATTTCATTGAATGTCACTATGCAAGTAGAGTATCATGTAAAATGTAAGGGTATAGAAAAATCGGGTATTGGATTATCAGGTTGAACTTTGGTCGGTTTGCCATCTTAAACAATTTGTAAAAGAGTTTGAAATATCTGTAATGAGGCTGCTAATTATGTCAATATAATGCGAAGACGTTTTAGTAGAGTATATAGGGAAATCAACAATAGCTTCTGCGTAAATACTAATCCTTTAATAGTTTTTCATTTGTTTTTTTTGAAAGATACTTCATTAATAATAAAAACGCACAAAAACCGACGAAGAAGGTGATACCTCCTATTATAAGCTCAGTTGGGGATGTTCTGTCGAACCACCAATAGTTAGTGAATAAAAAAACGATAGCAGCAACAATAGATGTAGGTATTATACGTTTCGAGGCAGTAACAAAAAAACCGGAACCTACATTTTTTGCCGCAAGATAAAAAGTTACACCGTAAAACAGTATCGCCAGATCCCAATAGCTGGAAACGGGGTCTTGAAGAATAAACTGTCTATATAGTAAAGCTACCAAAATTCCGAAATATAAAATTGTAAATGCTGTGCTTCTTTGCAAACGCTTTTCTTGAATAACTCTTTCATCTTGAATATGGTTTTTCATTTTTCATTCTCCTTTACCCAAAATAAATCATCCAAGGTTTTATTTAAAGAATAACATATTTCTAAGCATAGCTTTAATGAAGGATTATAGTTGCCTTTTTCAATTAAATGTATAGTTTGCCTAGTAACGCCTACCAGATCTGCTAATTGCTGCTGTGTTAGATTATTATTAATACGGGATAACTTAACATTATTATTCAAATGACCACCTACCTTTTAGAGATTGTAAGTAATAGCTATATGTTAATTATATATTACATTTAAAGCGATGTTAACTATATATTACATTGCTTTATAAAAAATGGGTAGAAAAAGTAAGAGCTTCTTCTAATCCATACAATGTGGTTATTTACTGCTATGGGGATATGATCGCAGATATTTCGGGCACACGTAAAGCCCCGGGAAGTCAAGGGGACGTTTTGTTTTACTTGCCATTATTACCAAATTGTTAGAATAAATTGAGGTGATAAAAATGCCATGATCTTTCAGGAAAAAAGTCAAACTGGAATATATTATGTAATGCAAAAACACAACCGTTAACCCTGGTTATCCCCACTTGACAATTGTGTAAACACCGTATATACTTAAGGCAAGAGGTGATTCGAATGTTTACTACGATTCAAAAGTGGGGGAATAGTCAAGCAGTCAGGTTACCCAAAGCCATCCTTGAAAAGGCATCTCTAAAAGAAAATGATAAGGTTGAAATCCGAGTAGAGGAAGGCAATTTGATAATTATCCCGGTGAAAAAACATGTAACATTGCAGGAGCGTATATCAGAATATAGGGGTGATTATCAATGCAGCGAATGGGAGACAGGAAAACCAACCGGTAAAGAGGTGTGGTAATGGGTTATATCCCGGAGCAAGGTGATATTGTTTATTTGGAGTTTGACTCACAGGCAGGTCATGAACAAAAAGGGAAGAGACCTGCATTGATTGTTAGTAACAATACATTCAATCAATTTACTAAACTGGCCATGGTGTGTCCTATAACCAATACGAAAAGAAATTTCCCCTTGCACATAGAATTGGATGAGCGAACGAAAACACATGGTGTTATCATGTGTGAGCAAGTAAAGTCCCTTGATATAATAGCAAGAAATGTCATTTTTTTCGAGAAGGTTCCTAAAGATCTTGTTGAAGAGGTAATTGATATTATTATTTCTTTTGTAGAGGAAATATAGGGCGAGACTAACCATGAAGCTGCACCCGTAGAAACTGGTGTGGGTACACCTTCGGACACGGGTTCGAATCCCGCCGCCTCCACCAAATAATCTACCATCTATTGATAAAAAGAGTTTATCGGTGGGTGGTTTTTATTTTGCCTGAATAGGCGAATAACAAGCAATAAAGCCATTCCTCTATTATAGAAGAGCGGTTTTATTGCTTTGTGGTAGTTTCAAAGAAAGTGTGCCAAGTGCCAAGGGGACGAGTGCCAAGGGGACGTTTTGTTTGGCTTAGGATAATTAATGAGTGAAAGTATTTTTGTAAAAGCTGTCCTCTTCAGAAGCTTTCAAGAGGTTTTTTCGATTGGTCAAGCTAGAATTCTACACCCATACCCAGACAAAAGGCTTCGCGTCACATACTCAAGGTAAGAGCCACGTTGAGGAATTACCGGAGGCAAGTGCCTGAATCTCCGGGCAACAAAGTGCCTAATTTATAGTCTGTCATGGTATTCCTTGTTTACTCCGCGTAAATCATGATCGCCATTGACAGATTTATCTACTGTGTGATACTATATAGGCGTAATAAGTAATACTGCATACCGGTGATACTAAATAGGAAGGAGTGAATATCCTGGTACATCTAACAGAAATGCTCAAAGGCGTGCTTGAGGGCTGCGTCCTTGAAATTATAAACCGTAAAGAAACGTATGGTTACGAAATAACGAGGCAGCTGAATGATCTTGGCTTTACAGATGTCGTGGATGGGACAGTCTATACCATCCTGGTGCGCCTAGAGAAAAACAGGCTGGTGGAGATAACGAAAAAGCCATCTGACAAAGGACCTCCGCGAAAGTTTTATGTACTCAACGATGCGGGACGTGAAGATTTACGGATGTTTTGGGAAAAATGGGAATTTGTTGCATCAAAAATAAAATATTTGAAGGAGGGGAAAAATGAATTTTTGGGAAAAAATCACCGGTAACGATATGACGAAAGAAATGAAAGGGTTTGAATCTCGTGCTAAAAAGCTGCCAACTGATTATCGAGCAGCATGGGACGAAATTAATGCCAACATTTGGGTTTATTCAGATTTCACAGGCCGCAACATCATGCCAATTCTTGACGGTGTGCTTGGTTTACTTGAAGAATCGGCGGTGGAGGGACAAAGTGTTCAAGAGGTTTTAGGCGATGATATCGAAGGCTTTTGTTCAGCGCTGGCCGGCGAAGAAGGGGCAAAGTCTTTTCGTGATAAGTGGCGCGAACAGCTCAACTATAATGTTGCTAAAAAGTTAGACAAATAGGAGGGTGAAAATGGGAATACGAGATATCATTGAAGGAAAAAAAGAGTGGCGAGCGCACAAGGCACGTGTCAAAGCGCTCCCGAGCGAGTATCAGATTGTTTATAAAGAGATTCAAAAGTATCTATTCAAAGTCGGCCCTGTTGAGCTAACTGACGGGACGGATTTACTCTCAGGGATTGTCGATCTCTTTGAAGAAGGCGCAGCTTTAGGGAAAGGCGTGCTTGAGGTTACGGGAAGTGACGTAGCGGTTTTCTGCGACGATCTAATCAAAGAATCAAAAACTTACGCTGACATCTGTCAAGAATCTGCTAATCAAGAAGTCAACAAGGCAATAAAAAAGGTTGTCAAGGATAATACAAAGTAAAAGGGAGGGATTGGTAGAGTGTGAATTACGAGTGGATATTATGCCCGGTCTGTGGCAACAAAACACGGGTCAAGATAGGTGTTGATACGGTACTTGAAAACTTTCCAATATTTTGTCCCAAGTGTAAACAGGAAACAATTATCAATGTAAAACAACTGAATATATCAGTTATTAAAGAGCCAGACGCTAAGACGCAGAGCCGATAACCGTGATTTAAATCATAGTTGTCGGCTCTTTATTTTTGGAGGGAGGATAAGAAGATGAAGAAAAATATCATACAAATTAAAGGAGTAAGAAAATCATTTAAGGATGTACACGTACTCAAAGGAGTAGATTTTGAAGTAGAGCAGGGAGGTGTTTTTGCATTATTAGGTTCTAATGGAGCTGGAAAAACAACGATGATCAGAATCATGGCTACTTTACTTAAAGCAGATGCTGGAAGTGTTGTGATCAATGGCTTTGATATTGAAAAAAATCCAGAGGAGATTAGAAATTCTATCAGTCTTACAGGTCAGTTTGCTGCTATTGACGAAATATTGACTGGACGTGAAAATCTTCAAATGATAGCAAAACTTAGACATCTTATTAATCCAGATCAAGTAGCAGATGAGCTAATTAACCGTTTTAGTATGTCAGAGGCTGCAGATCGAAGAGTTGGTACTTACTCTGGCGGTATGAAAAGAAGAATTGATATTGCAATGAGTCTTGTGGGAAATCCAAAGATTATTTTCCTGGATGAGCCAACAACAGGTCTTGATCCAGAAGCACGTTTAGAAGTTTGGAAGATTGTAAAGGAGTTATCAGCTGCAGGAACTACAGTATTCTTAACGACTCAGCATTTAGAGGAAGCAGAACAGCTTGCAGATAAAATCGCTATTCTTCATGGAGGAAAAATCATTGCTCTAGATACACTAGAGGGATTGAAAAAATTATTTCCGCCTGCAAAAGTTGAATATGTTGAGAAACAACCTACATTAGAAGAAATATTCTTAGCAATCATTGGTAAAAAGGAGGAGAAATAAATGAAATCTACAAATAAATATTTTTTCAAAGATATGAGTGTTATGTTTGGGCGGTCTATGCGTCATATTTTTAGAAGTATGGATACGATCATCACAGTTAGTCTCACACCTATTGCGATTATGTTATTATTCGTTTATGTATTTGGTGGTGCAATTGAAACAGGTACAGAAAATTATATTGATTATTTATTACCAGGTGTTATGTTAATGTCTATTGGTAGTGGGATTGCATATGTAGCTTACCGTTTATTTACAGATAAAAACCGTGGTATATTTGAACGTTTTCATTCCATGCCTATAGCTCGTTCCACAGTATTATGGGGACATGTATTAACTTCATTAATTTCTAATGGAATTTCTGTTGTAGTTATTATACTTGTTGCATTATTAATGGGTTTCCGTTCTTCAGTAGGAATCTTAGAGTGGATAGTAGTATTTGGAATTCTTGGAGTATTTACACTTGCTTTGACTTGGATTGCTGTAATTGCGGGACTTGCTGCTAAAACACCTGATGGTGCAGGGGCATTCTCTTACCCAATCATCTTCTTGCCCTTTATCAGTTCTGCTTTTGTACCAACGGAAACTATGCCTTCAGCAGTACGCGCCTTTGCTGAAAACCAACCAGTAACATTTATCGTAGAAGCTATCCGTGCATTACTGTCCAATCAACCGACGGGTAACGATATTTGGGTCGCCCTTGCATGGTGTGTCGCAATTATGATTGTAGCATATATCTTTGCAATGAGGGTATATAAAAAGCGGTAAGTTGTATAATTAAGTGCCCAAACATAGATAAAAAGTGACTCACAGCTAAAACCTCTATATAATGTTAAGTGAATTAGACAAAACATTAGGATGAATAGCATATGAGTCAATTACATTGTAACATTAAATCACGACTTTTATTGAATACAGACCAATGGTTACGCAGAAGACTGCGAATGTTTATATGGAAGCGTTGGAAGAAAGTCATAACAAGATACAAAATGCTGAAGAAACTAGGATACAATCATGAAAATGCAATAAAATATTCCAACACAAGAAAAGGCTACTGGCACATAGCCAATAGCCAAATCTTATCCTGCTCAATAACCAACAATCGGTTAAAAGCAACAGGATACTTATTTTTCATGGATTACTACAAAACTGTTAAAGCATAAACTAAGGAACCGCCGTGTACCGAACGGTACGCACGGTGGTGTGAGAGGTCGGTAGATAAAATAATTATCTACCTCCTACTCGGTTAAATAAATTGAAGAATAAAGAAGGAAAACCAGCTAATAGTGTGTAATAAATCTTAAAAATCAGAAAATACTTGAAACTGCCCAAGAAAGCTACAATGAAAGCAACGGCATATATGGATTGGATAAATTACTTAAAGATGTTCGAGAAAAATTCCCCAAATGTTTTCGAAATAATTAGCAATTGGCTGAATTTAGGAGAATAGCTAACTTAATAGTTTCCGGTTTAACGGGAAAACCTCATGTAAGGATATTTGATTTAGGAGCAGGCGGTAGCTACTTGATGTAAAAGGTGAAGTGAAGAGCCCGTTGCGTTAATAGCGCATGGCGGGTTCTGTGAGGGGTTGGAATCGTAAGATTCCGCCTACTCGACCCATCGCCTCCCCGGCTAAAGTATGGGGACACATCTCTTCAAGAAATGTCCCCATTGAAATACGCTTCGCTCCGAGGACGCAGGAACCGTCCCCATGGCACCGCTTAAAGCGGTTTCACTGAATACTTACTGCTATTCTAATGATAAAGGAAAGAAACAATGACAATGTCTATCAAAAATAATCTAAACTCTTCAGCTAAAGACAATAAGTTCACTGCCTTTACAAATGTGAGTCGAGACACTATACGAATAGTTATGCTTGGCTGCATAGCTATTTTGCTGGCATTATTGGTAATGAGTATAACCGGCATGGTAATAACAAAAAATGCAGTAGTACATAAACTTAAAACCCGTGACTTGCAAAACATGGCCGGAACAATCTCGGCAACAATTGAAGGTAGAATTGAAAAGGCTGTGGATGCCTCTTTACTTCTATCCAAAGACCCCATGTTAAAACATTGGATTCGTAGTAATGACCAAGATGAGGCATCTAGGGAGATAGTAGAAGGAAAACTCAAGGAGTTAGTAGCGGATTTTGGTTATGATACCGCCTTTTTAACCAGTGCCATCAGCTATAATTACTGGTCATATACAGGTGGGGAATTTAAGTTGTTAAATGTTGTCTCACCCCATAACCCTGCCGATGGTTGGTTTTTTGATACCTTAGAGATGCAAAGAAAATACGCTATAAACATAGACCCCAATGAGGTCTTACAAGAAACCTTTGTTTGGATAAATGTACTAGTAGGGGACTTAGAAAATCCTATAGCAATAACTGGCGTAGGGCTAAACTTAAGCCACCTCATCAATGACCTTATTAAAGAAGAAGCGGAACAAGAGTTGGATAGCGATATCTGGCTAGTAGACAATTCAGGTACAATACATCTTTCAAAAAACAAAAGTCATCTGGAACGAGAACTAAATAACTACTTATCCCAGGACTTGGTAGATAATATAACAGAACAAAACCTACCCGTTACCAAGTTTCAGGTTGCGGAATATCATAACCATGAAGGAAAACTATATGACGTGGTTTACAAAAACATTAAGGATACAGACTGGAAGCTGATAATTCAAATACCGCGTTCTGAAAGCCTGGGCTTTCTTAATGTAATTTTGATTAACACCATAATAGCCGGCTTAATAATAGTAACCTTGATGATGGCTATGTTTTATGGAATAACAAAAAAAATCGCAAATCCATACAAGCGAACCTTAGAACTAAACCTGGAATTAGAAGAACAAGTTGCAGAACGTACAAAGGAGCTTAAGAAAAAGAACTTAGAAATTCAAGAAAGCATAGAATATGCAAAACTTATACAGGAAACAATTCTACCCTCCCAGGTTGAACTCAAGGAACTATTACAGGACCATTTTGTTATCTGGAAGCCCAGGGATATAGTAGGAGGAGATTTTTATTGGCTAAGAAGTTATAAAGATGGTTTTCTCCTTCTATTAGGGGATTGCACCGGGCATGGAGTCCCTGGTGCTCTCATGACCATGGCTGTAAACTCCATGTTAAACCACATAGTAGAAGATATTGGCCATGATGACCCTGCCTTCATCCTAAAGGAACTTAACCGGCGAATGAAGAATTCTTTTTCAGGCAGCAACTATCATGAACATATAAATCCAGGGTTGGATGCCCTCATACTTTTTATAACCAAAGAGGGTAGTATTTTTTTAAGCAGTTCTAGACTCTCAGCCATCGTTATAGATGAGGAGGGAGTTAAAGAGATAAAGGGAGATAGAGTTACTATTGACGGACAAGAATATGGCAAGAAAGGTGAGTTGACCAACAAGGCAATAAAGTACCATAAGCGGATTTCCTTATACTTAACTACCGACGGCTACACAGACCAACCGGGAGGAGATAAAGGCTTGCCCATGGGGAAAAAGAAATTAATGCATATAGTTAAAGAAATAAACCACTTACCCATGGAGGAGCAAAGGCTGAAGATTGAGGAGTTATTCTTAAAACATTCTGAAAATCAAACTATTCGTGACGATATAACCATAATTGGCTTTACTATAAACAAACAAAGGAGTTGAGCCCATATGCAATTTTCACTATATGATTATTATCAGGAACTTAAAGATAAAAGAATTATTTTCAGCTATAGCGGCCCTATATCACAAGCAAGCCTTGAAGGTATGGGCAATACCCTGCGCCGAAACCTCCAGTATGAAGAAGCTGGGAACAAAGCTTCTCTCTCGGTTTTTTCTATCTTTGTAGAACAGGTACATAATATTTTAAGCTATTCGGCAGAAAAGCTAACACCTGTGGAAGAAGAAAGCCAGGACAAGGAACTTCGTTTCGGTATAGTAGTTATTGGCCGGGAGAATAATGGCGACTATTATGTTTATTGTGGTAATAGAATTTATAGTCAAGATATTCCTCTTCTCAAAAACAAAATAGAGGAAATAAAGACTCTAGGCAAAGAGGAGCTAAAAGCCCTATATAAAGAACGGCGGCGAAGTGCCAAATCGGAAGGAAACAGTAAAGGAGCCGGTTTAGGATTAATTGAAATGGCTAGAAAGGCCGGCAAACCGATAGAGTATTCTTTTGTAAACATTGATCATCAATTCTCCTTTTTCAGTCTCAAAGCCGTAGTACGGAGGTCTTAGTTATGCAAAATCTAGTAATGGAACAAACAAATTCTACACCTTACATCAACTTTGATGTAGAATCAGGACTCTTAACAATTAGGGGAGAATCATTCCCGGAAAATGCCATAAAGTTCTACGAGCCTGTTATCCAGTGGCTTATAGAATATATTGAACAAGCAGAGAAGCAGATTATCATGGAGTTTGAGATAATTTACTTTAACAGCAGTACTTCCAAAATATTTATGATCATCTTTGATTTACTGGATGAAGAAGTTAGGAAGGGGAAAAAAATCGAGGTACACTGGCGTTGCGATAAAGATAATGAAACGGCAATAGAGTGCGGTGAAGAATTCGAAGAAGATTTGTCCAATTTACCTTTTAAAATAATAGAATTCTAAAGTGAGGTATACCATGAAAAATATTTTCTCTGCAGAAGAAAAAGTCATTTCTGAAGCTGAAGCTATCTTAGCATCCAATACCTTTCATTCGGAAAAAGAAGCTGAAGTCTACAGAGCTTTGCTGGAAAAATATAAGGCTCTATTACGCCAGATGACTAAGATAGTTAAAATTGCAGATATCACTCAATTAGAATTAAAAAATGCTTTCAAAAAGTTAGATGAATTATCCCACATAGACTCCTTAACAGGTCTTTATAATCGCAGACATTTCAATGAAGTTTATGCTAAAGAATGGAACAGCACAATAAGAAACAAAACCAAGCTTTCTTTAATCATGGTGGATATAGATTACTTCAAAAAATACAATGATAACTATGGACATCTTCAAGGAGATGAATGCTTAAAGGCTGTGGCTGAAGTTATCAAATCAGCCGTCAGAAGACCTCGAGACCTGGTGGCTCGCTTTGGTGGTGAGGAGTTCGTTGTTCTCTTGCCTGAAACAGATATAAACGGAGCTACATTCATTGGTAAATACATTCTTGCCTTAGTAAGAAAGATGAACATAGAGCATGTGGCCTCTCCCTGGCAAAAAATAGTAACGGTCTCCCTAGGGATAGCCACAAAAAGCCCGGAAGAAAACTTAACAAAAGAAGAATTTATTAACAATAGTGATAAGGCTTTATACCTGGCAAAAGACAGTGGAAGAAACTGCTACAAGATATATTGTGATTCAATAATTAGCACAGCATAACAAGCATTACCATTAAACTCCAAGGGTGCACTTTTTAGCAGAATTCCTAGGGTTGAAGAGTTGATAAACAGGTAAGATAAAAGCCCGGAATCAGTTAAAATTACTGAGAACGGGCCTTTTTTTCACCGGCTGCTGGAATTTGAGTTTTCCTCAACTTTCCGTAAGATTTTCTGTCCCAAAACGGGTGGACAGGGCAGTGCCTACGGCCAACATGAATGCACCGATTCCCACCAGTCCTCCCAGTATCGGGATAAATCCAATGATGCCCAAAAGCAGAACACCCAGGGCTATTTTTCCTAGAGGATTTGCTTCTTCGGTAGAAGAGGGCTTCAGAACCCGACTGCCTAACCACAGTGTCACACCAGTGTAGCCCATGATCCAGGCTATGGCCAGAAGCAGTAATTCCACCAGGATCAGAGGTATTCCTATAACAGTTATGGCCAGGAGTATGGCTAGAGGTGCCGCCAGAATAACCGCCAGCACTCCCCAGAGAATTGCAGAGCCGGTTTTTTGTTCCACCGCCCGCATAATATTATTGGTATTCCTGGGAAACAGGGTGTGTACCAGGGCGGCCAGGGCAAAGATCACTACCATCCCCAAGACTCGAGATGCTGCTCGACCGGACCATCCGGTAAAGGGGGTATAGAAGGGAAACATTCGGTGGTTTCCGGGACGAATGGTAAAGTCAAAATTTCGGAAAAACTCACCGTCGGTAAAGGGAAGTATATTAATTAAGTGGTCTATGCCTTTGAAGTTATATCCCCGGGAGAACATATCATCGACTTCTCTCCGGCTCAGTTCTTCATCCACTACAATGGAACCTACCCGGGCTCCAGCATCGGCCTGAACCAACCCCTGCTCAACTAAAACGCTGCCGCCTACTACTGCATCAGGTCCAAGTTCAACGATTCCCCGGGGCATGGTTACGTCACCGTCCACCTGCCCGGTGATGCAGATCATTTTACCCTGGCTGGTCACATTGCCCAGCACATGGCCCATGATCTGTAAATCTCCCAAATCCAGGTTCACGTCACCGCCTATAGTTCCTCTGATTTTGATGGCTCCCAGGCCTGCCTTCAGGTTTCCTCCTACGTCTCCATCCACCGAAACCGATCCCATACTGGCATTGACGTTTCCGGAGACTCTACCGGGCACAACTACCTCCCCCATGTTTGCGGTTACATTACCGTTTACGTCCCCGTACACAGAAACCGTTCCCATATTGGAGACCACATCTCCATTGATGATACCTTCAATTTCTATTTCTCCCATGTTTACAGTGACATTTCCATTGACAGTAGTATTTCTAGGGATTTCCAGGCTTCCGGCGGCCTTGTTTATGTCTTCATTAATTACCGTACCCTGACCAAATACAGTACCCGTTAGAAGCAGCACCGTCAGTAGTATTAACAAAATCCACTTACCATAACTTTTCCTCATATTAAAATCACTCCTCTGCACATTATCTTTCTTCCATCAGCCTAGCAACTTCCTCTTTCAGTAGGTCTACGTTCTTCATCCTTGGAATATTTTTTACTTAATCCTGCGCTTAAATGATTTACAGAGATTAAAGACTTTCAGCACGGTTTTTCACTCAAATAATTTCCCCCTCTTTTTATTTCTAATTATTAATATTTTTTCCTTTTCATAACTCATTATAAATTTTAATCCTTACACACCTCTTATCAAATTATTAACAAATCATTAAATTAATACTTTTTTAGTTTGTATTGATTTAATTGAACCGAAAGGTAAAATTTATCCCAATGATAATTCCTTAAAACCCCTACTTTTAAATTAAAAGTGTAAGTGGGGAGGGGTTTTTAAAAGTCAGGCTCTTAAATGAAATACCCCCAACCCAACTTTCGTTAGGTCTCAAAATATACAGTTACAGTTATGATATATTTAGAGCTTAAAGTTAAAGGAGGGGAAAAGCGCGTTCAAAGAGCTGGCAGATGTCAAATGCTTTAATAAGCACTATATAAAATTATGGAGGGAGGAAGATTAATGAATAAAAATATCCAAAAAAATCTGTTAAGTGGAATTGTTATCCTGGCGGTAGTTGTTGTTTTCTTTATAGGAAGCCGGGAGAGTAGTATTATAAAGGATAAGCAGTCTATAAAAATTACTGGATTATATAGTACAGAAATCAACTTAGAAGATATGAAGGATGTGGAGATCAGGAACAGCATCCCTAAGGTTCATAGAAAAATAAATGCTCTTAATTTTTTAAATATAAAAAAAGGTACTTTTTCTATAGATGAATTTGATAGGGCCCGGTTATATCTTCATGCTAATGATGGGCCCTACCTGTACCTGCATACAGATGAGCAGACAATCATTCTTAATTTTAAAATTCTGAAAAGACACAGGAGGAATATGATGAAATTATAACTTTAATCTATCCGTAAGGACAGTTTTTTCCTAGAATTGCAGGTTAGTTACTCCATTTAATAATTTGTTAATAACTTTATAAGCGGGGTGTAAGGACTGGAAATTATAATAGTAATTGAAAAGGCCAAAGAGCAGCATTAAATATAGGAGGCGAGACAGTGGGAATCAGTCTAATGCTGGCGGTGGGGATTAATCTCATGAACAGCATGGGAGGAGGCCCACAAGTTACACATGACCGGTCAAATTTTCCCAGTGTTTTTATTAGTCAACCTTTCAGATACCCTTCTTCCCATTATGCTGGTAGTACTCCTGGTTGGTTTGATCGCTGATGAATACAGGGACGGAACGTTAAAACTCCCCCTTTTAATGCCCATCAGCCGTGGGGAACTGTTGGTAGGGAAAATGGCAGCAGCAGTGGTGATGGTGGTAGTTTTGATGGCTGTTACCCTGTTGGGGGGATATGCCGCAGGGACACTGATCTTCGGGTGGGAACAAGAGGTTATTATTGGGGAGCAGATGTTTATGGTGAAAAGTGTAACTCAAGTCTTGGGATTCTACCTGCTAACCATGATTCCTTTCATTGCTTATGCTTTTATCATCCTGTTCTTTTCCATGATGTTTGCCAACAGCGGGGTGGCCACCGGGGCCGCCATAGGAGTCCATTTTATGCCGCTGTTCACCGGGGGCTTTTTCGAGAAACTGCAGCCGGCCATACTGAATACTTACTACTATATGGGCGGGATGGCTTTGACGCCTGCGCTGGATTGGCAAGAACTACTGGGCAATTTAGCTGTAATCGGCGCCTACATGTTGGTGTTTACAGTGATAAACTTCATGACTTTTAAGAAAAAAGATATATTGTATTAGATTATAAGGTTTGACAGAGGATGGAATGCCGGCAGGAATTAATTTCCTCTTTCCTGGAAGATTAAACTTAGTATTTCAGGAGATAGCTGAAGGATAGGCTGTCTCCTGAAAATGAATGAAAGGATGAAAAAATATGGAATACATTGGATTTGTAGGACTACTGGCACCCACAGCTTTTGTTTTTGCACTGGCGGCAATAGCGCAGGCAGGAGCACTGAAAAAAGAAGTAGACGTGCTGAAAGAGAAAGTGGACAGATTGATGGTAGAAAAGTAAACAACAGCAATCTAATTTTGAAAATACTTATAAGCAGAGAATTTCAAAGGATTAAATTGATAGACTCCTGTGTTAAAATATAGGTAATTACTTTAAGGGTTAATAACCTTTTTAATTTTAGTAGTTACGACATAAATTAAAAATTAATAAAGCAGGAAAACCGATTGATATGTTCCCGCATACGTCGTGTGCAAAAATGGCCCTTTGACATCAATGCTATCCTCTCGAGCCACGTTGAGTACGTAGTATTGATGTCAAGGGTGGATACATAATAGACGAAGAAACCCAGTAATAAAGGGATTTCCAGCGTTTGCTGCTTATTGCTATAAAAATAGCTGGCAGCAGATTAACTGGAAAGCCCTATTTTTGTTTATGTGGGAATAGGTCAACGGTGTTAAATGAGAGAGGGTTGAGTTGACAGACTAGATAACGGTCATTTTTGTATAGGTTGTGGAGACAGGATAGATGTGGGTAGATGAATATTAAAATGATAGGTTCGACACCCATCGCTTCCGCAAAATCTAAACTCTAATATTGCTACGATGAAATCCTTTAATTTCAAGGGGTTTTGCTGTTTTAGCTTAAAAGTATACTTAAAAAGAACGTTTTTTGGCGCGTATTAACGCTATAAGGTTTGCACCCTGCGGTGCATACTTTTTAACGTTAATTAGTTGACGGTGAAAGAATAATGATGGTACTTGAAGATTTCATGTCGAGATTATGATTCTGCTAGAACGTAAATAGCATGATATCAGGCTTTAATTATAAACTGGAATTAGAATCACAGTACTTTCGCTGCCCTTGCATTAATATTTCGCATGTGTAATAATGTGTATATGCAATATTAATGAACTGGAGGAATAATATGTTCAACTTAAGCAATACCGAGTTTATGCTTCTTTCATTAATCCGAGAAAGAAAAGCGGCTTCCGGTTATCAATTAAATACTATTATCAAAAACCGGGGTTACCGCCAATGGGCGGATGTTGGTATGACTTCAATCTATAGAGGCTTAAAAAAACTGGAACAAAAGGGGCTGATTCAGGGGCAGCTCACGACTAATAAAACTATCCAGGGCCCAGCAGCAAAAGAATACTTTTTAACAGATGAAGGAGTAAATATGTTGAAAGAGGAAACGGGAAAAGGATTGTCTGAAACCAGGGAAAGAGACCGCAGGTTCGATTTAGCCCTTTCAACCATGGATGTGTTATCCTCAGAAACAGCACTATCCTTATTTTTCAAACGTATGCAATTTTTAGAATCGGAGCAAAAAAGAATTTCAAAGGTGTATTCTGGACAGCAGCAACAAATATCGTTTCAGGGCGCACTCTTATTTAAACATACTCTTCATTTCATAAAGAGTGAAATCACCTTTCTTAATAATCTAATAAATAACTGGGAAAAGGAGACGGTAAATGATGATCATAAAAAATTTTGAGTTAATTAACGGTGACCATTGTGAATCCACTGCCACAGGGTGCTTGTTAAAGCATGCAGGAACTGAAATGAGTGAACCAATGTTAATCGGTCTTGGACAGAGCTTCGGTTTTATATACTGGAAAATGAGTATAATGAATCTGCCCTTTTTAGGAGGCCGTTCAAAGCCCTTTGAGCTTACCCATACTTTCTGTGATAACCTCAATATTACCCTGGATGCCAGGGAAACCGGTTCAAAGAAGAAAGCATGGGCAAATATTACAGATTTTATTGATCAGAATATTCCTGTAGCTCTGCAGCTTGATTGTTATCACTTAGAGCATTTTAACAGAGCTTTTCATTTTGCCGGACATTTTGTTTGTGTATATGGCTATGACGACACTCATGCATACCTTGTTGATACGGGAGCATTCTATAAAACTGCATTGGAAAACCTAGAAAACGCCCGCTTTGAAAAAGGCCCCATGTCTGCAAAAGCCAGATCATGGACCCTGCAGTTAGACCAAAAACAACCGGCCTTGCAGGATATTATTCCTAGAGCTATCAAAGCTGTTGCTATGGAATTTCTTAATCCACCTATAAAAAACTTTGGTTACAAAGGCATCCATAAATTGAGTAGTGAGGTTGTAAAATGGATTGACATGGCACCCAATCCGGAAGAGGATCTTATTGCTTCAGCAGATATAATGGAAAATGGAGGAACCGGAGGAGCATTGTTCCGTAACTTTTATCGAGATTTTTTAAAGGAAAGCCTGGAATATTTACCGGGTAACCAACAAATAGAAAAGGCATTTGAGCTTTACAAACTTGCGGCTTCAAACTGGGTCCAGATTGCAGCTCTTATTCATAAAGCTGGTCTGACAGGTGAAAGAATACATCTTGAAAAAGCGTCGACAATTTGCAGTGAAACCGCCGAAATAGAAAAAAATGCGATGGAAATGCTCAGCAGTTTATAACCTTGCTTCCTAAAAAATTGATACACTGGGAAGTCAGGGAAGTCAGGGAAGTCAGAGGGACGTTTTGTTTGACTTATCAATATTTGATATTGCCTAACTACCTAATCATACATGCTTTTAAAAAGAATTAGCATGCTGTTAGCTTCAATTCTGGGAATTACTACTGCTCTTTATCTTCATCTCTATTATTCATCCCAGAGAATATATTCATTAATTCGATTGTTCTCAAAAAAACAAAACTTTACTAATTATAGCTTATGCTTTAAACGAGATTTTGCAAGAGCGAGTCAGAGGTTGTTTCTCTAGCATAAAATAAGCAGTAACGAAATAACCATTAAAGGAGACATTTTGTAACTATTGTTAGAAATTTAGAGCAAAATAACTTTCGTTGTAGTGTTAATGTTAAAAGGTATAAAATTCTAAAATAGGTGCTTCCTATATGCAAATTAGTATGTTCTTTTCAACAAAAAAGATCATTTTGGTAAAGAGAACCACGCTTAAACTGGTGTGTCTAGTAGTTCTCCTTCTAACTTTTCTTTGGTTTTTAAAAAGCTTTCAGGAAGAGCGAATCAGCACACATATAAAAATAGAAGGACTTCGGGACGTACAAATTTCTTCCACCGAATATCCATATTTCTCCTATTTTCTCGACAAACCATATTCTACTATCTTTAAGGAAAAGCTTCTATTTTATAAAACCACCTCACCAATAATCGATATGCCTCATTATGATTATTATACGTATATGTTTTTATATGAAGATGAGCAGCAGGTTATTATATATTACAGCCCTGCCTTAAATAAGATATATAATAAGAATCACATGCTTGAACCTTCATCTTATTTAAAAGAAGTGTTATTGGACCTTACAGCGTTATACAGGCAGGAAATTTACAATACTTATGGTGCATTGATCGTCTGGGAGGAAGTGGACGAAATTTTTCCTATGTATGCCACGGCCAAGATAACGGATATATATACTGGCGGGTCTTTTTATGTACAGCGTAGAGAAGGTAGTAGCCATGTGGATGCCCAACCCTTGACGGCAGAAGATACGGCAATCATGAAAAAAATATATGACGGTCAGTGGAGTTGGGAGCGCAAAGGGATAATTGTTGAGGTTAGAGGTTACCGGATTGCGGCATCTATGAACGGTATGCCACATGGGAGCGGCAAGATAGATGACAATAATTTCCCAGGGCATTTCTGCATTCATTTTTTTGGCAGCACAATCCACTCCGACGGTATGGACATCCGACATCACCGTGAAATCCTGAAAGCTGCCGGAAAGATACCTCTCAAACAAGGGGACAGGGACTTGTCTGGTCATTGATTTACTAAGAATTCGACTTTTATAAATGCGGTTATATGCCGCCATTTAATTTTATAAAAGGAATTTTTATAAATTACTAGAAATTACTATTAAATACTTGTACTAGTGAGGCTGAGCGGGAAAATACATATTAGAGGTGCTGGAAATAAAAGTGAACTCGTTTCAGCAAGCTAAAACATCGGATCAGGTGGAGACTCTACTCCACCTGATTAAAAGCACCACCTACGCTAACGCTTAGGGGTGGGGACGTATACCCTAAAAAAAAGAGATTTTATATATTGATTTATGGTGTGGAGTTTTGCTTGGATAGTTGAATGATTTAGCAAAATGTATAATTCACAGTAATAAAATAATCTGCATCAGTGACTATAATTTGGCTTTCTGCATATTTGCACGAGATCGTTTCTAGATAAAGGAAAGTTTAGAAAATACCGGCGGGAATCCTTGGGGTCTATTGACCCCGAGATGAAAGCCGGAAAAGCTACTATATGTCGCAAAATGAATGGATACAACACTTGCATTTGCATCATGAGCATGCTATACTATTTGTAGGGAGAACATACGTTCCAGGACATGCGTTTACAACATCTGGTATCATATTGTTTGGTCAACTAAATACCGTAAAAAGATCTTAACCGGTAAATAGCCGATTACTGTCATCAGCTATTTTATGAAATCGCTGATGAGTTTGAGTTTCAAATAGCCAACATGGAAATATGCCGGATCATATACATCTTTTTGTGACTGCACATCCCAAAAAAGCGCCTGGAGATATTGTAAAAAAACTAAAAGGAATTTCTGGCAGGAAGCTTTTCATACAGTTCCCTTGAGTTAAGGAAAGTATATTGGAAAAATCAAATATGGAACCCATCAACGTATTATGGAACTGCAGGATGTATTACACAGGAAACTATCCAAAGATATATTGAAAATCAAAAAGCAGGTGAAATAGTGAGTGCCTTTTACTTATCAGACAAAATACGCATTACCCCGAACAAAAAAGCTATAGACAAACTTTGGGCGGTTTCTTATGCTTGCAAAGACGTCTGGAACCGATTGAACGGAGAGCGTTATGATAGGGATAAGAAAACCAACTACTATCATCAGAAAAAACAGCTTCCACTGCTAAAACAACAACACCCTGCATTGAAAGTGCCCTCTTCCCAGGTTTACAGGAAGTAGTCAAATCCCTCAATGCCAGCTGGCAGATGTATTTCACCAAGCATAAAAAAGGTGATCCATGTGTTAAGCCTCCGAGGTTCAAATCATACAAATATTTCTTCACCCAGAAATACCCACAGCAGGGTGTTTCCTTTGAAATCCACTGCGGCATCTTGCGCCTGGCCTACGGTAAGAATAAATCCAGTTGGATCGAGATTAAATTACCACAACCGGAGTATGATTTCCAGGCGGTCAAGAATGTTGTTGTTTCTTATGACCAGCGGGACAAGAAATGGTACGTATCGCTGAATCGTCATGTCCAGCTGCCCGAAAAACGGGTCAATGCCCATACTATCTATTTTGACCCAGGTTGCAAGATGACATTGACCGGTATAAAGACAGATTATTCAGTTGTAGAGTATGACATCAACCCCTTAAGAGAGCTAAACTTAAAGCATTACCTGCTAATCGATCACCTAAAGTCTCTAAGAGATAAAAAACAGAAACACTCCGGGCGTTGGCGCAGGCTGAACAAGAAAATCAGCGGCTTGTACCGCAAAATACGCACCCAGACCAAACACTACCTGCACAAACTGGCTAACCAGATATTAAAAGACCACCCGGATACAAACTTTAAGATAGGTAACTGGAACAAAGGGCAGACCCTTGCTGCTACGGGCATCGTTATCGTAGACAAGCGCATCAACTGTCAGGTTTAAAATAACAACCCTGTCAAGAAACTCATCGGATACCTGTGTTACAAAGCCATTATGAACGCTCAGCAGGTCGAAGAATTCGATGAGAGGGGTACAACCAGGACCTGTTCCGGTTGCGGCAGCCAACAGCAGATGCCACCAAACAAAAGGGTTTACCTTTGTCCAAAGTGTGGCTTTAAGGTGGAACGTGATATTAACTCGGTGCTTAATTTTTTAAAAAACGATAATTATGCCATGTGGCATGGCCTGGGCGAAGTGCTCAGTATCGTCAGTTATCGTTTTAACCCTGTAACTGGCGCAAACCAAAGGATCGAAAGTCGATCTGTCATCCTGAACTACCAGGATGCACGGGGTCTATTGACCCCGTGAGGATGTCACATCTTATTAAAATATTTTGAAATTAATGAAGTATTGGAGGATATTAATATGAACAAGGATTATAAAGCTGAAAGTTACGATAGTAATTTTATAGCTCAAAATATGATGGGTCCCAATTCAATGATAGTTATTGAAGAGCTTTTGGAAAATGTATCAATCAAAAATGGTATGAGAGTATTGGATTTAGGTTGTGGTACTGGATTGAGTTCAATTTTCTTGGCAAGGGAATTTGGGGTTCAAGTTTTTGCTGTTGATCTATGGGTATCTGCAACTGATAATTATAAGCGATTGCAACAAATGGATGTTGATGACTTGGTGATTCCCATACATGCAGATGCTCATGAACTACCTTTTTCTGAGAATTATTTTGATGCAGTCATAAGTATTGATGCATATCATTACTTTGGAAATAATGATGAATATTATTCTGAAAAACTTAGACCTTTATTAAAGAAAGATGCATTAGTTGCGTTAGCCTTTCCCGGAATGAAGTATGAGGTGCATAAGGATATACCTGATGAAATGAAGAAATATTGGGATAATGAAGCCTTAGAAATGTGGCACTCTATTGATTGGTGGAAAGGAAAACTTGAAAATAAAGTGAAAGATTTTGAAATTAAAGAGATGAAGTGCTTTGATAAAGCGTGGAGTGATTGGTTATCTACTGAAAATCCCTATGCGATAGAAGATAAAGAAATGATTGCTGTAGATAATGGAAGGTACATGAACATTATTTCTATAACAGGTAAAACTATTTAATCCTAGCACTGGACATGGAAAGTGTAGACATGTTTAATGCTTGCTTAGATTAGAGTGTTTAGCATTCTACATAATCAGTAGAAGAAGGTAGAAGAAGGTAGAAGAAGGCCTTCCATCGTCTTGTGTTGGGGTAACTTGGCTTTCAATAGCCGGTTTCGGTTGGCATACACAGGCCCTTTAAAATCACATATTTAGATTAAAATGCACCCTGGCGGTGGATGGGAGCCGAAATCCGACCCCCTCTTTCTAAGGTTCCTTTTTTGATTTATGAGAAGTCTGGTTACAAAACAGTTGCCGAAAGACATGGAGAAGGCATCAAAATCTACCAGCTTTCTTACAAGAAGGAATGCGAATGTTAGCATAACGATAGATAAATGTATGGTAGGGAAGACACTAATTAACGACTGTGGAGAATACGATGCAGCAAGGTCGGTCTAAGAAACAGGAAATTATAGTAGTGATACTAGAAGCTTCTAGAAAGCTCGCGACTTTAGTCGTGAAAGGTTCACGAAAGGATGATTATCTTATGTCAAATGTTGAAGAAAAGCTAGCAATGTCATTAACAGCTGAATCCACCGAATTGATACCCTATCTCCCGTATTTGCTGCAGGATTTATGGGAGCTTGGTTCATCACCTAAGGATATTATTTACATGGTTTCAAAACACATAAATACATCCAATAAAACTAAGGTGTTGGACTTGGCTTGCGGTAAAGGCGCTGTAAGCATCCATTTAGCTAAGGATTTGGGCTGCAAGGTAAAAGGAATTGATATAATTTCTGAGTTTATTGTCTTTGCCGATAAAAAAGCTCAAGAATATGGTGTTGAAACCTGCTGTGAGTTTACGGTGGGTGATATCAATGTGGCAGTAGAGAATGAAAAGGATTACGATATCGTTATTCTTGGAGCAGTCGGTAATGTGCTGGGGAGTCCGGAAGAAACATTAATTAAGCTAAAGAGTACAGTTAAAAACAGTGGATACATTTTTATTGATGATGTTTATGGGAAGGACGATTCTGATATAAGGTATCCTACAAGGGCAAAATGGCTTATGATTTTTCAAAATTCAGGATTGAGGTTAATTGATGAAAAGCTGATTGATGACGATGAATTACGCAGTATAAATGTTGAGCAGCAGGCATTCATATTAAGGAGAGCCAATGAATTAAAGAAAATTCATCCAGAAAAGGCGAGTCTTTTTGAAAGTTATGTTCAGAGCCAGCAAGCTGAATGTGATGAGCTGGAAAACGAAATATCTGGAGTTACAATGCTTTTGCAGGTTGTAAAGTAATGCACTCAGGGAGTTGTGTAAAACACTTTTTAATTGAGGGTGCCCCTGAACCACCTGAAATTTTTACTTGACAATATGCAAAATATATATTACATTAATATGCAATATATATTTTGCATATTTAGCTTTATAAGCTGAGGTGATTTCGATAGTAAAAAACAGTGTTCGGTTAAATCGTGTTGAAAAAAAGCTAACTCAGGAGGAGCTTGCTGAAAAGGTGAGTGTAACAAGGCAGACGATAGGGCTTATAGAGAAGGGGCAATATAATCCTACGATAGCACTGTGTCTTAAGCTATGCCAAGTTTTGGATAAATCTCTTGATCAACTTTTCTGGTTAGAGGAGGATGACGATGGAAAATGATGAAAGAATAAATATGGATGTTAAGAAGGCTAAAAGCCTTGGTTACACAATATTTTGGTTTGGTATTTTTGCGTCACTTTTATATCGGTGGTTTTATGTCAATGAAACACTTATGAATACTCTTGATATTTTTTTAGTATGGGTAATAGCATCGCTGGTTCAGTTTTTTACTCTTGCGGTCAGTGGTATTCCAATTACATATCCTGTTTCAATGAACCAAAAAGAACAGCTGTATTTTATTTTATTAGTTCCTTTGTTTTCAGGGCTCCTGGCTGTTATGATTTCTTTCTTCTTCAAGCTGGTAGATGGCTTTAATTATTTATTACTTGTATTTGGCAGAGCGTATTTCAGTACTCTTTTTCTGTTTATTTTTTATAAAACCATTTTATATTTCTGGGAAAGAAAAAATATAGAATAGCATAATATTTAAATTACATAGAGATTACATGCCTTTTAGGCATATATCTAAAAAAAATAATACTTGATGAGAAAGGAAGAAATAATGCTTGAGATAAATAATCTTATAAAAAATTACGGTAAGAAGGAAGCAGTAAAAAAAATAAGCCTGTCAGTAAAACCGGGAGAAATTTACGGGTTTCTAGGACACAATGGAGCGGGTAAGACTACGACTATAAAGGTATGTACTGGTCTTTTAAAACCCTCATCAGGAAGTGTTAGAATATGTGGATATGATATAGTGAGTGAGCCGCTGGAAGCTAAGAAAAACTTCGGGTATGTACCTGAAAACCCTTATTTGTTTGATAAGCTTACAGGAAGAGAGTTGTTGGATATGGTTTCAGGTATTTATATGAAAGACAAAAGATATAGTGCAGTAAAAAGGATAGATGAATTATTAAAAGAGCTGCAGATGACAGATGAAGCAGATAAACTCATTGGGGCCTATTCACATGGTATGCGTAGAAAGATTACTATATGTGCTGCGCTTATACATAATCCATCTGTTATTTTTCTTGATGAACCTACAACAGGTCTTGATGCTTCTAGTGCGAAAGCAGCTAAAGACTTGTTCAGAAAGCATGCCGATGAAGGTTCAGCAATTTTATTTACAACTCATGTATTAGAGATTGCGGAGCGATTGTGCGATAGAATAGGTATTATATATCAGGGTGAATTAATTGCTGAAGGCACATTTGAAGAGCTTAAAGAAAGATCTGAATATCCCGGCACTACACTTGAAGACATTTTTTTGAATTTAACCAATAAGAACAGGGCAGAGGGGTGATATAAGATGAATTATATCCTGTGGTTTTTGAAACTGAGATTCTTAACCCTTAAAAACAGTTTATGGAAAGATGCAAAGACAATCATGAGGACTCTGATAATTGCAGCCCTTATCTTATGTGCCCAGTTTTTATTGGCCTACTTATTAAAAAAGTATATTTTCAGCAGCGTAATACCAGCAAATGATGCACAAGTGAGACCTGTGCTTCTTATACTTTTCTTTGTTGCTGTAATTTGGATCTATTTTATAGCATTTTTTCAAAGTATTAGCAATTTTGTCCGCCATTTTTTAAAATCACCTGATTTAAATTACCTCATCTCAATACCTGTTCCCTTAAACTATGTTTTTTTATTTAAATATTCTGAGTATATTATAAACAGCATCAAAGGCATAATTTTTGTAGTTTTCCCTTTCCTTGCAGCAATAGGACTGTCGGTAAAAGCCCCATGGTTTTACTATGCGGCCTTAATACCATTTTATATTATTGTATCTGTTATTCCGTGTACAATTGGTGTTGGTGTTGCCATGGTAGGAGTGAGAATTTTATCGTCCAAAGCATTTGGAATAATTTCATCAATTATTTCATTCGTTATAAATATAGTATTTGTAGTTCTTTTTTCAAGAGTACAGGAGATTTCTCCAGACCATATTATAAGGATAGTTGAATTCATGCAAAAACCATTGATGTCTGATTTGATTCCTGTTACAGCAGGGACAAGGCTTTTTTATTCTACGGTTTTTGGAGAGAATTTTCTGCAAGCACTTGTCTTTCTATTGATAATCTCAGCATTCTTTGTTGCAGCGGCTTTTGTTTTATCAAAGAAGTTATTTTTTGAGGTGTGGGTGAAAAACCAAACTGCTGTTGCTGCAGTTCACAGAAAAAGCACTACTGCTTCAAAATACAATAAAGAATCTAACAGCAGTGTTATATTTCAATGGATAAAAGGTGAATGGAGAATGGCAATCAGAAATCAGGAAATGCTTATGGGTTGTGTTTTTATGCTGATGTTTTTTTTATTTACCACTTTTATATTTGTATATAAAGGATATTTTTCTACTGAACCCATGTTGGGCCTTTATATACTCATATCAGTTGCTTCTATATTCAATATTATGGCTGTCTCAATACCTTTTTTGCCTATAGAAATAGCATCGGATAAGGGTCTTTGGAAAAACCGTTTGTGGCTTCTTAAGGTTATGCCTTTGGAAGGGGGAAAAGTATTTGACATACAGTGTATTATGTTTCTTATTCCCGGTTATATAATAAGTCTGGCAGGTATTATATGTTATTCAATAATTAATGGTCTAAGCTTTCCTGTAATATTTTTGTCAGCATTGGTCTTAAAAGCCATACTTTATGGCAGCTCAGCAATATACAATTCAGTTGAACTCTTAGCATTAACAGAATTTTTTGAGAAGAATGCGTTTCTTGGGAATCTTCTTACCATAATTCTTCCTGTATTTTATGGGGTTTTATCGGCAGGAACCATAGCTTTGTTTTTTGCTGAAGATTTTATTTCAGATGTCCGGATTTTGTCGGGCATAAGTAGATTGTTAAGCCTTCCTGTTACAGTTGCAGTTTCTGTTGCAACAGTATTGGCAGCTTCTTTTGCAGCAAGAAAAATTTTTAAAAGGGCATGGGAGCATTTAGAAATATAAGTATGGCATATATTTTTCCAAAGAATCTACTTCCCAAAATTTTTAATATGCGTTTCCCTGCTATGATAATGCAATTTTCCATTATGAGAGCTAAAAAGAAGGGTAAATATAAAAATTTTGGCTCATATCTGTTATAATATAGGATATAAAGGATTAACCGCCTAAAGATAGTGGTAATAGGAGGACAAAATTACTTGGCAAAATGGAAAAACTTTAAAAGTCGATTCTACGATACTATTGAGAAACAGATTCTAGAGATTAACGAAAAACCATATAAAGTTGCGCTGGGGTGCGCTCTTGGGATAGGAATAAACTTCTTTCCTACTATTGGTATTGGTTTTATTTTTGCCTTTGTACTGGCAGTGCTTTTTAGGGTTAACCGGGCCAGCGCGGCTGTAACCAGTCTCGTTACCGGACCTTTAATTCCCTTAATGTACGCTCTAAACCTGGTTATTGGAGGATTTATTCTGACTCCGGTTTCAGGTAAAGAAAACATTATTGAATTTGTGATCAGCCAGTACTCAATAATTTTAAAACTGGGAAATATCCAGGAAAAGCTTTTTGGTTTTCTAGATTTTTTCGGCTCCACTTTTCTTTTAGGGGCAGCTGTTAATGCAGCACTATTTGGAACAGCATTTTATTTTTTTGTTGGATATATATTAAATAAGAGGTTCAAATAGATGTTTTAATATGATTAGTAGTACAATTGAACAAGGGAAAAATATAGGGGAGCAGCCGATGAAGCGGGACAAGCGGCCTGTACCTTTTGTCCCTATTTGTCTCTGAGAAATTTTAGCAGGTTGTAGGACATGGTTTTAATTAAAATAAGGGAAATCACAGCGGAAACAAAACCACCTACAAGAGGAACTGTACGGACAAATCCGGTTTCCAGGGATTCTTGAGTGAAGGTTACTCCAATCCACTTGGCCCCCTGAACAAACAAGTTATATAGTCCAACCCGGGCAGCAAACCTCTGTGTTATCTCCTTGGTTGCCTGGACTGTCAGGCGCTTGGACAGCTTTCCTGCCAGAAGGGCAGCCTCCCTGGAACCAAACATTGCTCCCCAAAGAAGGTTCATTTTCAGCATCGGTTCTTTTGATCCGGATCCTTCGAAAATGTCCGGCCATCCGTATAAATAGGCCAGCTTTTGAGAAAGCCGGAGGGTCTGGCAATAAAACTGTGTTAGGTCCATGGGTATGGTTACCAGCATCCACCATCCCCCTGGCATACCCGCTAAAAAAGACAGAAATGTAATCATTACAGCATGCCGGTTTATGCACCGCCGGGCTACTTGTTCCAGGACTTCACTGGAAACGGCCGTATGTTGTGGATAGGCAGCTGCTGCCTGCTCTACCATATCACTTTTGTAAAAGTGATGGAGTTCTTTTTTCAAAAACTCTTCCCGGTTCACCCTGGTCCCGGGAAGTCTTATTGATTTTTTTAACAGTCCGTACCAAGCAGACTGAAATCTTTCTTTTTTCAGCGCATTAGCCAAAGCTTAAAACCTCCCTACCCTGGCAAATAAGATGTTGTTTCTACATTCATTATATTATAAAGAAGTCAGGAAATCCTACTATTATTATCTAATGCAGAAATAAGGAGGATAGTTTTTTGATGAAAGCCATCGAAATAATACAAAAGAGAAGGTCTGTTCGCACGTATTCCAATATTTCCGTTGGCACCGAGACTAAGGAAAAATTGGAGAAAATATTTGAGGAACACAAAAAAGGCCCCTTTAATAACATAATGAGATTTAGACTGCTGGACCTGGGAAACCTGGAAATTGGCGAGATGCGGAAGTTGGGCACCTATGGTGTGATAAAGGGCGCCAAACTTTATATCCTGGCAGCGGTAAAAGAAGGAACACGATGTATGGAAGATGTGGGATACTGTATGGAACACATTATCCTAAAAGCCACCTCTTTTGGACTGGGAACCTGTTGGCTGGCGGGAACTTTTAAAAGAAGCAGTTTTGCTGAACAGATGCAGCTGTCGGAAGATGAACTTCTCCCGGCCATTATTCCGGTGGGTTATCCTGCAGAGAAGGCAGCCCTGGTGGAACGAATGATGCGTTTTGGGGTGAAAGCACGCCATAGGAAGCCCTGGGAAGAACTCTTTTTTAAAGAGGATGGAAAAACACCCTTGAGGAAAGAGGATGCAGGTAATTATAAGGAGGTCTTGGAGGCGGTTCGTCTGGGGCCATCGGCTACCAACCGTCAGCCCTGGCGGGTGATTAAAGATAATAAGGGCCTGTACCATTTGTACCTGCAGGAGAATTCCTTCTATAACAGGGCCCTGGGTAAAATTAGATTACAAAATATTGACATGGGGATTGCCATGTGCCATTTTGAATTGGCAGCCGGCCAGCTGGGGATAAAAGGCCGGTGGCAGGAGGTTACTCCCGGGCTAGATCTAACTGGGTTAGATTATATTGTTTCTTGGGTGTAATTAAGCTGTCCTAGTAAGTATGTATCGGGAAGAAAATAAGTGAATATTCAATTTGGAAAAACCATTTTGAAAGCTACGAATTATTCTAGGAATGGCGCCGGAATACAAACAATTTAGCAGAAATAGATGAGAAGCGGAAGAGTCGTCAAATAAAATGCAAAAGCCTGTACACGACCTTTCTGAATTATCTATTCCATTTCTATAATACAAATTAATATTCCTAAAATAAGTTAAAATAAGTATATTTCTTGTAATGCCACGTATATCATGGTAAAATGAAAAAATGACAGAGGGACGTGTAGTTATATGGCAATTAGCTATAATAAGCTTTGGAAAATTCTAATAGATAAGAAAATGAAAAAAATAGAGTTTATGGAAGCCGCAGGTATAGGTACAACTACACTTTCGAAGCTTCTAATTTTACAACCTAAACTGCATTTTTCCCAAAAACAGTATTTATGCCAGTGTAGGCTTGGAATGGAGTGACAAACAATTAACTTACAAAAGAAATCTGTCAACCCCCCACACCCAAAAGACCATGGAACCCCGAAAGAACTCGATTCTCCGGGCAAATTTCCTATCATCGGGATAGGTGCATCTGCCGGCGGGTTGAAGGCCTTGGAAGAGTTCTTCACTCATTTGCCTGTAAAAACCGACGTGCCCAGTGCTTTTGTCCTGGTTCAGCATATGCACCCAGAACACAAAAGCCACTTGTGTGATTTAATGAAGAAGTATACCCATTTACACGTCTGCGAGGCCAGGGATGGGATGGAAGTAGAGCCTCATGTAATTTACATTAACCCTCCTAATCGGGACATGACAATGTCCCAGGGCAGGTTGCTTTTAAGGGAGATTAGAAAAACTCAAGGTTTGCACCTGCCCATTGACGGTTTTTTCCGCTCTCTAGCTGATGACCAAAAGGACCGTTCTATCTGCATTGTGCTTTCCGGAACTGGCACCGATGGAACCTTAGGTCTAAAGTCGATAAAAGGCGAAGGCGGGATGGCCATGGTACAGGATCCTGATTCGGCCGAACATAAGGGTATGCCCTGCAGTGCTATTGCCACAGGAATGGTGGACTATATTCTGCCGCCAAAGGAAATTCCGGGAATTTTAATGAAATATATCGGCCATGCTTTTGGAACAAGACGACGTTTCTTGGCTCCCTCCGTTCCCGAAGATAATGCCTCAATGCAAAAAATTCTAGCCTTACTTCACACCCAGACAGGCCATGATTTTTCCGGCTACAAGCTGAATACCATAACCCGCCGCCTTGAACGACGCCTCAACCTCAATCTAATTAAAAATTCGAGTAATTATTTCCGCTATCTACAAAAAAACCCCCTGGAAGTCAAGGCCCTCTTTCAAGATTTGCTGGTGGGAGTAACCTGTTTTTTCCGCGATGCAGAAGCCTTTGAAAAACTTCAGGAAACAGTCATCCCCTCAATATTTGCAGGGAAAGACAAGAGTCATTCCATTCGGGTATGGGTGCCCGGTTGTTCCACCGGAGAAGAAGCATATTCTCTTGCCATCTTCCTCCATGAACATATGGAAAAAACAAGACAACCTCTCCAGGTAAAAGTCTTTGCCACTGATATCGATAGGCGGGCCGTTGAGTATGCCCGAAACGGCCTCTACCCCGCCAACATCGTTTCGGATGTTTCCCCGGAACGGTTAAAGCGTTTTTTTACTCGCACAGATAGTAACACCTACCATATTAATAGTATAATCCGGAAAATGGTTATCTTTGCAGAGCAGAGCATCACAGGGGATCCCCCTTTTTCCAACATTGATCTAATTAGCTGTCGCAATGTGTTAATATACTTGGACAGAGAGTTGCAAAGCAAGGTACTGCATCTATTTCATTATGCCTTAAAGCATAATGGATTCCTCTTTCTGGGCACATCGGAAACTACAGGAGAGTTTATGGACTTTTTCAACGTCGTGGACCGTAAATGGAGAATTTACCAAAGCAAAGGAAATGCAGCCCTTTACCAAACATTGAAAAACTATTCGGCACCTTACATTAAAAGAGTCCCTTTGAGAATCAATACCCATCATCAGCAAGAAAAAATGGTCAGCATCAGAGAGATCGCTGAAAAAACCTTGTTGAGAGACTATGCCCCTGCCAGTGTAATCACCAGTAATTACGGAGACATCCTTTATTTTCATGGGCGTACGGGGAAATACCTGGAACCGGTGCAGGGTGACGCCAACATGAACATTTTTCAGATGGCCCGTAAAGGGCTCAAAGTGGAACTGGCAACCGCTATCCGCAAAGCAACCGTACAAAAAGAGTCCTCATACTTCCAGGGGCTTCACGTATCGGATAACGGTCAAACCTCCACCATCAACTTGAAAGTAACACCGGTCAATGAAGACTCTGAACTAATTATGGTGTCCTTTGAAGACGTTGTTCTCCCGGAGTCAGTGAGTTTGAATGAAATAGCCGCTACCAGCCAATATGGCATAGACGAAAAGATGGCAGCCATAGAACAGGAGCTCCAAAACAAAGATGAATACTTGCAAACCATTATAGAGGAACTGGAAACGTCCAACGAAGAACTGCAGTCCACCAACGAAGAATTTCAGTCTACTAACGAGGAGCTGGAGACTTCTAAGGAGGAACTGGGATCACTCAACGAAGAACTGATGACCGTCAATACCGAGTTGCAGCAAAAAATCGAAGAACTAACTCAAGCGAATAATGATTTAAACAACTTGCTGGCTGGAACAGGTGTGGCCACGATTTTTATTGACCACAATCTATGTATCCAACGATTTACACCCACCGCTACCCAAATCATCAACCTGATTGCTAGCGACGTAGGCCGCCCGGTCAACCACATTGCTTCCAACCTGAACGACTATGTTAACCTGGTGGAAGATGTGCAGTCGGTTCTGGACACCCTGGTACCGAAAGAGGTAGAAGTCCAAAGCAAGAACGGCAATTGGTACTTGATGCGCATCCTGCCATACCGCACATTAAGCAATGCCATTGAAGGAGCGGTTGTTAACTTTATTGACATTACAGAGCAGAAAAACGTACAGAGACTAAGCCGCTTGGCCGTAGTCGTCCAGGATTCTCTCGATGCCTTCATTTTGCAGGACCTTAAAGGTAAAATCCTGGCCTGGAACCCGGGAGCGGAAAAGCTCTATGGTTGGAGCGAGAACGAGGCTTTGGCAATGAATATACGGGACACCATACCAGAAGAGCTGCGTACAGATGCATTGAAAACGGTAAAGGAGCTAACAGAAAGAAAGAGTTTAGAACCTGCTAAAACCCAACGCCTTACAAAGCAGGGTAAAACCGTGAAAGTATGGATGAATGCCACATTATTGGTTAAGGATGATGAACCCTATGCCATTGCCACCACTGTGAGGGAAAGCGACTGAGGCCAGTTTGGGATTGGAGGAGAATGAAGGTGACAGATTTACGGAACCTGCGCAAGCGGGCAGAGGATGAAGTAAAGGGAAAACCCAGTGTTACCATAAAGGATTTATCGCTGGAAGAGGCGCATAAGCTGCTCCACAAGCTCCAGGTTTACCAGGTAGAGTTGGAGATGCAAAATGATGAGTTGTGCCAAACACAATTGGAGTTGGATGCATCCCGCACCCAGTATTTTGATTTGTTCGATACGGCACCCGTTGGTTATGTGACCCTTGGTGCCAAAGGATTGATTGAGGAAGCGAATATGACTTTTGCTAATCTGCTTGGCGTGGATAGGAGTTACCTTACCTGTAAGCCCTTCACTAATTTCATTTTCAAGGAAGATCAGGAAGTCTATTACTTTAATTTAAAAAAAATGTATGAGACACAAAAGCCATCGGTTTTTGAAGTTAGGATTATTCATAAAAACGGTGATCGCTTATGGGTGCGATTGGAAATGACGGTGGTGAATAGTCAGGAGGGCTTTGTGTGCCGTGCGGTGATTGTGGACATTACAGACCTCAAGGAGACAGAGGAAGCCCTAAGAGAGCGTGAAGAGAAATACCGGGTCCTTGTTGAGAAACTTCAGGACACCGACCGCCAGAAGAATGATTTTATCGGCCTTCTCTCCCATGAAATTCGCAATCCCCTAGCCTCCATAATGATGGGGTTGTCGCTCCTAAGCAGTGTGGATCCATGTGGGGGAAAGGCTGTGCAGGCCCGAGAAATTATGAGCCGCCAGGTTGTGCAATTATCCCGTCTTATAGACGACTTGCTGGATGTTACCCGTATCAACCAGAATAAAATCGACCTTAAAATAAAGCGGCTTGAACTTAATGGGTTGATTAAGCGAATTGTAGAGGATTACATGGACTTATTTCAAAAAAAAGGGGTTAATCTGGAATTGGAACTTGCTGATATTCAGACCTATGTGGAAGGGGATGCAGCGCGCCTGACACAGATGGTGGGAAACCTGCTTCATAATGCCGTTAAATTCACTAATAGCGGTGGCAGTGCTGAGGTTGTTGTTTTAAAGGATAGCGTGGAGCAATCTGCAGTTATACATATTGTAGATAACGGGATTGGCCTGGAATCTGCAACGTTGTCTAACATATTTCAACCCTTTGTGCAGGTAAAAGAATTTATTAAACATGAGGATGGGGGTCTTGGGCTGGGCCTGGTGCTGGTTAAAGGTTTGGCTGAGTTGCATGGGGGAGAAGTATCTGCTCACAGTGACGGCTTGGGTAAAGGTTCACGCTTTGTTATTAGGTTGCCGCTTGCAAGCGACCAAACTGATGGTGGGGCTACCGAGGTTTTTCAAGATACTCTTCATAAGATAAGTCGGCGTGTATTAGTGATTGATGATATCAGTGATGTGGCACAGATTCTTAAAAATCTGCTGGAACACGAAGGCCACCAGGTTATGGTAGCTAATAGCGGAAAAGAGGGTATTGCAAAAGCGAAGATGTTTCGACCCGAAGTTGTGATTTGCGATATTGGACTACCCGATATTGATGGCTACCAGGTGGCCAAAGCCTTACGCGCAGTTGAAGAAATGAAAGGAACATATCTGATTTCTCTCTCAGGGTATGCGAGAGAAGAAGATGTTCAGCGGGCAAAGGAGGCGGGTTTTCACAGACAACTTGCTAAACCCGTAGAACTGGACACATTAAGGCAGACTTTGGCTCAAGTGGGGATGAAATAATCTTGCACCGTTCGCCCCGATGTTTTTGAGATAATCCCCTCTACATTACGGGATTAATGGGAACTACTGCGGTTCATGGAAAGTCCTTTACATAAGGGCTTTTTGTTTTTAAAAACTTTAAAACCATTCATTATTAACCCTCCCGGCATAGAAGGCTCGAACAGGCCAGCAGGGTAATTTTAAAAAAGGCGTCTGCTTATTATTAGCAGGCGCCCTTTCACCATTTGACAGGTCAGCAGCATTTCGTATTTGATATTATCGGTCCAGGGTCATCTGTTTCTATCTTTTCCACTTTCACCGCACAAACCTTAAGTTCAGGTATTTTAGCTATGGGGTCTATGGCACTATTGGTCAATTTGTTTACTGGGGATTCATGGTAATGGAAGGTCATGAAAACCACTCCCTGGGGGACCATATCGGTTAGTTCTACCCGGGTTTCAATTTCACCCCGGCGGGAGGATACTCTGACATTTTCTCCCTGAGTTATATTGAGTTTCTCGGCATCCTGGGGATTAATTTTCAAGAAATCCTCAGGCTTAAATTCCTCCAGGCTTCTGCTCCTACGGGTCATGGTCCCGGTATGGTAGTGGTACAGCATCCTTCCTGTGGTTAAAACCAGGGGATAGGATTCATCTGGCACTTCTGCGGGGAGTTCATTTTCCACTGCATGAAATTTGCCCAGGCCCCTTACAAATTTGTCAATGTGCATACAGGGCGTGCCCGGGTGTTCTGGGGAGGGACAGGGCCACTGCAGCCCTTCATTCTCAATACGGGAATAACTGAGGCCACCATAACTGGGAGTCAAGGATGCAATTTCCTCCATGATATAAGACGGGTGGGGGTAGTCCCAAGAAAATCCCAGTTTGTTGGCCAGGTCACTGAGGATCAGCCAGTCCGGCCGGCTTTCCCCCCGGGTTGTTACGGCCCTTCTAATTCGTTGTACCCTTCTCTCAGTATTTGAAAAGGTGCCGTCTTTTTCCGCAAAGGAAGCGGCTGGGAAAACGACATCAGCTATTTGTGCAGTTTCTGTTAGGAAGATATCCTGCACCACCAGAAGGTCAAGATTCTTTATGGCTTTTTCCACATGATTAACATTGGCATCACTGAGCATGACGTTTTCTCCCATTATATACATAAGTTTTATTTCCCTTGTTTCAGCGGCATCGAACATTTCTGTTACTGTAAGGCCCGGTTTACTGCTGAGAACCGCATTCCAAGAGCGGTTAAACTTTTCTATGTTTTTAGGATCTGTTACCCCCTGATATCCGGGGAAAACTCCTGGTAGAGCTCCCATATCACAGGCTCCCTGAACGTTATTTTGACCCCGGAGAGGGTTCACGCCAGAGTTTAATTTGCCAAGGTTCCCGGTGGCCATAGCCAGGTTGCCTATGGACATTACGTTATTTGTACCGGAGGTATGCTGGGTGATTCCCATAGTATATAGAATGGAAGCAGTTTCCGCTTCAGCATACATTAACGCTGCATCTATAATTAGTTCAGCGGGCACTCCAGTGATTTTTTCTACGTATTCCGGAGTATATTTCTCCACAGTTTTCTTTACTTCTTCAAAGCCTTCAGTTCGATTTTTAATGAAATCCTGGTCCAATTTATTTTCCTTAATAATTACGTGAAGAAGGCCGTTAAATAGGGCTACATCGGAACCGGGCCGGTGCTGGAGAAAAATATCTGCCACTTCCGCCAGGCCAATACGGCGGGGATCAGCTACTATTAAACTGGTTCCCCGGTTTTTTGCTTTCAGTATGCGATAGCTGATTACCGGATGGGTTTCCGTGGTGTTGGAACCGGTGACCAGAAGGCAGTTAGAAAATTCAATTTCGGAGATACTGTTGGTCATGGCCCCGCTGCCAAATGCGGTGGCCAGAGCAGCTACGGTAGGGGCATGGCAGAGGCGGGCACAGTGGTCTATGTTGTTGGTGCCCAGCATACGGAACAGTTTCTGTAAAAGGTAGTTGTCTTCATTGGTACAGCGGGCTGAACTGATTCCGGCTATGGCATCCGGGCCATGACTTTTAATTGTATCTTTTATTCTATCAGCCACAAAACTCAAGGCTTCCTCCCAGGTAGACTCCACCAGCTTTCCATCTTTTTTGATTAAGGGTTTGGTCAGCCGTTCCGGGCTGTGTACAAAGTCCCAACCAAACCGGCCTTTTACACAAAGATTTCCTCGGTTTACCGGACTTTCATAATTAGGGGAAACATCAACAATCTTATCTTCTTTTACATGCAGGTAAAAGCTGCATCCGGTTCCGCAGTAAGGACAGGTAGTTTTGACTTTTTTAACTTCCCAGGCCCGAGCTGCTCCCAGGCCTATTTTAGAAGTTAGTGCACCAACTGGGCATATATCCACACACATACCACAGAAAACACAAGTGGAGTTTTCCAAAGGTTCATCAAAGGCCGTAGATATGGTGGAATTAAACCCGCGATTAGCATAATCGATGGCTCCAGCACCGTTTATTTCATGGCAGATCCTGGCACATTTACCACAGAGAATACATTTATTCATATCCCTCTCATAGAATGGGTTACTTGTCTCCCGGGGAAGATTCTTTTTTTCTCCAATAAAATCGGTATTTTTTACATTATACCGGTAGCAGTAATCCTGAAGTTTACAGGTTCCGTTCTTTTCACAGGTGAGACAGTCCAGGGGATGGTTGGCTAAGAGAAGGTTAAGGTTTGCCTTTCTGGCTTGAACCACTCGCTCCGATTCAGTATGTACCACCATTCCATCATATACTGGAGCTACACAGGAAGCCGGCAGGTTCTTCATATTTTCTACTTCTACCACACAAATACGGCAGGCACCGGTTCCTACCAACTGCGGGTCATGGCAAAAGGTAGGTATATCTATTTTTGCCTGCCGGGCTGCCTCCAGGATTGTTGTGCCCACTGTCGTTTCTACTGGTTGTCCGTTAATCGTTAGCTTAATTACATTCATTTTCTTTTTCCTCCCAAGTTTTATTTCTTTCCGGCGCATTTAAATTATTAAACTTCTACTACTTATGCACTTCGCCAGAACTTGTCTCTTGAGAGTAATGTTCTACTTATTTCTCCGCGTTCCTTTATACTAAGCATAACGTTTTATTATGATAATCCGGGTTATTCAAAAAATATTGTAATAATTAGGAAAAGTTAAAGTTTTATCAGTTATGAATCTATATTATCTATATCATCAACTTTGTTACTTATTATCTTTGTAGATTGTTATTAACTTTCATAGTCAATACAGAAGAAGTTATTGATTTCAGATGAAAATTTGTTTTAATAGATTGATAAAGAATTACCCCTTTAACAGGCAGTAGTTCATTAGTTTAAAGGGGCCAATCTCTGCCCAAGGAAATAAATTCTTGAATATAAGGAGCCAATGTTTTTTGGCGATTATAAGCAAAGTAAAAACTTCTTCTATTTTTTAGCTCTTTGAGATGATAGTAATTAATTAAACTGCTGTGGCTGTAATCCATGGCGGCAATTTCTGAAATGATAGAAACCCCAACCCCTTCCTTGACCCCCTGCTTAATGGATTGAACGTTGTTGAAGTAAGCTACTACATTTAATCGAGAAATATCAATGTTTTCTTTTTTAAAAATTTTCTCCACCACCGCCTGGGTACCGGATCCGGGCTTGCGAAAGATAAAGGGATAGTCCAGAACCTCGGTAATGGATATAGGATTGTTAAAAACTACGTCTGCCGGAGTGATAAGGACTAGTTTCTCATCTAAAAAGGGAATATACTCAATCTTCTCAGAATAATATTTTTCTCCCAGCATTCCCAGGTCTGCATCCCCTTTTAACAGGCAGTCAGCTACAATTTCCGAACTGTTCTGGGTAAGGGTAAACTGAATACCTGGGTATTTTTTTACGAAATATGATATTAGAAAAGGGGCCATAAATTGTGCGGGTACTGTGCTGGCAGCAATATGAATGTTCCCTTCCGTTTTTCCCGTCCATTCTTTTAAATCCCACAAAGCCATATCACGCATCTTTATCATTTCCCGGGCCCAGTAAAAAAGCTTTTCTCCAAAAGGGGTCAAGGTTACTTCTTTACCCAGCCTGTCAAATAGTTTCTGCCCGAAATGTTTTTCCAGGCTGCCTATATGGGTGCTTACCGTGGATTGACTTAAGAAAATGTCCTCTGCCGCCCTGGAAAAACTCCTCTTTTCCGCTACTTTGATAAATGCTTGAAGTTGATAAAACTGCATGGTTATTGTACCTCCTCTTATATGGGGTGCTTTTGTAAAATATAGATTTATAAATTTGCATGCTTAGAATTAATTATTCTTCAACTAATTATAGTGACATTAATTGCTGTATCCTCATATGCATATGCATTCATTCTATCTATGCGTATCAATCTCCTTTATCTATAATAAGAATTTCATAATTTTCCATTGTTTATTATAATTTACTTGGATGTTTAATTAACATCCTGTTTTATATAGAGGCCCCGCCTTATGTACGGGCAGAGGGTTTCAGAGGGGGTGACGATAGATGAATCGTAAAAGGTGAGTGAATACTTATTTAATCTCCATTTGGGGAGAAGGTTTAAGCATTTAAAAGGAATAGATACACCAACTGTTTTTTTTTGGAAAAATACCTGATAAGTGAGGTGTAAATTTATTAATGAAGATATCCAGGAGGAACTTTTTAAAACTCTCAGGCCTGGCGGCTCTTACCGGTTCTTTGGCAGCAAAACTGGGATGTCAGCCGGATGATGAGGAAATTGCCGATCCCTCACCCGATACCGAACAACCAAAAACTGATGACGCTGTAGAGCTGCGGATTCAATATGCTGATACTGTAACCACCATCTGTCCTTTCTGTGGAGTGGGATGTGGAATATTATGTTTTGTGGAGGATGGAAAGCTCATAGGCACCGAGGGAGACGGTGACAATCCCCTAAATGAAGGGACCCTTTGCAGCAAAGGATCTGCCTTGTTCAATATGGCTTATGAGTACGATGAAGTAAAAGGAGAACCAGACATTAATTCCAGTCGGATTACTAAAGTCCTTTACCGGGCGCCAAAGGCTTCGGATTGGGAGGAGAAGGACTGGGATTGGGCTCTGGAGACCATAGCGGACAGAATAAAGAATACCAGAGATGAGTACTTTGAACAGACCAACTCTAATGGTGTTACCGTGAACCGCTGCAAAGCTCTTGCCTGGCTGGGCAGTGCCATGGTCAACAATGAGGAAAATTATTTGTTCCATAAAATTGCCCGGGCTTTAGGTATCATCAATTTTGATCATTGTGCCCGCCTGTGCCACTCCTCTACGGTAGCTGGTCTGGGCAATACCTTTGGCCGTGGTGCCATGACTAACCATATAAATGATTTCCAGCATTCTGATGTAGTAATGAATATTGGAGGAAATACGGCGGAGATGCATCCCATTTCCATGAAGTGGATTCAGAGGGCCAGAGATACCAAAGGAGCCAAATTAATCGTGGCGGATCCCCGGGTTTCCCGAACTGCTGCGGTGGCTGACCTGTATGCTCCCCTGCGTCCCGGGACAAATGTGGCTTTCCTCTCAGGACTGATTCAATATGCCCTGGAAAATGAAAAATATCACAGGGAATACGTGGTTAATTACACCAATGCTTCTTACCTGGTTAATCCCGATTTTAAATTTGAGGATGGCCTGTTTTCCGGTGCGGGAAAACATTCTGAGGGACATGTGCTGTATGATAAATCCACCTGGGCTTACCAAAGAAATGGGGATGGCAGCATTTTGAAGGATGAAACCCTGGAAGATCCCAACTGCGTGTTCCAATTAATGAAAGAGCATTATTCCCGTTACGACATAAAAACAGTAAGTGAAATTACCGGTTGTCCCCAGGATAAATTTAGGGAGACAGCGGAACTTTTCTGCAGTACCGGGGAACCGGGAAAAGCCGGATCCATATCCTATTCCATGGGTCAGACCCAGTTCACCTGCGGCGCTGCTAACGTTCGTTCCACAGCAATACTGCAGCTTCTTTTGGGGAATCTGGGAATTGCCGGGGGCGGAGTGAATGCTCAAAGGGGACAGTCCAACGTGCAGGGTGCCTGCGATATGGGCAACCTGTATCACATTATCCCCGGTTATCTGGGAATGATCAGGGATAACCTGCATCCTACATTTAATGATTACAATGAAAAAGAAACCCCGGCCACTGGATACTGGAGCAATAAGCCCAAATTCTTAGTGAGTCTGCTGAAAGCCTTCTGGGGAGAAAATGCCACGGCAGAAAATGATTTCTGCTATGATTATTTCCCCAAGCTGGATCAGAAAGACCGATCCCATATTGGAATATTCAATTATATGGGTGCCGGGGAAATCAAAGGATTTATTAACTGGGCGGATAACCCTGCCGTGAGCGGTCCTAACTGTTCTAAAGAGCGCAGCAGTATGGCGAATCTGGATTGGCTGGTGTGTGTAGACTTGTTTGAATGCGAAACTGCTGCCTTCTGGAAAGCCCCGGGAACAGATCCTGCAAATATTGATACGGAGGTTTTTCTTCTGCCGGCAGCTCTCCATATAGAGAGGGATGGAACTATAGCCAACACCGGACGCTGGATACAATGGCGGAATAAAGCTGTGGAAGCTCCTGGAGACTGCAAGCCGGATCTCTGGATTGTGGACCGCTTGTTTAAAGCCGTTAAGAAGGCTTACGAGGCTGATCCCGGACCTTTCCCCAATCCCATTTTAGAAATGCATTGGGGTTATGGTGAGGATGCTGATTCAGCAGAAGTAGCCAAGGAGATAAACGGGTATGAAACGGCTACCGGTAATCTGTTAAATAACTTTACCGCCCTGGCCGATGATGGTTCCACTACCTGCGGGTCCTGGATTTACAGCGGATACTATAACGATGAGAGCAATCCCCCCTGCAAGAAGCGTATCCGGGAGACTGAGGGAATTGGAAACCATTCAGACTGGTCCTTTTCCTGGCCTGTAAACAGGAGAATTCTCTATAACCGGTGTTCCTGTGATGCCGATGGGAAACCCTGGAACCCTGATGTCCCGGTTATGTGGTACGATAACGGGGAGTGGACAGGAAACGATATTCCGGATTTCAATGCCACCGTTTCCCCGGAGGAAAATGTGAACACACCCTTTATCATGAGGCCGGAGCTGCAGGCGCTGCTCTTTGGGCCGGGTATGGCAGACGGACCTTTCCCCGAATACTATGAGCCCTGGGAAAGCCCCTATGATAATATCATGTCCTCTGTCCAATTTAACCCCTGCAGCCAGGTATGGTATCCCCAAGAAAGGGCTGAAGTGGGCAGCACAGAGTTTCCCTATGTGGCCACTTCATATCGTTTGACGGAACATTACCAATCGGGTACCATGACCCGAAATATTCCCTGGCTCAATGAACTGATGCCGGAAATCTTTGTGGAAATCAGTCCTTCCCTGGCAGATATAATAAATGTTCAAAATGGAGACAAAGTGGAGGTATCCAGTAAGCGGGGTCAGTATGAGGCGGTAGCCTGTGTAACTCCCCGGTTAAAACCACTTAATGTGTATGGGCAGGATACGGAAATTGTCGGTATTGTTTGGCATTGGGGTTACATGGGCAAGTCCACAGGACCCACAGCTAATGATCTTACTCCATCCATTGGTGATGCCAATACCACTATACCAGAGTATAAAGCCTTTGTCTGTAACGTAAGGAGGGTTGGATAAATGGCCAAAGTAAAACTCATTGACGTCAGTAAATGTATAGGCTGTCGGGGCTGCCAGTCAGCCTGTAAAAACTGGAACCAGCTTCCTGCGGTGGAAACGAAATTTACTGGAACCTACGAGAATCCACCGGATCTTTCCCTGGAAACCTGGTGCCGGATAAAATTTAACGAGTATGACGAAGATAGTGTAAAGTGGTACTTTTCCAAGTACCAGTGCATGCACTGCTCAGATCCAGCCTGCAAAACCATTTGTCCGGTAAATGCCATATCCATAACCAGTCTTGGAACTGTGAATGTGGATTACGACACATGTATAGGCTGTGGAGCCTGTCAGTCAGCCTGTCCTTTTGATGTTCCCAGAATCGATACAAAAATGATGAAATGTACTCAATGCTTTGACCGGGTAAGCAATGGTCAAATTCCCGCCTGTGCAAAAACCTGTCCCACCGGGGCTGTAACCTTTGGAGAAAAGGAAGACAAAATAACTGAGGCGGAAGAAAGAGTTAATACACTAAAGGATATGGGCTTTTCAAATGCGCAAGTTTACGGTAAGGATGAACTGGGAGGTCTTGGGGTCATATATGCGCTGGCAGATGCACCGGAGAAATACGGTCTGCCCGCTGACCCGCAGGTAAGTCTTTCCACCTACTTCTGGAACGTGGCTCTGGCTCCGGTAAAAACCCTGGCCGCCTTGGGACTTACCATCGGGTTTATGGGGGAATTTATGAAAAAGAAAGCATCTGGCAAGAATGAGGAAAATATATCATAGGAACAATTCAGTAACTATTCAGTAAGAAAAGTTAATATTATCCAGATGAGAGACATGGGGATGCAGGATCTGTCTCCATGTCTTTCAAATTCCTATACTTCATTAGTTACCATTTAATAGTAGATTGTTTTTAATATAATTAGAGAAAATTTAAGGGCACCTGACAATTATGTCAGGTGCCCTTAATATAAAGAGAAGGTAAATAAGGCCAGTTTATTTGTTAACCTTTTGAATGGAAATCCCTTTCACTCCAGCTAATTTAGAGCTGTATTCATCAGTTCTGGTCATGGCTTCGTACTCACCTAATTTAATTGCTTCAATAAGTTCCCGTTCATTTTTTACCGGAGTTTTAAAACGGGTATAATAACGTCCAACTTCATTTAGCCGGTGAGCATCGCTTCCCCCTATGCCGGGGAGATTTAATTGTAAAGCAGCGTTTCGGGCCATTTCGTTAAGCATACCCGGAGTGTTACCGTTTTTTACTTCAATGGCATGATAATCAGTCAGGCTGAAAATTTTATCTCCCAGAGCCCTCTCAAAACGCCGGTAGGGATGGGCGGCTATGGCAGCGCCACCGGCAGAAGAAACCATTTGAAGTACTTCCTTTGCAGTGAACTTTCCTTCCTCAATGTCTTCCTCCAGGCCAAAAACCAGGAAATCACCCTCCACAGCGTTAACTTCCATTCCTCTTAAGATTAAAAAGTTTTTTTCTCTGCCAATTTTATGAGCCACCCTGGCTCCATGTAGGGTATCGTGATCTGTTACGCAGATAGCGTCAAGGCCGATATACCTGGCATAATCAATCATCTGGCAAATATCGATACAGCTGCAGGCGGAGGAGATATTTGTGTGGACGTGCATGTCAATGTTCATATATTCATGAGTTCCTTTTCAGTAATCGTTTATTATTTTACTGATTATAGTATACACCAAAAAACTATTAAAATCATTATTCATAACATTACTTTTTGTTATGCTATGGTTTGGATATAGTGCAATCTTGTTATAGTTATCATTTTTCTCTCTTCAATTACCTGCCTGACAGTCTTTTTGACACTTTTACTCTGTAACTTATCTATTTTAGTATAACATTTTTATATATTTACCCCCTCTTAATATAACATAAAGTAATTTTAAGTATTAAAATAACTGTGATAAGATTAAAGATATATAGGAAATATCATTAACTTTAAGTTTATAATCATCTTTAATCTATTCATCAAGGGGGTGAAGTATTAGCAAAAAAACAGTTAAAGTTTGTTTTCTATGGAAGAAAGAATGTTTGATTTAAAAGATCATAATATATCATTTGAGGGGGTAAGAGAAAAATTGAAGATTAAGCTGGACTTGTTTTTAAAGAAAAGCAGGAGTGCCAAGTTAATAATTTGTTTTATGGTGTTCGCTTTGATGTTCTCCATGTTCGCCGGGTGCGACGGTGATACCGATACCGATACAGAGACAGAAAATGGTGCCGTAGGGGAACAGGAAGAGGAGCAGAAGGAATATGAAACTCTCCAGATTTATGCTGCCTATGGTGGTCTGGACAACATAATGGCTGCCTTTACGGAAGCCACCGGTATCGAAGCTGAATATATCAGCATGTCCTCTGGAGAAGTACTTTCCAGGATGAGGGCCGAACAGGGCAGAGCTTTGGGAGACGTTTGGTTCGGAGGCGGAGTGGACAGCTTCATGGTGGCGGCAGAGGATGGTTTGCTGGAAGCTTATGTTTCACCGGAAGCCCAGTACATTGATGAGAAATTTAAAGATCCTGACGGTTACTGGACAGGGGTTTCCATTGTATTGGTTACCCTGGTGGTAAACAAAGATCTGGCGGAAAGTAAAGGGATTCCTATACCCCAAACCTGGGAAGAGCTGATAGACAGTAAGTATGAAGGGGAAATACTGATGCCTAACCCGGGGATTTCAGGTACCGCCTATACTTTTATTGCATCAATATTACAGATATTAGGTGAAGAAAAAGGATGGGAGTACCTGGACAAGCTGGATGAAAATGCACCTTATTATGCAGAAAGAGGTAGTGAGCCTCCCCAAAAGGCAGCCCTGGGAGAAGTGATGATCGGAGTCAGCCCCGACGGAATAGGTACCAAGAGGGAAGGATATCCTGTGGAAGTGATTTATCCCTCCGACGGAACCGCCTGGTGGCATTCCCCCGTGGCTATTATAGAAGGGACCAGCAACCTGGAAGCGGCTCAGAAATTTGTAGACTGGACCCTTACTGCAGAGGGGCAGGCTGTGCTGGCCAAGGAAAGCCCCCGGCCCAGCACTCGGCCCAACGTGGAGCTGCCGGAGGATGTGCCGGATCTGGATTCTTTGAATCTGGTGGAGTATGATTTTGATGAAGCGGCCCAGAAGAGGGACGCTATCGTTGACCAGTGGAGTGAAAGGTACTCCAACTAATACTATAATTAAAGGACCGGTTAAGGGATATTCAGTTACCCTTAATCGGTCATTTGTTTAAAATTATTTCAACTAAATTTGAGAGTTTTATAGTGAAAGTATAAAAGCCAAATCATGAGAACCTATAGTGCCTCCGCGAACCCTTGAGTTTTTAGGGAAGATGACGGACCTGCACAATGGGCAGAAGACGTATTGTTCTTTCTATTTAATAGAGGATGAGGTTTTTTATCATGGAACTAAATTTTTGGAGGACTAAAGACCGGCTTACAGAATTTATATTTTTGGGGATGGCCATTGCTGTCCCTGTTATTTTGCTAATTTTTGTTTTATATCCGGTATTGAAAGTGTCCTGGTCCAGCATTTATGACGGAAGTCAGCTTACTTTAAAGTTTTATGAACAGCTTTTTTTGACAGAAAAGGTTAAGCTGCTTTGGAATACTGCTTACCTGAGCTTATTGTCTACCTTTTGTGCTACCCTGCTGGGGTTAATCCTGGCCCTTGGTGTGGTGAGGAGTTCATGGCCGGGTAAAAAGATATTTAACTTTGCGGCAATACTGCATATCATTTCCCCGCCATTCGTTTCAGCTATCGTTTATATTATGCTTTTTGGGCGCAGGGGTTTTATAACTAATACTCTGCTGGGATTGGATGTAAACTTTATAGGCTGGCAGGCAGTTTTTTTCCTGCAGACCATTGGGAATGCCAGTATTGCTTATTTAATTATTGCCAATGTGTTGAAGAGGCTGGACAGGACCATGGAAAAAAGTGCTCTGGACCTGGGAGCTTCTAAATCAAGAGTTTTTTTCACCATTACCCTGCCCCTGCTGCTGCCGGGCATTACCGCAGCTTTTCTCCTGGTATTTACCAATATTTTGGCAGACTTTGGGACTCCTATTTTGGTAGGAGGGGGATTTAGGGTATTGGCCAGTGAAGCCTATCTTCAGGTGATTTCTCTTTTTAACATGGGTTTTGCCGCAGCGTTATGCTTCATACTGTTAGTCCCCTGTCTATCCATAATATTTTTAGAAAAGCTGATCCTGGGGAATAGAATTTTTACCTCCTCAGTGCTTTCCGATGAAGGCAGCCTGGACAGGGAGCTGCGGTTTCACCCGGCAGTATCCGCAGCCCTATATTTGGTCTGCCTGCTTTTTGCTCTTTATACCTTTACTCATTTAGCATTGATAATCATCGGAACCTTTACTAACATCTGGGGATATGATTTTACCTTCAGCCTGCGGCATATGAACTCGGTATGGGCTCAAGGGTTTTCCAGCGTTAAGAACAGTTTGAGGTTTGCGGTTCAGATAGCTATCTTTGGTCCATTTCTGGGAATGTGTGCCGCCTATTATCTCAAGCGGCGCCGCAGTATATTAAGCAAAGGTTTTGAGTTTTTGAGTATTTTACCCTATGCTGTGCCGGGACCGGTTATGGGGATTGCCTATGTCATGGCATTCCATCATCCACCCCTTATGTTGACGGGAACCTCACTAATCATAGTAATTATTTGTATGATTCGGGAACTTCCCATCAGTTTTAATGCGGGCAAGGCAGTTCTGGAACAGGTGAGCAAAAATCTGGAGCAGGCTTCCAGGGATTTGGGGGCAAACAGTTGGGATACATTCACCCGGGTTGTGCTTCCTCTGATGGCCCCCGCATACCGGGTGGGAATGATCCATGCCTTTATTCACGGCATGATTACCATAGGAGCTATTATTTTTTTAATTACGCCACGGAATAAGGTGCTTACCTTTGAGATATTTGTGGCCATAAATCGCGGAAACCTGGGAGAAGGAGCGGCTTTTGCTTTTATCTTGATTGTAATGACCGTTGCAGGGTTATTTCTACTAAATCTTCCCTGGCAGCTCCCTGTTTTATGGAAATCAATTAGGGAAAGGAGGGTGAGGAACCATGGAACTAGTCCTGAAAAACATTACCAAGAAATATAACCAAACAGTGGCTGTGGATGATGTGAGCATAACTGTTCCCTCAGGGAAAATTGTGGCTCTAGTGGGGCCCAGCGGCTGCGGGAAAACAACCATACTAAGAGTGATCGCCGGCCTGGTAAGCCCTGATCAGGGACAGGTTTTTTTAAACAGTCAGGACATTACGCAGCAGCCGGCCAATCAGCGTCCTACCGTAACTGTTTTCCAGGAGTATGCCCTTTTCCCCCATCTCAGTGTTTTTGATAATATTGCTTATGGGTTAAAGACCCGCCACATCAAAAAAGAGGAAATAAAAGAGCGGGTAACTCGGGTATTAAACATGCTGAAAATTTTAGAATTAAAAGATAGAAGAATTCATGAACTCAGCGGCGGGCAGCAGCAGAGGGTGGCAGTGGCAAGGTCCCTGGTTATTAATCCCCAGGTAATTTTGTTCGACGAGCCTTTGAGCAGCCTGGATGCCAAGCTGAGGGTGGAGATGCGGGAGGAAATTAAAAAGATTCAAAGGGAAACTGAAATTACCGCAGTTTATGTAACTCATGACCAGGAGGAAGCCTTGGCTGTTGCTGATCAGCTGGCAGTTATGAGAGATGGAAAGATTGAACAGATAGGCACTCCCGAGGAAGTATATGAAAACCCATTGACTTCTTTTGTGGGCCAGTTTATAGGCTGGGGCAATTTGTTTTCGGGGGAAGTAATAGCCAATTCGCCGGAGAAAATAAGGGTAAGCCTTTGGGGGCGGGAGATGTTAATAAAGCCTGACCAAAAACGGAAATACTTAGAAAAGGAACCGGTAGAAGTCTTTTTCCGTCCGGAAAACGTGATTCCCCAAGAAAATGGAACCTGGGAGGCAGAAATACTGCAGAAATTTTTTTGTGGCCCCACCACCCGCTATCGTCTTAAAGTAGAAGGCTTTTCGGAAAATAATCCCATAATAATGGACTTGTTTGTGGGGGATAGAGGATACCAGCCCGGAGAAAAAATAAGGTTTAATATTCGTTCCTCATTAGTTTTGGCTGCATTTGAGGAAAAAGTATTTCAAGAAAATAATTAATTGGTTTTAAAGGGTTAGGAGAAACTAGCAGGAAGTAATCTTACTTTCTATTGTTATAATCTGTTAAGCATTCTTTTACTGATTTGTTAATCAGGACATTATAGGATAAAGTATTAAACAATTATATTATTAAAATTTAGGATTAATAATGGGGAGGTATTGAGATGGAAAACACATTAGATGCCCGGGGTCTTGCCTGTCCACAACCGGTCATTCTCACCAAAAAGGCTTTGGAAGAATTAAAGGAAGGTTCCCTGGTGGTCGTCGTGGATAACGATGCAGCCAGGGGAAACGTATGCAGCCTGGCCTCCAGCAAGTCCTGCGGGACAGAGGTTGAAGAGAAAGAAGGGGCTTATTACATTACCATTACCCGGCGGGAGAATTTATGTGAAATATTTTCCACCGAAAAAGCAACGGTAATAGTTTTTGGCAGCAATGTTCTTGGAAGCAATGAAGAGCTGGGGAAAGTTTTAATGAAGAGTTATATTTATACCCTGTCTGAGGGGGAAGATCTCCCTCGCAGTATGATATTTCTAAACAGCGGAGTTATTCTCACCACTCAGGGGTCAGAAGTGTTAGATGAACTGAAAGGCCTGGAAAGCCGCGGCGTTGAGATACTTTCCTGCGGCACGTGTCTTGAGTTCTTTGAATTAAAAGAGAAGCTGGCGGTGGGAAGTATCAGTAATATGTATACCATAACTGAAAAAATGGCAGAGGCGGATAAGGTGTTTACTTTGGGATAGTATAAATGGCATTATTCAAGTTCAAGTCTACGGAATCTCCTTTGAAATTTATGTCTAATGCAGCCAGCACATGAGTATGACTTTACTAAAAATTAAAAATAAAAAAATAATTATCATAAATCCCTAATCCTGTGTTAATCAGTATGGGGGATTTTTTTGTCGACATAAACTATAAAATTTAATATTTAGTATAACTAAAGTGCATATAAAATTAGTCTAAATATAACAAAATGTGATTATTGATATAACAATAAATATGTTATGATTTAAAATGATATGGTCCATAATAAGACAGGCCTGTTGAAAGTGGGAGCTATCTGACAATAGGATTTTTTTTGCAAAATTAAAAATGAGTATTGATAAGTTATTGTTAGATACTTCAAAAGCTTTAGAAGTAAAAATTATATCGAAAGGGAGAGGAAAATGGAAAATAACACAGTGGAACAATTTATGGACATCCGGGCAGCTACCGTTGCCAAGATGCTGGAGGAAAAGGAAAGAGGGATGAAAGTGGTGGGAATTTATTGTACCTTTTGTCCCCAGGAGCTGGTGTTGGCCGCCGGAGCAATCCCTGTAGGGTTGTGCGGTACCCGGGAAGAACCCATCCCCGCTGCGGAGGAAGTATTACCCCGAAATCTATGTCCCCTGATTAAATCTTCTTATGGTTTTGCCGTAACTGATACCTGCCCCTTCTTTAATTTTTCCGACCTTATCGTGGGGGAAACCACCTGTGACGGGAAAAAGAAGATGTTTGAAATCATGCAGGAATTAAAGCCCGTGCATGTGATGCAGCTGCCCCACCATCATAAAGCCGGTGCCTCTTTAGACCTTTGGATAGACGAAATTAAGAGCCTTAAAACCAAGATAGAAGAGGAATTTCAGCTGGAAATTAAAGATGAAGATATCTGGAAAGCTGTTGACTTGGTAAACCAGGAGAAGAAAGCATTAAAGGAAATCAGCGATTTAAACCGGAATTCACCACCACCCATGAGCGGACTGGAACTATTAACAGTGGTCTGGTCCGGGGGTTTTAGTTTTGATAAGAAGGAATTGGTTCAGATGCTGGAAGAGCTGAAAAAAACCCTGGAATCCAGAGAGGTTGACCCGAAATCTGCCAAAAAACCTCGAATATTACTTACCGGCTGTCCTGTTGGATTGGGTTCTGAAAAGGTGGTCCGCCTGGTGGACGAGCTGGGAGCCACAGTGGTAGCCATGGAAAACTGCACCGGATATAAAACCCTGGAACTTATGGCTGACAGGTCAAAAGATGACCCCATTGTAGCTCTAGCCGAAAAGTATCTTAATATCCCCTGTTCCTGTATGAGCCCCAACCCCTATAGAATGGAACTGCTGGGCCGGATGATTGATGATTTTAATGCTGAAGCGGTTATTGACCTTACCTGGCAGGCCTGCCATACCTATAACATTGAATCCCATGAAGTGGAGAAGGTGGTTAAGGATAAAGGGCTTCCCTTCCTGCACCTGGAAAGCGATTATTCCTCCTCTGACGAAGAGAGCCTGAAAGTAAGAATAGAAGCCATGCTGGAGATGATTGAAAAGTGATAACAGTTGGTGTGGACATTGGGTCCGTAGCTTCCAAAGGGGTTTTGCTCAACGGGGAAAAAAGGTTTTCCACTGTGCTGCCCACCGGCTGGAGCCCCCGGGATGCAGGAGAAAAAATCCTGTCTACCCTTTTTAGAGAATCCTGTATAGGGCGGCAAGAGGTAGATTATATTATCGTCACCGGCTACGGCCGGGTCTCCTTTGGACAAGCGGACAAGACCGTTACGGAAATCAGCTGCCACGCCCGGGGCGTGGCAGCCCTCTGCCCTGAAGCCAGGACCATCATTGACATCGGGGGCCAGGACAGCAAAGTGATTAGTATTAACGAAAAGGGGAAGGTCCTGGATTTTGCCATGAATGATAAATGCGCCGCCGGCACCGGAAAATTCCTGCAGGTTATGGCCAACACTTTGGGTATGGATGTAGCAGAACTGGCCGCATCCGAAGACCCATCAGAAACGGTCACCATAAACAGTATGTGCACAGTTTTTGCAGAGTCGGAAATTATTGGCCTCCTGGCCCGAAACATATCCAAAGGAGGCATAATCGCCGGCCTCCATCAGTCAGTAGGAAAAAGAGTAGCCTCCATGGCCCGCCGCCTGGGCGCCAGGGAAAAAATAGTATTCACCGGCGGCGTAGCCCAAAACGCCGGAGTCCGCAGGGCTCTGGAGGAAGAATTGAAAAGAACAGTAGTAGTGCCTGAGGGCTGCCAGTTCACCGGGGCGTTGGGGGCGGCGTTGTTGGGGCTTGATATTTGATCTTAATTATTATTTTAATAAAAAAAGTACAAAATTCAAAGAAGTATTTGTAAAAACAATTATTAAATGTGTTTTGAGGGATGATATTGTGAACAAAAAAATAGTAAAAGAAGCTGTATTAAAAGCAAATTATGGCTTGAAGCTTGAGAGAAAAATTGTTGGTGTAAAATTTCTTTTTGATGAAGAAGAGTTTATAAATGCAAAAGCTAATAAACAGAATATTCAAAGGTTCTTTGAAATAGTGCTTTGCATAATTTGAGTAAGGAATATAAGGTTGTTTTGTAAAGTAAATCGAAGACTAAATTAAATATTTTTGACAGGGATTATAAAAATAAGCAAACATGATAAGGAGTGTTTCATGTAGGTGGACAAACCAATATCATTTGAAAAATTGAATTTGTCATCAAAAAAGCCTGATAGAGTTAGAGTAGGTGTTTCTGCTTTTGCTTATAGTGCTTATGTTTCAGGTGTTCCTTTTAAGGAATTTTGCCTTGATCCACAAAAAGCAATGGATTTACAACTCTGGGTCTATGATCTTCATAAGATTGATGGGAAGCCATCATATAGTATTCCACATTGGGGTGGATGGGATTTTGGAGGGGAGTTATTATTCCCCTCCTCTCCTAAGTATGCTAACCCATATTTAGTGAAGCGTCCTGTAAATAATGCTAATGATATTCAAAAACTTGAAATTCCAAAAATCCAAATGGCTCCTTTTGCCAGCAGAAAGTTTAAATTTTCAAAAATATCAATAGATAAGGGATTTGGCGTGTCATTACCTGCCGGGTCACCTTTAGGAATAACAGGGTCTATCTTAGGACCTGAATTATTGCTGCGTTGGTTTCATAAGGAACCAAGTTTGGTGCACCACATTTTAAGACTATCAACTGATTATATATTAGAAATATCCAGAGAACTAATTAAAGAATTTGGAGCTGAGAACTGTTCGGCTTTTTCTACTTACCCTTGGGAGTGTCATTCTTTAGTGTCGCCAATAATATTTGAAAAATTTAGCCTGCCATATGTTATAGAAATACATAAAACCTTAATTCAGCTTGGAATTAAAAAGTGGGTAATTCATTTGTGCGGTGACCATAAAAAAAATCTTTGTTACTGGGTTAATGAAATCCCATTACTATCCGGAACTGTTTTTACTATTGGGCATGAAATGGATATTAAAGAAACAGCGGATATTTTTGGTGAACAATGTATCATAGGTGGTAATCTGTCAACATCTTTGCTTCAGATGGGTAATCCTCAACAGGTTTTTCTAGAAGCGGGGGCTATTTTAAAAAAAATGATGCATAATCCAGAGGGTTTTATTCTAATGCCTTCCTGTACAATATCTCCCACTACCCCACCAGTAAATCTACATGCGATGATAAAAGCGGCCAGAGAATTTAAATTGTAACTTTTGTAAAAAAAAGTGGGAGAATCAAAACTATGGGTGATTATAGTGATTATCTAGGGACAGAAAAGATTACAAAATTATTAATGAAAATGTCGGTTCCTGCTACGGTGGCCATGATGGTACAGGCTCTTTATAATATCGTAGATACTATATTTGTAGGTAGAACCGTTGGGATTATGGGTATTGCAGGCCTTACTATTGTTTTTCCAATTCAAATGTTAATACTGGCCTTTGCCCAGTCTATAGGAGTTAGCGGCTCATCTATTATCTCCAGGAATCTCGGAGCCAGTAATATTAATAGGGCACATATTACCTTTACTAATGTCCTCTCTCTAGTTATTATATTGAGTGCTATTTTAATATTGATATTGTCACTGTTTATGATACCTGTTTTAAGAGTATTTGGAGCTACGGGTACTATTTTACCTTACTCAAAAGAATATCTTGAAATAATTATAATTGGGATTCCGTTTTTTGTTTTTGCTGTTGCTGGAAATAATATTTCCAGGGCCGAAGGTAATCCTAAAGTTGCTATGAATACAATGTTAATATCTGCTGGATTAAATACAGTGTTGGATATATTGTTTATTTTTGGTTTTGGAATGGGAATAAGGGGGGCAGCATTGGCAACTGTAATTGCTCAGGTAAGCATGGCGCTGTACCTTGGATATTATTTTTTTGGAGGAAAAAGTTCACTAAAGCTCAAGTTGGAGAAAATAAAAATTGAGTGGAATTTACTAAGAGAAATTCTGTCATTAGGAACCAGTTCCTTTGCCCGTCAAGCATCAGCAAGTTTTATGATAGTTTTAATAAACAATATAATAGTTATCTATGCAGGTGATATTACTATAGCTGCTTATGGTGCTGTGAACCGCTTGGTAATGTTTGCGTATATGCCCATGTTTGGCATTGTACAGGGGCTACAACCTATTGTAGGGTATAATTATGGTTCCTGTCAGTTTAGCCGGGTAGTTGAATCTGTAAAGCTTTCCTTTAAGACTACTACGGCTATATCATTATTTACCTTTTTAGCCTTCATGTTCATTCCAGAACAGCTTATCTCTATATTTAGTAGCGATAAAGAATTAAATATAATTGGTATTGAAGCGCTTAGAATTATTTCTATTGCCCTACCTCTAGTGGGATTTCAACTTGTTGGAGCGGGCTTTTATCAGGCTTTAGGAAAAGCTGTTCCAGCCTTTCTACTTGCTACCTCCCGTCAGGTCCTTTTTTTTGTCCCAATTGTTTTAGTTCTTCCTGCTTTTTTTGGACTCAAGGGGATATGGTTTTCCTTCCCCATAGCTGATATTCTTGCTTTCCTGTTAACTGTATTTTTAGTTAAAGGAGAAATAAAAAATCTTAATTCAGAGTTTATAAACCTAAAAGTGGCGAAAGAAGCTGTTTATTCTGATTGTTAGTTAAGTATGTTTTCTATTGTCTAATATTACAGCGAAAACTGGCAAATAAGCGGTGCCACGGGGACGGTAACAGACGGTTATAGCGTCCCCGTGACTTAGCGGTGTAGTTCACAATAAGTAACCTTTTTCTGTAGTACTAAAAAAGTAATTATTTTATACATTACCTTACTTGAGAAAAGTATTTTCTTTTTATGAAAGGAGAAAAGTTATCTATGAGAAGAGAAAAAGAATTATTAGAGGAATTAAAGAAGGGTGTAATTCATTATGATGAAGAAAAGGTAGCTGCAGCAGCAGAAGCAGTCATACAGGAAGGATTCAATGCTTACGAAGCGATTTTTGAGGGATTAGTTTCTGGAATGGAAGAGGTTGGTCGACTGTATGAAGAACAGGAGTATTTTGTTCCGGAAATGCTGCTATGTTCTGATGCAATGTATATTGGCCTTAATATACTTAGACCCCATATAGATCGCAATGAGTATGGAATTACAGGAATAGCAATCATAGGTGTAGTTCAGGGAGATGTTCATGACATTGGCAAAAACATAGTTAAGATAATGTTTGATGTTGCCGGTTTTGAGGTACATGATTTAGGAACAGATGTACCTCTAGAGGCATTTGTAGAAAAGCAGTTAAACACTGAAGCGGATTTAGTATGCCTTTCTGCCATGATGACCACCTCCATGATTGGGATGAAGGATATTATTCAAATGATAAAGGAGAAAAGTCCAAATGCCAAAATATTAATTGGCGGTGCACCTGTGACAGAAGAAATAGCTGTTCGCTTTGGAGCTGATGGTTATTCCGATGATGCCCATAATGCTTTAAAAACAGCCATAAGTATATTAAGTACGTTAAAAGAAATACAGCGGGAAAAACATGGTAATAAATAAGTGGCAAGTTAAATGGTGCTTTTCATCTGTTCAATGAAGCATCATTTTATTTTAAAGAAAATCGCTTATATAAGCTGTTGTATCAAAAGACTGTAAGAGAAAGATGAATCTATGCTGCTGCTCATTAATTAATAAGCTTTATAGGGAGGTCTAACGTAACTTTTATATATTAATTGTTATACAGAGGGCTAACCATTATAACAAACAGTAATAAAAGGTATAAAGGAAAATGCAAAAAATTGTCGAAATTATATGGAGCGGAGACAGGTGTTAGTAAAAATAGTAAATTGAACACGTGGCTATTATAGCATTTACACTGACCTCGTTAAATCTGAAACTATTGGGTGAATGTTTCTATGAAGAGAGCGAATTTGTTTGTTTCTTAGATCCTGCCAGGTGTTGGAAAGTGGCCACTTTAGATTATAATTGCAGAAACTAAAAAAGTGAACCCTAGAAAAATAACAGTTCATGAAGGAAGGTGAAGAGTCAGGGGTTTAGGTATGAGCTAAATAAAAATCGTTGGTAAGGGGGTTAAATGTTATGAATAAAGCATTGGATATAAATGTGGTAGAAGAAAGAGTCATAAAACTTTGTGTTGAGAATATTACTGTTAGTTTTTCTTCTGCAAAAGGGCATGATGTGTTGGCGCTTAAAAATCTTTCGTTGTGTGTTTATGACAAAGAGTTTCTTGCATTGATAGGTCCTAGTGGATGTGGCAAGAGCACTGTACTTAACGTAATGGCCGGGCTTTTTTCACCAGATACTGGTAATATAACTATTGATGGTGAAGATGTTAACAGTATAAACTCGAAAATTGGTTATATATCTCAAATGGATACTTTATTGCCATGGCGCACTGTAATCGAAAATGTAGCATTAGGTCTGGAATTAAAAAAAATACCCAAGAAAAATCGGTTTGAATTAGCATCAGATTTGATTAGCCAGATGGGGCTTAATGGATTTGAAAATAGTTACCCGCACGAGCTTTCTGGTGGAATGAGAAAGAGGGTCATGATTGCCAGGATACTAGCGATCGACCCAGAGGTGCTATTTATGGATGAACCATTTGGACCATTAGATGCATTCACCAAAGCAGTGCTGCAGGATGATATTTTAAGAATCTGGGAAAAAACAAAGAAAACAATAATTTATGTTACCCATGACCTATCGGAAGCTATTACTTTAGCAGATCGGATTTTATTAATCGGAGCAAGGCCGGGAGAAGTTATTGCTGAGTATCCAATATTATTACCCCGTCCCAGAAAGACTATGGAGATAAAATTTAATACAGCTTTTATTAAAACTGAAGAAGATATATGGAAAAGATTAGAAAAAGAAATTGTTAAAGCCAGGGAAGGAGCGGAAAATGAAAGAAAGGTTCACTAATTCGGTATCATCTTTATTAGGGACAGCATTGTTTGTAGCCACCTTTTTGTTTTTTTGGGAGTTTTCCGTTCAAAGTGGGAGAGTTGATCCGTTTTTTTTCAGTAGTCCCTCAATAATTGTATCTGACCTTATACGAATGCAGGAGAATGGTGACATTACTAAGCATCTATTTGTTACGCTAAAAGAGGCCATGTGGGGACTATTTTATGGCGGAGTTTTGGGAACAGTGTCAGGTTTTATTTTTGGTGCTAGTAAAAGAATCAGCAAGATGTTTTTGCCAATTATGGTTGGTCTAAATGGCTTGCCCAAGCTTGCTTTAGGCCCCCTTTTAATTTTCTGGTTTGGAATCGGAATTGAATCCAAAATTGTCATGTCAGCTGTAATGGTTTTTTTCCCCTTTTTATTTAATATATATGCCGGGTACAGAGATGTAGATATCTCGCTGATTAATACAGTTAGAATGATGGGTGGAACTACATTTCAAATCATTACCAAAGTGATTTGGCCTGCCTGTATGCCGTGGTTGATGGTTAGTATACGAACAGGACTGGGAATGTCAATTCTTGGCGCAATTGTGGGAGAATATATTGGATCTAACAGAGGACTTGGATGGATGATTCAAGATGCTGGTGGTACATACAATATTACACGGGTTTTATCCTGTATTTTTATCCTTATTGTTGTGATGGCTAGTTTTGACAGTGTTTATAAAGTTGTTGAACACAGAGTTATGCGCTGGAAACCTGCTGAAAAACAGTAGGAATTAAATAAGAAAGTAGGTAGAAAAATGAGAAAGTTATTATATGTCTTAGTGATTCTAAGCGTTTTATTGACAATGTTGGTTGGGTGTGGAAATGATACCACTGCACCGAATAATGACCAGCAAACAGCCTCGTTACAGGAAATTGTGATTACTGAACCTGCTAGAGGAATACTCTGGGCACCTGTATATTTAGCTCAGACTTTAGGTTTTTTTGAGGAGGCAGGAATTAGTGTTGATTTTCAAACGATAAGTGGAGGCGATCCAGCGGCAGCAGTATTTTCTGGTGATGCACAATTTGGTTTTAGAGGGGTTGAAATGCCCTTAATGGCCACAGAAGCCGGTCAGAATGTAAAAATTCTGGTATCTACTACACAGCGTTTTCCCTATGTATTGATGGGGCAAGGACCGGATTTTACTACTGTGGAATCTTTAAGGGGACAAGTGGTAGCTGGTTCAACGCCCAGTGGCTCACCTACAGCGTGGGTTAAGGCTTGTCTAATACATTATGGATTAGATCCAGATAAGGATGTAGATCTTGTGATGACAAGTAGCAGTGGATTAATTGCTGCCATGAAAACTGGGGACGTTGTCGCATGTAACGGAAACAATGGATATACTATTCATACGCTAATTGAAAATGACGGAGTAATTTTAGTTGATGGTCGTGATATATCCATATTCAAAGAAATGATGGGATCTGAAACATATGAAATGTTTATAATGTTTGCAACAGATGATTACATTGCAGAAAACCCTGAAACAGTACAGAAAGTTGTAACTGCAGTAGCCAAGGGCATTCAATGGATTAATGGGCATACAACTGAAGAAATTGTAGAAGCACTAGCTCCGCTTTTCCCAGACAGAGAGGAACAACTATTAATTGAGATAGAAAGCGCAAAAGAATATGATCAATTCACAGTGGATGGAAGGCATACGGAATCAGGATATCAAGCAGCGCTAAAACTTGCAAAAGGTGTTGGTGCTATTTCTAGCGATATATCTGCAGCTAAGATATATGATGAATCATTCTTGGAAAAAGCTTGGGAAGAACTTGAAAAATAAACATTGCCAATAACCTCTTGACGTATCTTTGAAGATGTTATTGAACAAAGAGAATTTTACTATAAACGGAGGTTTTGGAATGAGTAAAAACATCGAAAAGAAAGCGGTTCTATCAGAAAGTATCCCTGGTGAGTCCTTCATAACTTCTTGTGAAATATGCAATGGTCTATGTTCACTGAATGTTTTGATAAGAGGGGAAGAGATTGTTAGAGTCAGTGGCCGGAAGGAACATAGTGTCAGCAGGGGATACATTTGCCCTAAGGGCATGGCTGTTGATGAGATAATAAATGCGCCCGACAGAATAAAAACGCCTTTGATAAAAAAGAGTGGAGAAGAATGGCAGGCAGTGTCTCCAACTGATGCTTTAACATATATTGCTGAAAGGCTTAATACAATTAAAGAAAAATATGGAGCAGAAGCATTGGCGGTCCATGTGGGGAGAGCTGGAGTAAGGAAGGAGTTTACACATTATCTAAAAAGGTTTAGTGCTGCCTTTGGCTCACCGAATTTTTCAACGGCGGGAAGTCACTGCCACCTGTCTAAAAAAATGGCCAACGAAATGACTTATGGCATTCTTCCAATTCCTGATTTTAAAAATAGCAGCTGCATAGTGCTGTGGGGTAGCAATCCGGCTAAGTCTTCTCCATTGTTGATGAGAGATATTAATAAAGCTATGCAAAAAGGTTCGAGGTTGCTTGTAATCGATCCCAGGAATACTTCAACTACGTTGAAATCCGATCTTCACCTGCAAATCCGGCCGGGGACAGATGGTGCTCTGGCTTTGGCAATGCTGCACGTAATAATAAAGAATGAGCTATATAATAAAGACTTTGTAAAAGATTGGACTATTGGTTTTAATCAGTTGGTTGACCTAGTTGTTAATTACACTCCTGAAAAGGTAGAATCAATAACATGGGTGCCTTCTGAAAAAATAATTGAAGCTGCTTACCTCTATGCAAAAAACACCCCAGCTTGTATTTCTGTGGGCATAGCGCTGGAGCTGCAGTCAAATGGTTTTCAAACCGCCAGGGCTATCTCTATTTTGCAGGCTATCTGTGGAAATCTCGACGTAGCAGGCGGGGTTCTATTTGCTCCACCGGCTGTACTTAATTCTTTAAAGATAGAAAAGGATGAAGCTGTTTCCAAGCCTGCTATAGGCCAGGAGGAGTATCCTTTGTTTTATAAATATAATAACAATGCCCAGGCAAATATTTTTGCCAGGGCAATACTGGAGGGAAAGCCTTATCCGTTAAAGGCTATGATGGTAGCAGGAAGCAATTCAGTTCTGACCTGGCCTAATGCAGAAAGGGTTAAGAGGGCATTTTCTAGTCTGGAGTTTTTAGTGGTTGTAGAAAATTTCATGACAGAAACTGCAAAGCTTGCAGATGTGGTTTTTCCTGTTAACACTTTTTTAAGCAGAGATGAGTTATGTGATTTTGCCAGCTTAAAAGGGATGCCTAGACTTTGTCTTTCACCAAAGATAAAAGAGGAGCCAGTAATGACTGACTGGGAATTATGTAAAAAACTTGCAGTAGAAATGGGTCTTGGAAAATATTTTACCTGGGAAAATGAAGTGGAAGCATTAAATTACAGGTTGAAACCGCTAGGAATCAGCGTTGAAAAATTAAAGCAGCGTTTAGACGAGGGTTATGAATATAAAGTCAAGGAGGAAAAAAAATACTTAAAGTCTGGTTTTAGTACTTCATCAGGTAAGGTTGAAATATATTCAGAAGAATTGAAAGAATATGGCTATGATCCTCTCCCTTTTTATAACGAACCGGCAGAAAGCCCTGTATCAACACCACAATTGTACGGTGAATACCCCTTGATACTAACTTCCGGAGCCAGGACCATGGCGTATATGCATTCCCGTTTTCATAACATTCCATCTCTTAGGCAGTTAGAACCGGAACCGGAATTAGAGGTGCATGGGGATACTGCTAACAGCCTTGGAATTGAGGACAGAGAGCTGATATTTGTAGAGTCTCCCCGGGGAAGAATACAAATAAGGGTCAAGATTACTGACAATATTCTTCCGGGAGTAATATCCATTCCCCATGGCTGGGATGAATCTAATGCTAATAATTTAACGGATGATGAAGCTTTGGACCCGGTTTCAGGTTTCCCCCCGGATCGCTCCTTTTTGGCCAGGATATTAAAAAAATAAATAACGCAAAAAAGAACAAAGCATTATTCTATTGATAAAAAGGATTCCATATTAACCTTTATGTCAGTCACGAGTATATTGGATTAAGATAAAGCAGAACCGATAATAAAACTGTTTTATGAAAAATATAGATGAGTCGTTCCTATTAAATGAGCCTAATTAAATATGGTAAATAGTTTGGAGGTACTTATGGACAGGCTTACATCATTTGAAAGAATGAAAGCATTGGTTCAAAAAGGGGATTTGGATAGAATTCCTGTTTTTTCTTTAGCTATTGCTTATTCTGCTGTGGTTTCCGGCTTGACGCTGGAAGATTTCTATCTTAATCCTGAAAAAGCTTTGGATGCCCAGCTTTGGGCTTCTGATCTTCATCAATACGATGGAAACCCTACATATAATATTCCTGAGTGGGGAGGATGGGATTTTGGAGGGGAGTTAAGTTTTCCAAAATCACCAAATTACGCGCTGCCCAATCTTTCTAAGCGTCCTGTAATCAGCGAAAAAGATGTTCAGCATCTTAAAGTGCCTGTATTTATCAGCGCTCCTGCCGGGAAGAGAATGATACGTTTTGCCAGGCTTGCCAGGGAAAAAGGATATCCAGCAATAATTCCCGGGGGATCCCCTATGGGATTAGCTGGCTCTGTTGTGGAACCTGCTCTTTTGCTTCGCTGGATATGTACGAGGCCTGAACTAGTTCATGAAATTCTAAGGCTGTGTACCGACTATCTTTTACAAATAGCAGATATTTTCATAGAAGAATTCGGGCCGGAAGCGTGTTCTGTTTTTTCTACATTTCCTTGGGAATGTCATGCAGTGGTTTCACCAAAAGTATTTGAGCATTTTACTCTCCCATATGTAAAGCAGATACACGAAAGGTTAATTGATAAAGGTTTGAGGAGGTGGGTCATACATTTGTGTGGAGACCACACTCGCAATTTGCACTTATGGCTTAAAGAAATTCCTCTTGTTTCTAGAACGATTTTTACAGTGGGGCATGAGATGGATATCTTTAAAACAGCAAAAGTGTTAGGTGAGGATTACATTATTGGAGGCAATGTTTCAACCATATTGATGCAGTCAGGAATACCGAAGCAAGTATTTGAAGAAAGCAGGCATATTATACAAAAGATGAAAAATCATCCTGGAGGTTTTATTATAATGCCATCCTGCGCTCTTCCTCCAACTACCCCTTCTGCCAATTTACATGCTATGGTAAAAGCAGCGAGAGAGTTTGGTAGTTATGAATAATACTTTTTACAGTATCTATAAAGTAGTGGAGCACAGAGCTATGCGCTGGAAACCTGCTGTTAAACAGTAGGAAAAAACAAGAAAGAGGGTAGAAAAAAATGAAAAAGTTATTATTTCTTTTATTGATTGCAGGCGTTCTAATGATTATGTTGGTTGGGTGTGCAGATGAAACGGCGTCAACGAATAATGACCAGAAGCCTGCCCAGCTACAGGAAATTGTGATTACTGAACCTGCCAGAGGAGTACTATGGGGGCCTATATATGTAGCCCAGACGCTAGGTTTTTTCGAGGAGGCGGGGCTAACTGCTGATATTCAAACAATAAGCGGCGGGGATCCCGCAGCTGCAGTATTTTCTGGAGATGCACAGTTTGGTTTCAGGGGGGTTGAAATGCCCATGATGGCAACAGAAGCCGGCCAGAATGTAAAAATACTAGTATCTACTTCTCAGCGGTTTCCCTATGCAATGATAGGGCAGGGGCCGGAATTTACAACTGTGGAATCCTTAAAGGGACAAGTGGTAGCAGGGTCAACACCCAGCGGCTCTCCTACTGCATGGGTGAAGGCTTGTTTGGCATATTATGGCTTAGACCCTGACCAAGATGTAGATCTTACCATGGTACCTGGTCCTGGCATCATTTCTGCTTTGAAGACTGGAGACGTTGTCGCAGGCTGTGGATGGAATGGAAGTATTATTCAAATGATACTTGAAAATGATGGAGTAATTTTAGTTGATGGCCGTGATACTACGGTATTTAAAGAAATGATGGGTTCGGAAACGTATGAAATGTATATAATGTTTGCCACCGATGAATACATTGCAGAAAACCCTGAAACGGTACAGAAAGTTGTAACTGCTGTAGCAAAAGGAATAAAATGGATTGATGAGCATACGATTGAAGAAATAGCAGAAGCGCTTGCTCCATTTTTCATGGATGAAGAAACCCTGTTAATTGATATAGAGGAAGCGAAAAAATATGAGCAATTTACTGTGGATGGAAAGCATACGGAATCAGGTTATCAAGCGGCATTGAAACTGGCAAAGAGTGTTGGGGCTATCTCCAGTGATATCCCTGTAGACAAAATATACGATGAATCGTTTCTGGACAAAGCCTGGGAGGAAATTGGGAGATAGCTATGCGAATAAGTATGATTAATTAATATTAATAAAAAAAAGGGGCATAAAAAATATTGCTAAACATATCTCAAATGACTTCGTGTCCTGTTAAATTTAAAAATATCAGATGACTACTTACCGAACATAAAAAAGAGGCAACAAAATATATACAGCTTTTGCTGGAGGGGACGGGCCCGTAGTATTTGATTTTTTATGCTTATACTATGAAAGCCTCATAGATTTGGATATTATAGCACCGGTGGACTGGGAAACCATGGGCCATAACTCTCAGGAAGAGTTTGCTGGTGAATGGTTTGAAGGTGCTATTGAGGGTGTTAGAGAGAGTGATGGCAATTTTTATTCACTTCCCTTTATTGGTAATACCTGGAGTTTATATATCAATAGAGAACATTTTGAAGAAGCAGGCTTAGACCCTGTTAATGATGCTCCAAAGACCTGGGAAGAGCTGAAAATAGTTGCGGAACAATTGACTGTTCGGGAAGATGGAAAACTAGTAAAGAAAGGTTACGACTTACCTTATATACCAGGAGCACACTGGTGGATGTTTGTGTGGGGGCCTCTCCTTGCCCAGCATGGAGGAAGTATTTTAAGTGAAGATGGTTCCAGGGCTACCATAAATGAAGAACCCGGGGTAAAAGCCTTACAGGATTTTTATGACTTGGTTCACAAGCATAAGGTTACTGAACCGGGAATTACCACAGGGGAGGCAATAGAAGACTTTATGACAGGCCTTAGTTCCATGTGGATTGCCGGTCCTTGGGCAAGAAGTAATTTTGAAGGTAGGGATATTGTTGATAAATACATGGTAGCTCCCCTTCCACAGGTGGATTTAGATAACAGACTTACCTTTATGGGCGGTTACTGGTGGTTTGTGTCAAATAAAGTAGACAGTGAAATGCAAAAAGAAGGCTGGAAATTTCTACAATATTTAACATCAGACCCGGGGGAACAGTTTGAAAGAACCGGTTTACTTATGCCGAAGCCAGGACTGTTAGAATCGGAATCATGGAAGGAGTTTCCCTTTAGCGAAGTATTTTCCATTGATTTAGAAGCGGGCATATGGCCTGAGAGTTCGCCTGTCTATCCAGAAATTGAAAAGGCGGTAGCAGATGCCATGGAAAGAAGTCTGATAGGAGATATGGATCCTCAAGAGTCTTTAGATATTGCTGCTGAGGAGATTAATAGAGCGCTGCAGGAATAATTGCTTTTAATTAGAGCAGCGGTGTGATGTCAAGTAGTTAACTGGAAATTATTTAAGAAATTCGCTGCTGTTAAGGGGGTGCTTGCCCAAAAAAGGCATCACTTAACTAAGCCACCCAAATTAACAGTACTAAAATTACATTAACGGTAAATTATGGGTGGATGGAATCGCAGCTAATCTTTATAATATTTCTTGTTGGTTTCCTCCTCTCTGTTGGTAGAGTTGGTTCGTCTTTAGCAGATGAAAGACCAACCGTACCAGTTTACGTGCTGTAAGAGCAAGGGCCCGTTTATGGGCGAACTGTTTCGGCTCTGCCTTTTTCTTGGCATAATACTCTGCAAAAACAGGGTCGTGCACCCGAACACTGTTAGCCGCCTCCATTAAGTAATATCGTAAATAGCGGTTCCCAGAGTGAATTAGCCGTGTTTGGCTGGCCGTAAAGTTTCCCGATTGATTCTCAGTCCAGGCAATGCCCGCATGCTTAGCCAACTGCTTATGGCTGGCAAACTGGTGGATGTCACCAATTTCAGCCAAGATACCAGAAGAAAAGATAGGACCGATACCCGGGACAGAATCTAGAGTTTGAGGAATCGTTTTTAAATGGTCTTCAATAGCCTTTTTTATAGACTTAATCTGTTCCTGAATTGTCCGAATGACCCGAATACTGGAGGCCATAGCTAGGTTAACAGAATCAGCCATAGCCTTAGATAATCGGTAAGAAGAACGAGCTGCTTTCTGTAACTCCTTAGCCACAGATTGAGGATCATCAAATCGATTTTTACCATGCTGGATTAAAAATTCCACCAGCTGGTCCACAGAGATTTCTGCTAAAGCTTCTGTGGATTCAAACTCCTCCATGACGGCCAAAGAAGTTGCCGACAGCTTGTTTTCAAAAACAAGCGTGTAATCGCTGCATTTTAAATACAGGTTGGTCATAAGGAAATTACTTTCTCTTACCAGTGCCTTCATGAGATGGTACCTGGTCCGGGTCAGCCGCTGCAGTGCCATCATCGGTTCACTCCAGGTGAAGGGATGAGGTAAGTGGCCGGACCGAACCTTGGCGGCAATATACCAGGCATCCACCCGGTCATTTTTAGGGGGGGAAAGGAAATGAGACTTTTTATACTCCTTAATTAGGCTCGGGTTAAACATATAGACTTTAACATTAGAGCACCCAAAATCTAAATGCCGATGTAAGTATATGGCGGCGTGAGTCGAGTAGCAGCCGGTATGTTCCAGTCCAAAACGAATTTCATCAAAACTATGCTTATCTACCAGCTGATTAATCCGTTTCTGCAGCTCCATGATACCGGGTCGGTTATTTAGAACAGTAAAGCGGCATAAAGCTCGTTTCTCTTCTTCATCGGTTAAACAGCATACTACATTTTCCTTGCTGCTTACATCAATACCGACAAACAAAGGGATAGTCATCGTCGTTTTCACCTCCTTAGAAAAAGGATGTGATGTCTACAGTCCTGGGATGTCCCTGGGAAACCCATGAACGACAGCCTTGCGAGCTATTGGAATACACCGGTTCCCCTCGGTGCACTGGTCTCCCTCTGCTGGCAGGAGAGAGGGGCAACCGGGAAACAGTCAGCGTGTTGGTCTATAACATGGGGCCAGGGGAACACTCTTAAAAAGGAAGACACCCGATAACGGGGCAACGGGAGAAAATTGAACATTCCCTTGGTAGACACCTATGGCTATATTTTCCCAAAGACATCCCAGAACTGTAAACCCTTTTTTCAATTAATTTGACATGATACGCGGAAACGTATTGTTTGATAGGCTTGTGAATATGCCGCAGTTGTGGATTCTGATGGATAACTCTTCGAGTTACCCACAGACCCCACGAACTGCTTGGACAACGCTTCGCGTTGACCACATATTCACAACCCCTGCTGCTAATTTTTTTAATCTTTTTTTAAAAAGATCATAAGTAAGTTAGATAACAAGATTTGATTCTGTATAAAGTTTTCAAAGAACAAATGAGCACCATCCGAACTGGAAATTTACGTCCAAATCGTCTGCTGCTCATAGTATACAAGGAGATTTGAGGATGAAAAAAGGTAACTTAAAGAAAAAACAAAATAAAGCCGGAGTCTTTTTTGTGGCTCCGGCATTGTTCTTCTTAACCGTTTTTTTAGGATATCCTGTTGTAATAGCTTTTATTACAAGCTTTACCAAATATGATATGTTAAATCCTCCTGAGTGGGTGGGATTAAGTAATTATGTCAATATCTTTACCAGCAGTAATTTTTATAACTCGTTATGGGTTACTCTGCAGTTTGCAGCCGGGTCAATTATCCCTATAATAGTGCTGTCATTAGTTCTTGCTGTAGTTTTAAACAATCAGTTTAAAGGTTCAGACACAATTAAGTTATTAATATTTCTACCGGTGGTTCTTTCGGAAGTTGTTGCGGCAGTGATATGGAAGTTTTTATTACATCCCTATGGGGTATTTAACGAGGGTTTATTAAAAATAGGGATTATAAATACATACATATCCTGGTTGACAGACCCTGATTATGTAATAGTCGGTTTTATAATTTTTGCTCTTTGGAAAAATGTAGGTTATTTTATGGTAATATTTTTAACGGGATTACAGAATATACCTAAACAGTATTATGAAGCTGCAGCAATAGATGGTGTATCAATCTGGCAAAGATTTTTTTTTATCACACTTCCTCTATTAAAGCCTACAGTTCTATTTGCCGGTATAGTTGTGTTGATTAATATTTTTAACACCTTTACTCCCTTTTATGTTATGACCCGCGGGGGGCCGGTCAACAGCTCTGAGGTATTATCGTTATTAATTTACCGTACCGGTTTTCAGTTTTTGCAGATGGGAAAAGCCTCTGCATTATCTGTGGTCTTGCTGCTAATTGTTAGTATTTTCAGCATTATGTTGTTTCGCCTTGGGAGGGAGCACTAAATGAAAAGTATTTCTCTTTTTGTTAAATATTTAATGCTGATACTATTATCTTTTTTAATGGTTATGCCGGTCCTCCTCATGGTAGTAACATCTTTAAAATATCAGCAGGATGTTTTTGCCCTTCCGGTACAGTGGATACCAGACCCATAAAATGGGATAATTACAAGATTATTTTTGAAAAATATTCATTTGCACTTTACTTTCTTAACAGTCTTATCATCGCGGTTACAGCAACCTTGGCAAATTTACTTTTGTCATCTTTAGCGGGGTATGGTTTAGCCAAGTTTCATTTTAAAGGGAGAAATATACTCTTTTTATTAATAGTTGTTACTCTATTGCTGCCAAGGCAGGCCCTTATTGTCCCTTTATATATGATAATATCTTCTATGAATCTGGTAGATTCTACACTGGCTATAATATTACCTTATGTTACCTCTCCCTTTGCAATATTTCTCATGAGGCAGTTTTTTTTATCCGTTCCTGACGATATGATTGAGGCGGCAAGAGTTGATGGAGCAACAGAGCTTCAGATATTTTTTAAAATAATACTGCCCATGGCTAAACCAGCATTAGCAGCTTTAGGAATATTTAGCTTTATGTTTAATTGGAATAATTTTTTGTGGCCCCTGGTTGTTTTAAGAAGTGATGCAAAATTTACCCTTCCCTTAGGTATTGTGATGATGCAGGATATTTACTCCAAAGCATATAATGAAATTTTTGTAGCGGCAGCTTTTGCTTCACTACCCATCATTATTGTATATTTCATATTACAAAAGAAGTTTATTAACAGCATGGTTTTAACCGGGGTTCCAAAGAAAGGTAACGGTTAGATATGGGAAAACTAATAGAATATGTTCAGAGCTTTGACAGAAGATTAGTTTCACCTGTAGGGGGTGGCAGCAGGGAAAAGTTTAATAAATCAGTTGAAAAATACTGTTTGAATCCTGAAGAAACCCTTGCCCGGTGGATGTATTTTCAATCTACTGAATATGGACACGATTTAGTTTTTTCAACCATGCCCATGCAAAATATAGTGAAGTATTTAGGTTTTAAAACTTCTCATACAAAAAATGGAGTAGAGTATGTTGTTGAAAATCAGCTTAGGGATGAAAAAGATTTCAAAAAGATAAAAACAGCAGGAATTCTTAAGGATGAACTATATAAGCCCTATATTTCTTGTATAAGTACCTTTAAACAAATATCAAACAAACTGGTTGGGGGCGCTTGTTTTGGACCTTTTACAGTGGCAGGGTTGCTGTTGGGTACAGAAAGATTATGTAAAAGCTGTATTAAAGAACCTGCTTTTCTCCATAAAATCCTGGGGAGAATAACCAATTGGATAATTGAAATGGCTCAGGAATGTGAAAGAGAAGGGGCAGATTTTTTTTGGTTGGCAGAACCCTCTGCGGTTTTGGTTTCAAAAGAACATTTTGAGAGTTTTTCAGGTATGTTTTTAAAACATATTTATGACAGTATATCAATTCCGGGCTTTTTGCATGTGCCAGGCAGCACCAATTATTTGATAGATGCATTTATAAAAACAGGTGCCCAGTGTTTGAGCCTTGATTCTCATGTGGATATGCGGGATATGGGGCATAAACTGTCCCAGGATATAGTGGTTTTAGGTAATATTAATTCTATTTCCCTGCTTCAGGACAGCGCTGATGAAATTGAAAAACAGGTATTGAGATTAAATAAAGAAATTAAAAATTTTCCGAACTTTATTGTAAGTTCAGGAGGGGGCCTTTCACCTGACACCCCGGAAAATAATTTGAAAGCATTATTTAACATAACCCGGAGGTTTCCTGTTCGGAACAGGGAGGATTACAGCCATATCCAGTTGTTATGGCGAACCATGGCAGATAAAAGTTTTGAAGAGGTCAATCAATTAATATCTCTAAATAATTGGTCCCGGGAGCTTATACTCAGCAGCATCCAGGAAGCGTGTATATATTTGAGTAGAAGGTTGAAAAAAAGGGAAGTTAGTATTGATGAATATCAAAAAAGAATGAATGAAATTAATAAGCTGATGGGAACTGAACATATCGATATAAACTCATCAATTACCATTGAAGACAAAACATATCGGCTTAAACACATAAAATATGGATTTTAGGCATCATATTAACATTTTGTAAACAAATACTAAAAAATATCGGAGTATGCAGGAGGAAAGCAGCAGTGGCAAAGGTGGAGTTCAAAAACATTTGTAAGGGATTTTTTGTGTCCAGAAGTTAAACGCCGATAACCAAAAAGCATGAGAGCAAGGGATGTGGATAACAAAACGGAAATATTAGTATAACTTATTATGTGATATGATGTTAATTGATTGATGTGATTTAGTAATAAAGAAAAAATGTACAAGCCTTATTGAATACTTCCTAAAAAACAGAAAGAAGCCAAAAAAGTCTGATAATCTGGATTTTAAACATTTGCTAACTATCGTTGTAAATTTAGACGAAATAAAAAAAGAATTAAGGGGGTGTTAAGAAGTTAATATAAAAAAGTTGAACATAGTATGATTATACTTATATTAAGAAGGGAGCAAACAAGAATGTACAAAAAAGCTTTAATATTATTTTTAGTTTGTATAATGGTTTTTTCTTTTGCAGCCTGTAGTAATGATACTGATGCGCCGGCAGAGACAGAAACGGAGGAAAATGCTGCAGCAGCAGAAGAAGAAGTGGAGGATGTAAAGGATTATAAAATTGGATTAGTAACCCCGGCCATATCCGTCAGTGAGGATGAATTCAGGGGTGGAGAGAGAGTGGTTGAAAAGTACCCTGATATAGTCAAACATCTGGTGCTGCCTGAAAACTTTACGGCAGAGCAGGAGACAGCCATTGCTCAAATTACCAGCCTGGCGGATGATGAGTCAGTAAAGGCCATTGTTATCGCCACTGGATACTCGGGGATTCTTCCGGCTGTTCAAAAGGTTAAAGAGGTCAGGCCGGATATGATCGTTATTACTGCACCTATTTGGGATGATCCTGATGCAATGGCCAACTATATTGACCTCTGCCTGGATACCGACTGGCTGAGGAGAGGAGATACTATTGCTCAAAAAGCTTATGATATGGGAGCCAAAACCTATATTCACTATTCCTTTCCTACTCATATGTCCAAAGAATTAATTGCCAATCGACATGGTAAGATGAAAGAAACAGCAGAGCGCCTGGGAATGGAATTTGTGGAATTGATGACTCCTGACCCCCATGGTGGTGACAGTTATTCTGCTATGGTTCAGTTTCTTAATGAAGATATCCCCCGGCAGATTGATAAGTACGGGGAGGATACCAACATTTTTGGTACCAACTGTTCCATGCAGGATGTAATTATTGCCAAAGCCTTAGAATTGGGCTATATTATGGCAGAGCAGTGCTGTCCTACTCCCACTCAAGGTTTCCCTGCTGCAATGGGTTTGGAAATTGGGCCCGAGGAAGCCGGAGATTTTGATGTAATCAATGAAATGATTAAACAGAAAGCAGCAGAAGCAGGAGCAACGGGAAGGCTTTCCACCTGGCCTATAGCCGTGGGTTACTTCCTACCGGAATTTGCCGTGGAAGTAGCTATTAGAATGGTAGAAGGGGAAGTGGAAGTGGCAGATCTTTCTCAGGAGCTTTTGGAGGAGATTGGGGAAGAAGTGGCAGGTGTAAGTGTATATTTTAATAAAATGAAACCGGAACTGGACAACTATTTTCTAATGATTATGGATTCGATTTTCTATTAATCTCTAGAGAATGAAACATCAATACGCCGGGCACAGCATATGTGCCCGGCGTAAAAAGGAGAAGCATCATGGTCCTTAAACTTCATAATGTCTCTAAAAAATTTGGTAATCATGAAGTTTTAAAATCTGTAAATTTTGAAGTCAAAGCCGGGGAAATCCATGGGCTGGTAGGAGAAAATGGTGCCGGGAAAAGTACTCTTTTAGGTATATTATTCGGAAGCGCAAACATTACCGGAACCGGGGGTTATTCTGGCAGAATATTTATTTCAGGGCGCCAGGCATTTATAAAAAATTCAAGCCAGGCTGTATTGCAGGGTATTGGAATGGTGCACCAGGAATTTGCTTTGATTCCTTACATGACTGTGGTGGAAAATGTAAATATGGCACGGGAGAAGGTTGTGCCTTTCAGCAGAAAATTGATGGGTGAGAGCCTGGCCTATATTGACCGCAGGGAGAACCACCGTTCGGCAGAAAAGGTTTTTATGAAGTTGGGGATAAAAATTGATACGGGATTGAAGGCCGTAGACTTATCAGTTAATCTCAGGCAGTTTGTAGAGATTGCCAGAGAAATTAATAAAGAAGACTTAAAAGTCCTGGTCCTGGACGAGCCTACGTCAGCACTTACGGAGGAAGAAACCAGGATTTTTTTTGATGTAGTGAAAGAACTGGCAGCCAGGGGTACGGCAGTAATGTTTGTATCTCATAGGCTGGAGGAAGTAACCTACCTCTGTGAAAATATTACGGTGATGAGAGATGGGGAAATAGTGGCAGTGTACAAAAAAAATGAATTCAACATACAGAAAATTGCCCTGGACATGGTGGGGAAAAACATAAAAAAGGCCAGAAAAAGAAAGAAGCACAGGGGAATTGGCAGCCAGGTAGTTATGGAGCTGGAAAACTTTTTTGTGGATATGCCGGGAGAAAACTTAAAAGGGGTAAATCTGGAAATTTTCCAGGGGGAAATCCTGGGGCTTGCAGGGCTTTCCGGACATGGCAAGCTGGCTATAGGAAGTGGAATAATGGGTTTATATCCCTTCTCTGGTAGAGTAATGATGAATGGAATACCCCTGAACCTTCTGGATAATCGGGAGGTAATGAGAAAGGGAATATTTTACCTTCCTGATGACCGCAGGCATGCCGGGCTGCTTCTGGAACATTCCGTTCTGGAAAATATTATTTTTACCAGCGTTCATTTGAAAGAACGTTTTCTTAAGTCCTTTATCTTCAATTCTTTAAGTCTTTTGGACAAAAAAGAAAGCTCTAAATTTGCTGTAGAAATGGTAAACTATTTGGATATTCGCTGTAGAAGTGTTGATCAGAAAGTAAAATTATTAAGTGGAGGTAATCAACAGAAGGTATGCCTGGCCAGGGCGTTATCCATGGAACCTCAAATATTATTTATATCAGAACCTACTCGGGGGGTTGATGTAGGGGCGAAAGAAATTATTTTGGAAACCATTTTAAATATAAATAAAGAAACGGGTGCTACCATTGTAATCGCCTCTAGTGAACTGGGGGAACTTAAGCGTATTTGTGACAGAATTGTAGTCATGTATGAGGGTCGGGTGTCTAATATCTTTTCCCCTGATCAGGACGAGGTCCAATTTGCATTGGCTTTTTCCGGAGAGAAGGTGGTTCCCGGATGAATAATATGAGAACAAATTTGTTAAATAATATTCCCCAACTATTTATAAGTACTTTTCTGGTGGTGATGGTGATTGTTGCGGGATTTATAGATATCCCCGTTGGTGGTTTAATCAGTGATTCGTTAGTTCGGCTGGTAATGAACGGAGTGCTGGTGCTGTCTATGGTACCCATGCTTAATGCCGGACTGGGCATTAACTATGGTTTGCCGGTGGGTATTGTTGCCGGTCTCTTAGGAATGAGCATCGCAGTTAATTTTAATTTTTTTGGTATTTTCGGGTTTTTGGGGTCCATTATTATATCACTGCCTATTGCTGTATTATTTGGTATGTTATATGCAAAAATTTTAGAAGCAGTTAAGGGAAGGGAAGAAATAGCCGGCATTTTTATTGGCTTTTCGTTGATTTATTTGATGAGTTTCTTTTGGGCTGTAGCGCCCTTTACGAACCCTCAGATGCTGTATCCCATAGGTGGTCAGGGTATGCGACCTACCATTGGCCTGAGTAACTTTTTTGGAAAATCATTGAATGAGCTGTGGCTTCTCAATATTAGAAGTTTAACTCTTCCCTTGGGAATGTTGATTTTTTTTGTTCTTCTTTGTCTATTGGTTTATTTATTTTTTAAGACCAAAGTAGGGATGGCCATTACAGCCGTAGGGGAAAATGAAACCTTTGCCCGTTTGTCCGGAATTGATATTCGAAAAATGAGGACTCTGGCGGTAATTATTTCTACAGTACTGGGAGCAGCGGGAATTTGTGTATATGCTCAAAGTTACGGTTTCCTGGAACTGTACAATGCTCCGCTTATGATGGCTTTTCCTGCCGCCTCCGCTGTCCTCATCGGAGGAGCCCGGAGAGGGAGAACTACTGTCTTGCAGGTGGTGGCAGGCGCTTTTCTATTTCAGTCTATATATGTGTTCTCCACGCCCCTGGCCAACAGGCTGATGGTGCCGGAGGCTTCAGAAATAATGAGGGTAATGATTACTAACATGGTAATCCTATACGCCCTGCTGTATGAAGGGGGGAGAGCAAAAATTGAAAAAAATTAATACTGTATCCCTTATATTTTTGGTTTTAGCTGTTATAGGCTGGTGTTATTCCGGTTTGAGCTTGAATTTTTTGATGAATGAAATTCTAACCCGTTTTATTAGAAATGGACTAATTGTGCTGGCGCTGCTTCTTCCCATTGCTGCAGGGATGGGGTTAAATTTTGCTGTGGTTATAGGGGCTCTCTGCGCCCAGGTGGGATTTATATTGGTTATCAACTGGCAGGTTTATGGTATGCCCGGACTGTTATTAGCGGTAATGGTATCAACGTTGCTGTCCCTTGTTATGGGTTATTTTATCGGGTTGGGATTAAACCGGGTTCGGGGCAGGGAAATGATAACTACCATTATAATAGGTTTTTTAGGGGTCAGTTTGTATCAATTGATATTCATGGTAGGTTTTGGAACTTTCATAACACCCGGGAATCCAGATATTATCTTGACTAGAGGTATAGGGGTCAGGGATATGGTGGATCTTGCCCCTTTCCGAAATATTATGGAGGATATATGGCTGTTAGAAATTGGGATGATTAAAATATCTGTATTTATGATTCTTTTTATATTATTATTCTGTATGTTAATATCTTATCTTATGAACACCCGGCTGGGGCAGCAGTTTAAAGCGGTGGGAGAAGATAGTGACAGGGCGGAGATGCTGGGCTTAAATGTAAATGCTCTTCGAATTAAGGCTATGATAATATCCACAGTAATTGCCTGTCTGGGACAGATATTTTACGTCCAAAATATAGGTATGCTTGGTGTTTACTCGGCCCATAAAAATTCAGAAATTTTTTCCTGTGCTGCATTACTGGCCGGTGGAGCCACTATCAAGAAAGCCAGTGTCTGGAATGTTATTTTTGGAATATTCCTGTTTCATTCCCTAATTGTGGTTTCTCCCCATGCTGGACAAAAAATATTGGGAAATCCTGCCCTGGGAGAATATTTCCGCAGTTTTTTGGCTTACGGCACTATTGCCGCAGCTTTGATTATAAATATCAAAAGAGACCTTTGGAAAGAAAAGAAAAATTCAGCAACGGGTAACTTTGTAAATAGCAATTCTATTTGCGAAGGTTTGAAATTAACTTATACAAAAGTAGTCCACCGTATTTATGGGAAAACACCGATATAGAACTTACAAAAGAAATATTTGTATCATTAGGCCATAGCGTTGTGTAATAGTATTTATGTTAAGTAAGTTTTTCTTAAAGTTGCATAACAAATAGAGGCATCTGCTAAAATAAAACATAACAAAACGTAATATCATTTATAAAGGATAATTTAAAAAAATTGTCGAAATTAGCAATTATATTATTTGCTCTTTTAGTTTTCTATAAGAGACCCCGAAAAAGAAAAGTATTTAAGACTATTAAATAAGATTATTGAGAAAAGGAAGGAATAAATGATAAATCTTAGTGAAGATTACCTGACTGACGTAGAAGAACATAATTTGGATTTGACCCGCGCTAGAAAAGCCAAAGGGGACAAGGTAGTTGGAGTCTATTGTGCCTTTACTCCCAAGGAGCTGATTGCTGCTGCCGGAGGAATTCCGGTGTCCCTCTGCGGCTCTTCCGATGAACCCATTCCCGCCGCTGAACAGCATCTTCCTCGAAATATTTGTCCCCTGGTTAAGTCCAGCTATGGATTTGCTCTTACGGATACCTGCCCCAACTTTCATTTTTCCGATTTCCTGGTGGCGGATGCTACCTGTGATGGCAAGAAAAAAATGTACGAACTCTTGGGCCGGATGAAACCCCTGCATCTTTTGCAGCTCCCCCAAAGGGCTGATACTGAAAGTGCTTTCCAATACTGGTTGAGTGAAATACGGCAGTTAAAAACGGTTTTAGAAAACTGGCTGGCAATAGAAATAACTGATGAAAAGCTTCTGGAAGCTGTGAAATTATATAACCGCTGCCGCCAGGTAACCAGTAAGATATTTGAGTTGAACAAAGGAGGACAGACTTTTCTCACCGGAAAGGAAATCAGTACTGCTACCGATGACGGAGGCTTTCAGGTGGACCTTTCCAGCCATATTACCAGGATGGAAAAAGTGATTCAATGGGCTAAAAAACGGGGTGGGCTGGAACCTCGCTCCAGAATTCTTTTAACCGGGTCCCCTACAACCTGTAAAAAGGTTTTAAATATTATTGAGGAGACAGCGTATGTGACAGCTATGGAAAACTGTGGGGGATTAAAGACAGTGGGGCAGCTGGTGGAAGAGGAGGGAGACCGTCTAGAAGCCCTGGCCCGTAAGTATTTAAATATATCTTGTTCCTGCATGTCCCCCAACCTGGGAAGATATGGGCTGCTGGAGGAGATTGTAAAAGATTACCACATTGATGGGGTTATTGACCTTACCTGGCAGGCCTGTCACACCTATAACGTAGAGTCCTTTTCCGTAGGGGAATTTATCCGTGACAGGCTGGGCGTACCTTTCTTACAGATTGAAACTGATTACTCCGAATCCGATGCGGGGTGGATCAAAGTTAGGGTTGAAGCTTTTTTGGAAATGCTTTAATCGTTGAGAAGGGAAGGATAAATATCCATGGTGGACGATTATTTAAATAAACTGGTTGAAGCAGTAGTAAATATGGAGCTGGATATTATTGTTCCGCTTTGTCACGAGACACTGGAAAAAGGTATAAGCGGTGAAGATGCAATAATAAACGGTCTTTTTAAGGGAATGGAAGAAGTGAATAGGCTTTATGCTGAGGGAGAGTATTTTGTTCCAGAGGTGGTAGTGTGCGCAGATACCATGTATGTAGGGCTGGAAGTGCTGAAGCCACATTGTAAAACCGGGGCAAAAAAAGTGGGGAAAGTGGTCATAGGTACGGTGGAGGGAGACACTCATGATATTGGGAAAAACATCGTGGCTATGATGCTGGAAGCCGCGGGTTTTGACATATATGATTTGGGTAGAAATGTGCCTCTTACCTATTTTGTGGATAAAACCCTGGAAGTGGATGCAGATGTTATTGCCTTGTCTTCACTGCTGACCACGACCATGAGGGGAATGAAAAGGGTAATTGAGGAGGTAAAAAAACGGAGTCCTGAACGGAAAAGATATGTATTAATAGGTGGAGCCCCGGTATCTGCAGATTATGCAAAGTTAATCAATGCGGACGGTTATGCTCCCAATGCTTATGAAGCAGTGCATACGGTGAGAGAGCTTTTAAATCTTGGTGCAGGAGGTGTTGATTGATGCGCCTCATAGATTATATGAAGAAACATGACAGGCCCATAATTTTCCCATGGATGGGGTGTGCTGGATTACAGCTGACCTCCTATACCCTTTACGATGTATACAAATCACCGGAAAAACAGCTGGAATTGGCCCGGTTAATGGATAAAGAGTTCAGTGCAGATTTTGTTTATCCTCAAGATGACGGGATCATATTCTGTGAGACTTTGGGGCTCCCTCTTTTGAAACCTGACTATGATTTCCCCAGTGTCTTAGAAAACCCCATTAAAAATATTGAGGATTTGCGAAAGCTAAAAGTTCCCCAACCATACAAAAACCTCAGGATGTCCACAAACCTGGAGGCATTAAAAAAGATTGGGGATCATTTTGATAAACCCCTGGCTATTTCTTTGATGGGCCCCTTTACCCTGGCTGTAGAACTGGTAGGCGCTTCAGATTTCGTTAGGGCGGTTATACTAAATCCTGATTTTATTAATGAGATATTGGAATTTACTAATGAAGTAGTTAAGGGTTATGCCCGGGAGACTATTAAAGCAGGAGTTAAATTTATGTGTATCAGTGAACCTACCGGAGTAATTTTATCTCCATCACGTTTTGAGGAACTGGTAGCTTCAAGATTAAGAAATTTCTTTGCGGACATGGATGTTTGGAAGGTGGTCCATGTATGCGGAGACACTTCACATTTAATAGACAGCCTAATAAACTGTGGAGCAGAGGCTTTGAGCCTGGACCAGGTAATGGACATGCCCACGGCTGCTTCAAGGGTACCGAAGGAAATGGTAGTTATGGGAAATATTGACCCTATACACGTCCTTTTCGACATGGCTCCTCAGGAAGTTAAGGTTGAAACATTGAAGCTCTTAAAAAAGATGAAAAACCATTCAAATTTCATGCTATCTTTCGGCTGTGACTGTGTTCCTGGTACACCAGTGGAAAATTTGAAGGCGGTTATGGAGGCAGGGCATACTCCATTTTCAAAGTTATAGTCTCCTTCGCTGGCTAATCTTTAGGCGGCCATAATAGTGGTATGAACACCAATATAAATTTAGGAAGAGGTTGTTTTGTTATATGAATAAAGGAAAAGAAGACAATCCTCCTTTACTAGAAACCAGGGGTTTATACAAGTCATTCGGACATGTGAAAGCCTTAAATGGTGTAGACTTAAAGATATTTGAAGGCCAGGTATTAGCTATTGTAGGGGATAACGGAGCTGGAAAGACCACTCTAATAAAGCTGTTGTCGGGAGCCATGGTTCCTGATGGGGGAGAAATAATAGTAAGGTCAGAAGTATTTAAAAGGTTGTCTCCTTCCAAGGCAATTCAATTGGGGATTTCCACAGTGTATCAAGACTTGGCTCTTGTAAACAGTCTGGACATTGTCAGCAACATATTTTTAGGGAGGGAAGAAATTTCAGGTAAATTTTTTTTAAATAAGAAGAAAATGAAAAAGGAAGCCAGCAAATTATTAGATAGCTTGCAAATTGATATTCCTCTTTTAAAATTGCCGGTATCATATCTTTCCGGGGGACAAAGGCAGGCTATTGCAGTATCCCGGGCTATCAACCAGGGGGGCAAAATAATAATATTTGATGAACCTACTGCTGCAATGGGCATAAGGGAATCTGCCAGGATTCTAAAGCTTATAAAAAAACTGGGAGAAAAGGGATTTGCTGTAATCGTAATAAGCCATAACCTTCACCAGGTATTTGAAATATCTGATAGGATATGTGTGCTGAGACAGGGACAAGTTGTGGAGGATTTTATAACCAGGAATACTCATCCTGATGAAATAATCCATGTGATTACTGGGTCAGACCAGTACTATTTAAAAAGAAACGGAGAAGTGCCAAGCAATTTTTGAAAAACGATTATTTTTCAGGAGATGAAAATGAGTAGAATAAGTCTTATACAATATGTCAAAAAACAAAATAGAAGATTAATTTTTCCTTGGATGGGCACTATCGGGTTAAGGTTAACAGGGTATAGGTTATATGATGTCTACAATTCTCCTAAAAAGCAGTTGGAAGTAGCAATAGCCATGGATGAAAAATTTCAGGCAGACTTCATTTATCCTATGGATGATGGGCTTTTGTTTTGCGAAGCTATGAAATTACCTTTACTTAAACACAATTATGACTTTCCCAGTGTTATAGATAATCCTGTTAAGTCCAGAGAACAACTATTAAGAATGGTGGTCCCTGATCCTTACCATAATAAGAGAATGGTTACAAATTTAAAATCACTTAAGCTGTTAGCAAGTCATTTTACTAAACCATTAGGGGTCATATTGCAGGGGCCATTTACTTTAGCTGTGGAAATGGTCGGGGCAATGGATATATGTAGGAGTATAATTAAGCAGCCGAGTTTTATAGAAGAAGTGCTTAAGTTTACTTATCAAACAGTAAACAGGTATGCCCAGGCTTGTGTAGATGCCGGAGTGCAGCTGGTAAGTTTTAGTGAACCTTCGGGCGTTATTCTTTCTCCCCATGTATATGAGCAATTAGTTTGTTTTAACTTAAAAAAGCTATATCATTCCCTTAATGCGTGGAAGGTGCTCCATGTATGCGGGAATACCAATCATTTACTAGATAAAATGCTAACTACGGAGGTTGAGGGTATAAGCCTGGACCAGTTAATGGATTTACCAACTATTGCTGCTAAGGTACCTGAAAACATAGTTTTAATTGGTAATGTTGACCCCATTGAAGTTTTGATGTTAATGAAACCTGAGGAAGTAAGAGAAACTACCTTAAATTTATTGAGAAAAATGAAAAGTTTTTCTAACTATATACTATCCTTTGGGTGTACCTGTGCACCTGATACGCCCATAGATAATATCTGTGCTTTTATGGAGGCTGGGCGTACGAACAATGTTGATTTGTAAGTTTTGAAGGGGGTGTATAAAAAGGTCGCAATAAATATTAGTTTTATAATTTATTAAAAGGGGGATAAAACAAATTGAAAAAAATAATCGTTTTTCTAACAGTTTTAGTTTTCATGTTTGTAACATTGATGGGATGTGGTAATGATCAGGCGCTGCCAGGTAATGATGATGCTTCACCCGGTAATGGTGAGGAAGAAATACACATTGCGTATACTACCATGGACCTGGGGAATCCGTATTTTATACAAGTTGTTAAAGGTATGGAAGACAAAGCTGATGAACTTGGTATTAAGTTGACAGTTCACGATGGGAAAAATGATCCTATAATACAGGTGGATGCTGTGGAGAATTTTATAGTACAAAAGGTAGACGCTATTATAATTAGCGCTAATGATCAGTCTGCCCTGCAGCCCATGGTGTATAAGGGAGAAGAGGCAGGTATCCCAGTTATCAGTGCCAATGTGCCCTTGGAAGACACTTATGCACATTTTGATTTAGTTCAATATGATTATGGTTTTATGGGAGGTCAAATTGCAGGTCAATGGATTAAAGATAATTTGGGAGGAGAAGCAGAGGTGGCAGTGTTGGGCTACCCATCTATTCCATTGGTTATTGAAAGATCTGAAGGGATTAAAGACGGAATTCATTCTATCGCACCAAATGCAAAAATTGTTTCTGAACAAGAAGCATATACTACCGAAATGGGAATGAATGTGACTGAATCTATTCTACAGGCTCACCCAAATGTTAAAGTTATTGCAGGCATCAGTGATGTAGGTATTTTAGGAGCGTACGAAGCAGTTAAGGCAGCGGGTAAAGATACCGAAGATTTTTGTTTAGTAGGTTTAGACGCTACTCCTGAAGCCATTGATAAGATTAAAGAAAATGGTATTTATAAAGGCACTGTGGACATTGAGCCGTATGAAACGGGGCGGTTAATTATTGAAACTACTTTAGAAATTATTAAGAATGGCAATAGAATAGAAGAAATGATTAAATTTCCTATGTCACCTGTTACAAAAGACAACATTGGCGATTATTAAAATTGTTAATTGGGGAGGCCTTGTTTTAACAGGCTTCTCCTTTTTAATTCTTAACCTTAAGGAGTTTTAGATGGATCGCTATTATATGAGGGAAATTATAACTAAATATGGCCTTCTAGTGGTTTTGGTTTTGCTGGTTATGTTTTTTTCCAATAGAACCGAAGTTTTTTTAACTCTGCCAAATTTCATTAATATTTTGAGGCAAGTTTCTATTATGGGGATTGTTTCTGTGGGAATGGCCTTTGTTCTTATATCAGGCGGCATAGACCTGTCCGTCGGTTCGATTATTGGAGTATCGTCTGTTTTAGCTGCTACGTTAATGGTCAATGGGGTTAATATTCCTACTGCTTTTTTGGCAACTCTTATTGCTGGAGTATTGATAGGGTTATTTAACGGATTAATGATTAATAATGTTAAGATTCCTCCCTTAATTACCACGTTGGGGAGTATGACTATATTCAGGGGTGCAGCCTACATTATCACAGGTGGCTTACCGGTATATGGATTTTCTGCAGTATCTTTTTCCTTCTTAGGTCAAGGATATATAAATATTATTCCAGTTCCAGTTTTAGTTATGGCAGCAGTATTTCTTTCAGGTTTTATAGTATTGTATACTACCAGATTTGGACGGTATGTACATGCCATAGGGGGTAACGAAACAGCCTCTGAATTGTCTGGCATTCCTGTAAAAAAAATAAAATATTTTGTTTATGCCATTTCGGGTTTTCTGGCTTCTCTTGCCGGCCTTGTTCTTCTATCCAGGATAAATAGTGGACAGCCCAATGCCGGTCAGGGATACGAACTGGATATTGTAACAGCAGTTGTTTTGGGAGGCGTAAGTATTTACGGAGGAGAAGGTAGACTAAGTGGCGTGTTGTCAGGTATTTTAATCATGGGAATTTTAACAAATGGAATGATTCTTATGAATGTAAATGAATATTACCAGCTGGTCGTAAAAGGAGCGGTACTGCTGGCTGCAGTGGGAACGGACGTTTATATAAGCAATATGGAAATAAAGGATGAATCAGTGGTAAAGGGTCAGAATTAGCCTTTTCCCCTCTATTATGGATGCAAGCGATTACCCTAAATTACATGTTTTTTTAATTACATTTATACCTGCTGGGTGGAAATCGTAAGTTCTGGATTCCGGTTTTCCAAAAAAGAGTTTATGTCCAAAATATAGGAAGCTGTAAAGGGAGAGAAGAAATTGCCGGTATTTTTGTGGGATTTTAATTAATATAGGTTAGGGAAAACTACTGTCCTGGCATTGATAACTATAACCTGTAGAAATAGTGATGAGTTCCTGGCATAACAAACAGTAATAGTAACTATAAAGGATAATTCAAAAATATGTCGAAAAATATAAGTGATTACCCGCATAAAAAAGTAAAACCGTCAGTTATTTTAAGATTACGGAACAAGATTTTTTAACAAATTTATATGGCAATTGATATTACCATCTGGTCTAGTACAAAGGGATTAAAACCATGAATCATACAAATAAGTCTGAAAAAAAATTGCCCGGTGTAAAAAACACCGGTTTTGGCAGAGTTAAGGTTGTACCCTTGGGAGGGGTGTTTTCTGCCGCCATTTCAGGGTTAAGCACCAGGGAGTATTATTTAAACCCGGAAAAGGCTTTCAAAGCACAGGTTTGGGCGGCAGAATTAATAAAACATGATGCAGTTCCCTCCTTTAGTATTCCTGACTATGCAGGATGGGACTTTGGGGGAGAATTGTTTTTTCCGGAAACCCCACCCTGCTCCCTCCCACACCTGGTAAAACGGCCTGTAAACATGGAGGAGGATGTTTACAACCTTCAGGTACCGGATATTTTAAATACTCCTGCCACAGGGAGGAAGCTTGCTTTTGCCAGAATCTCAAAAAAAATGGGTTATACTACATCGATACCCGGTGGTTCTCCCCTGGGTATAGTGGGTTCTTTGTTGGGTGGAGAGCTAATGTTACGCTGGATGGTTAAAAAGCCGGAACTGATACATCAGCTTTTGAGGATTTCTACAGATTATCTTTATAAAATATCAGAGGTATTTATTTCTGAAGTGGGTCTGGAGTCCTGCACGCTGGCAAGCTCATTTCCCTGGGAGTCCAACACCTTGTGTTCTCCTCATTTTTTTGAAAAGTTTAGCCTTCCCTATGTAATAGAACTGCATGAACATTTTTTAAAACTAGGTATGAAAAAGTGGTCCATTCATCTTTGTGGAGACCACAGGAAAAACTTGATTATTTGGAAAAATTCTATTCCCCTGCCCCCCAAAGTTTTGTTTACTATGGGAGATGACATGAATTTGGAACATGCAGCAAAAGCTCTGGGAGAGCAGCATGCATTTGGGGGGAATATATCCTGTACACTTTTGCAAACCGGCACTCCTGACCAGGTATATGAAAAATGTAAAGATATAATCAAAAAAGTTGGATATTTACCGGGTGGGTTTGTGTTGATGCCGGCCTGTACAATTTCTCCTCTGACTCCCCCGGCAAACGTATATGCCATGGTGAAAGCTGCCGGGGATTTGACAGGACAGGCATAGTAAACGTAATAAACAGGAAGAATTAATAATTTATAAGGGTGAAAGCCGGGGGTAAAAATGGATCAGGCTAAAAAAAATATTACCGAAAAACCTATATTAAAAGTTCAAGAAATATTTAAATCTTTCGGGCATATCCAGGTTTTATCCGGGATATCTTTAGAAGTTAATTGTGGACAGGTGTTGGCTATTGTAGGGGATAATGGCGCAGGGAAAACTACTCTGATTAAAATATTATCCGGAGCACTAACACCAGATAAGGGTAGGATTATTTTTAACTCTGAAGAGTTCAGCAAAATGACTCCTTCAGTGGCCATACAAAAGGGAATATCAACGGTCTACCAGGATTTAGCCCTGGTAGACAGCAGGGATGTGGCCTGTAATGTGTTTTTAGGCAGGGAACCCTTAAAGGGAGGCTTTATTGTTGACAAGGGAAAAATGGTTGAACAGACCCGTATTCTGCTGGATAGTTTGCAAATCAGCGTTCCCCGGTTGGAAAATCCGGTAGGCTGCCTGTCCGGTGGACAAAGGCAGGCTGTTGCTGTAGCCAGGGCCATCCAGCAGGGGGGGAAAGTTATTATTTTTGATGAACCAACAGCAGCTATGGGAGTTCGCGAGTCGGCAAAAGTCTTGGAACTTATACAAATGTTAGGGAATCAGGGCTTTGCAGTAATGGTAATCAGCCATAATCTTCACCAGGTGTTTGCAATTTCAGATCGCATATGTGTTATCAGGCAGGGAAAGCTGGTGGGGGATTTCCAAACGGAGGAAACTGAACCCGGCGAAATAGTACAGTATATAACGGGGGCAAATTTAAAAAATGAGAAAGAATTTGAACAAAGCACTGATTGTTCAAGATTATGTCACACTGGCTCATAAACAAATAAAAAATAATATAGAACAGTCTTTTTCACAGGTGCTTCTGTTGGCTGCTCTTTTGGTTTTGGTAACAGGGTTGAGTTTATCTTCTCCCTTTTTTATGACCTGGGCAAATTTTAGAAATATTTTGGATCAAACTTCCCTGCATATTATTTTAGCCCTGGGAATGACTTTTGTAATTTGTACCGGGGGAATCGATTTGTCAGTGGGAGCCGTCGCGGCATTAAGCGGGGTGTCTATTGCTTATGCCATGAAAAGTGGGGTTTCCGTTTACCCGGCTGTTTTACTGGGTTTATTTACAGGAGTCTTGATTGGTGCTGGGAACGGTCTTCTGATTTCCCGGTTACGGATAAACCCATTTATTATAACCCTGGGTTCCATGTCTGTCAGCAGAGGTCTGGCCTTGATTATAACCGGAGGCATCCCTATTTATGGATTTGACCGGAGCTTTACCTGGTGGGGCAGCGGCCATATTGGTCCAGTCAATTCACCAATTATAATGGCAGGCTTATTGGTAGCAGCCGGTGCATTTGTTTTAAACATGACCAGGCTGGGTTATTATACTCTGGCTTTGGGAGGAAATGAAGAGGCGCTTCGAAGAACCGGGGCTTCAACCGTTTTCTATAAAACAATGGTCTATGCTCTTTGTGGGTTGACAGCGGCTCTGGCCGGGCTGATTTCTACAGCTCGTTTAAATACTGCCGAACCCCTGGCCGGTTGGATGTTTGAACTGGATGCTATTGCCGCAGTTGTTTTAGGAGGAACCAGTATGAACGGCGGGAAGGGCACCGTTGCCGGTACTGTGATCGCTTGTTTTCTGCTGGGGGTTTTGCGCAACGGCCTGACCATTCTTAGTATTCCGTCTTACTATCACCAGCTGCTGATTGGCATAATTATCCTGACATCAGTAGTGATTTCAGAAATACGTTCTCAAAAATAACAGTTCTCGGAGGCTTTACCATGGAAATTAACAAAAACGTGGTATATCAACAGTTTGTATCTGTTTTAGAAGGGCTTTTGGAGGCCGGGGAAAACCAGGTGTCCGGTAGATTATTGGTCGTTTCTTGCAGCATCAGTCGGGTGGAAGGCCGTCGAGAAGACACTACTGGAGACCCGGAACTGGCACGGGCTATATGCAGTGCATTATGGGATAACAAGCCCGTAGATATGTCTGCAGCAGTTCAGTGCTGTGAACATCTCAACCGGGCATTGATTGTAGAAAGGGAAACTCTGGTTCAAAAAAACCTGTCTGAAGTGAATGTGGTTCCTGTTTCTGAAGCCGGAGGAACATTTGCTGCTGTTTCTATGGAATTTTTTAATGATCCGGTAGTGGTAGAAACAATCCAGGGGGATTCAGGAATTGATATTGGATTGACCATGATTGGAATGCACCTGAAGCCGGTAGTCATGCCGTTACTTTTAGATACAGAATATATTGGAGGAGCCAGAGTGATAGCTGCCCGTACCCGGCCAAAACTGATTGGAGGTGAGCGGGCTCAGTATAAGAAGAAATAATTCTTTTGGAAAGGAGGGAATGAATGACAGCCGATGTAATAGGTCTGGGAGCATCAGCGATGGATATCGTCCTTACATGCGAAGAGCTCCCCAGGGAAGATGGATTTGCCTTTATCCACAGCGAAAAAATAATGCCCGGAGGAAGTTGTGCCAATGTCATGGTAGCTTTAAAAAAACTGGGGATTAAGGCTGCCCTGACAGCCAAAATTGGGGATGACCACTACGGCAGATTGTTTCAGGAGCAGCTGTTTAATACAGGAGTCGAAACCAGTTTTCTGGTTACAAAGAAGGGAGGCACAACCCTTCATACCTTTATCACTGTGGCCAGGAATGGGAAAAAAGCCATTTACGCTAACCTGGGGGACAGCCTGTTGGAATTGACCGAAGACGAAGTGAGTGTAGATATTTTGAGAGGAGCAAAGGTCTTTTATACAGATATGTTTGGAGCGGCACCTGCATTAAAGTTAGCCAGAGAATGCCGACGCAGAAATATCCAGGTGGTTTTTAACCTGCAGTGTTCACCCTCTTTTATGAATTTCTGCGGGGTCAGTTCTGAACAGCTAGAGGAAATGATTGCCCTTTGTCACCTCCTGGTAGTTTGTAAAGAGGGAATGAAAGAGTTGGCAGGTACCGATGTTCCTAAGGATGCAGGGGCTGTCCTTTACAGCCGCTATTCCCCGGATTCAGGTTTGATTACAACCCATGGCGAAGAGGGCTCAGTTTGGTGGAGAAAAGATCAAGTAGTTCAGTGCAGGGCATTTCCGGTGAAAGCCGTAGATACTACTGGTGCGGGGGATGCTTTTACAGGGGGCTTAATTTCAGCATACTATTTTAAAAATAATCAACCTGAAGACGCATTGAAATTTGCCAGTGCTTGTGCCGCCATTAAATGTATCCAACCTGGTGCCAGGTTGGATACCAGTGAAAAAGAAGTAAAAACCTTTATTAAAGAAAAGAGCTTTAACTAAAAGAGGAGGGTTATAATTTCAATGAATATAAAAAAAATAATCTGTATGGTATTAGTTACGGTATTGTTGTTTACCTTTGTTGGGTGCCAAAGCAGCACAGACAATAACGGCGGCAGCGAAGATGTACAGGCTGAACCGGTAAATGATGAAGAAACAGTAGATGAAACCCCGGCTGAGTCCGGTAACGAGGCCTATCTGGGTGCAGAAGCCAAGCTATTGGAATTCTTATCTCCCATTCCGGAAGTTAGCAGCAATTACAAAATTGCAGCGTTAGAAATTACCCTGGCTAATCCCTTTTGGGTGGTTATGCAAGAGGGTTATGAAGCAGCTGCAGAGGAATTTGGTGTAGAGGTGGATGTCATGGCTGCCCCCAAGGAGGATGATGTCAATTCTCAGCTGGATACACTGATGAACATTTTAACTAAAAATTATGATGCCGTGGCTATATC